>JBBIKS010000045.1:0-19145 GCA_037445375.1 Nitrospirota bacterium | reverse complement strand
TATTGAGAGATTTGGCAATACAACATTCGGATCAAGTCTGGTGTGCGGACATAACATCTTTGTGGAGCGCTTATGGCGCTCGGTCAAATACGAGGAGGTCTATATTAAAAACTATGAAAGCGTCAGGGATGCTTACGACAATCTTGCGAGATACTTTGAGCTTTACAGCAGAGAGAGACTCCATGAGTCTCTTGGATACCGGACACCGCACGAGGCATATTTCAGCGGCAATAATAATAATGACGATGGAGATGACTTCTGGCTAATCCACCAAATACAACCCATTTTTCTGTCTTGACAATGGGGAGTAGTTTATTTTTTAGGCAAAAATTTTTAAAGCCTAATGTTATTTGTGTAAAGACAGCGATTTCTGTAAAATACTTGAGGTCATGATATATAATGTTAAGTAGTTAGCATATAAATACAGACGGTGATTGCTTAACAAAACATTTTCTGAAAAAGGTTCTTATTTTAAGAGTAAGCATTATCAATACGTTCACAGTGCGTATTGGATAAATACGACATAAAATTATCTTGAACCTTATGACTTAGAGGTGTTTATAGATGAAAAATATTAAGATGTATTTTACAACAACTAAGATTTTAATTTTAGTAAGTTGTCTATCATTATTTTTATTACTTTTTGGGTGCGTCTCAATCAGTCGGGAACAACAGAAAGACGCCGACATGTTTTTCAAGCTCGGCATTTCATATCTTAATGAAGGTAATTATCAGTCGGCATACATTCAATTACAGAAGGCTTATAGTATTGAACCAAAGAATAAGGAAATATTAAATAGTCTTGGTCTGATTCATCTGCATTTTGGAGATTTAGAAAAAGCTATAAGATTTTTTAGTGATGCAATTTCGGTTGACGAGCATTTCTCTACGGCTCATAACAATCTTGGAATCGTATATACCAGAATGTCTAAGTGGAATGAAGCAATTGAGCAATTCAAAAAGGCTTTATCTAATCCAATGTATGAGAATCCCGAAAGTGCATACTTCAATTTAGGCAACGGATATTACAGGCTTGGGCAATATGACCTATCTATAATCGCATATAAGGACTCTCTTAAAAGGGCGCCGAAGTTCTCACACTCCTATTATGGACTGGCATTATGCTATAACAAAATCGGGAGATATGGCGAGGCATCTGAAATGCTTGCAACGGCTATAGAGATAGACCTAGCATATAACGGAGATAAAATGAAATTCATTGAGGAAATTAAAAGACACTATCTTAAATCAGACGGTGAAAACCAAGATTTAGCTGACTATCTCGAAATAATCAATTATTAAATTAAGGAGGCATATTGAATCAGCAGATAAGAGTTAGATTTGCGCCGAGCCCGACAGGTTATCTTCATATAGGGGGCGCAAGAACAGCCATCTTCAACTGGCTTTTTGCAAGGCATTATAAAGGCATTTTCACTCTAAGAATAGAAGATACCGACAGAAGCCGCTCTACAGATGAATTTCTCAATTTAATTATTGAAGGGATGAAATGGCTTGGTCTTGATTGGGATGAGGGACCATTTAGACAGACGGACAGATTTGATGTCTATAAAAACTATGCGGGCAGGTTGATTAAGGAAGGCAAGGCATACTACTGCTGCTGCACACCTGAAGAACTCGAAAGAAAAAGGCAAATTGCTGTTGCATCTGGATTGCCGATGAAATATGACGGCAAGTGCAGAGACCTGAATATCAAGCCAGCTTATATGTCAACCGCTCTTAGATTCAAAATGCCGCAGGAAGGGCAGATCATAGTAAATGACCTTATAAAAGGCCATGTGGCTTTTGAGAACAGCCAACTCGAAGATCTCGTAATCATCCGTTCAGATGGAACTCCCACTTATAATTTCGTTGTAGTAGTGGATGATATAGATATGAATATAAGTCACATAATAAGGGGTGATGATCACCTGAATAATACCCCCAAACAAATACATATATACGAAGCTTTTGCCTCAAAAATGCCTCAATTTGCTCACCTGCCTATGATACTTGGGCATGATAAAAGCCGTCTAAGTAAAAGACATGGGGCAACCTCGGTGTTAGCATATAAGGAAATGGGCTATCTGCCGGAGGCAATTGTGAATTATCTCGCAAGACTTGGGTGGTCGCATGGAGATCAGGAGATATTCACAAAAGATGAAATGATTGAGTACTTCTCGATTGAGAATATTGGAAAATCAGCCGCTGTCTTTAATCCTGAAAAGCTGCTCTGGCTGAACAGCCATTATATAATCAATAGCAATCCTCTCAGGCTTGCTGGGATGGTTCTACCGTTTCTTATTCAAAAAAAGATAGTCTCTGAAGACCAAGATATTGATATCAAGTGGCTCTCAAAGGCAGTTAATCTGCTTAGGGAACGTTCTAAAACCCTTGATGAACTTGCCAATTCACTCAGATACTTTATTTCTGATTCGGTGGAGATAGACCCAAAGGCATCGCAAAAATTCTTGACCACTGAGGGCATTAAATATCTGTCTGAAATCAGAGATTCTCTTTCAAGGCTGCAGGATGTTTCAGCGGCAGAGATTGAGAAAATCTTTACTGATTTATCAAAAACACATAATATCAAACTTGGTGCTATTGCTCAACCAGTAAGGGTTGCCCTCACTGGCGGGACAGCAAGTCCCGGAATCTATGAGATTATAGAGATAATTGGCAAGGAGAAGACCATTAAGAGATTATCAAAAGCGATTGAGCAATTAGGTAAAGGCTTTTCCTAAAACTTAGTGGGCAAGTTCTCACACCCTTCCCTTACCCTAAAAAATTCGTTTAATTCTAAAAGAGCAGACATGAGTACCCCGAAAACCTCTGCTTGCATCTGCCTGTGCGAAGCCACAGGCAGGTTTGTCCTGAAACACTAAGCAAGATGACACGATATTAGTCTTCCGAAAGATTCCTTCATTTCAGGTGGTTTTTTGCCGCAAATATCTATCTTCTCAGGGCATCTTGGGTGAAAGGGGCATCCTAAAGGGATAACTAAAGGACTTTGGACATCGTGTATAGGGCTTCCTACAGGCAAAATGACCTTGTCCCGCCTCATTTCTTTTTTGATTTTTATTTGGGGCGCAGATGCGATGAGCAATTGGGTATAAGGATGCAGAGGTGCCGAAAAGATGTCTTCCGATTTAGCTTGTTCTACAATCTTGCCAAGATACATTACAGCCACCTCATCACTGAAATATCGGACTACTTTGAGGTCATGACTTATAAAGATAAATGAAATAGCTGATTCCTGCTTTATTGTTTGAAAGAGGTTTAATATCTGAGCCTGTATAGAGACATCAAGGGCTGAAAGAGGCTCATCTGCAATGAGAAGTTCCGGCGAGACAGTAAGGGATCGGGCTATGCATATTCTTTGTCTTTGTCCGCCGCTGAATTCATGTGGATATTTATTCAGCGAATCGGAGTCCATCCCAACCTTTTCCAATAGTTGAACAACCATTTCTTTTATGCTGCCGCCACTTGCAATTCTATGAATCTTCAAAGGCTCAGAAAGTATATCAATTATCCTCATCCTCGGATCCAGGGATGCAAATGGGTCTTGAAATATAATCTGGACAGATCTTCTGAATTCCTTAATCTGTTTTCGCTTAAAGATTAAAATGTCCTGACCTTTGAAGTAAATCTGCCCCCCAGTTGGTTCAAGCAGTCTAAGTATCAGATTGGCAACGGTAGATTTTCCGCAACCGCTCTCACCAACAATCGCAAATACACTGTTTGTGCCCACACTGAAAGAGATATTATCAACTGCCCTGATATAGCCTTTTGCTTTTCCAAGACTGGTTTTATAAGAAAAAATTTTTTTTAACGATTCAACTCTTAAGAGGCTTTCTACTGGCATTTCATGCATCTCACAAAGTGATTTTCAGAGATTTTAATGAGATCCGGCTCTTTGTCGCAACACTCTTTTGCTTTGACTTTGCATCGCTCCATAAATTTGCACCCCTTTGGCAAAAGGGCAGGGTGAGGAACTAATCCTGATATAGGTTTTAGTGTCATGCCCTTCTGTGCAGGCAGTGAAGCTAATAATCCCTGAGTGTAAGGATGCAGGGGATTGTTGAATAGTTCTTCTACTGATGCAAGTTCTATTATTCTTCCGGCATACATTATGCCCACCCTATCAGCATTTTCTGAAATAATACTTAGGTCATGAGTAATGAACAAAATTGCCATCCTGCCCTGATGCCGCAAGTCTTTAAGAAGTTCAAGTATCTGAGCCTGAATGGTTACATCAAGGGCTGTGGTTGGTTCATCTGCGATTAAGAGTGAAGGACCGCATGCAATTGCCATTGCAATCATTGCTCTTTGCCGCATACCCCCTGATAATTGATGAGGATAGTCTTTAATCCGTAATTGAGGGCAGGGAATTTTTACTGCATTAAGAAGATCTATAGCTTTCTTCAGAGCCTCTTTTTTGGGGATATCAAGATGGGTGATAAGGGATTCGGCGATCTGGTAGCCGATGGTAAGGACTGGGTTGAGAGATGTCATGGGTTCCTGAAAGATCATCGAGATATCCCTTCCCCTTACCTTTCTCATCTGTTTTTCTGAAAGGGCAAAGATATCTTTTCCATGAAATATTACCGTCCCATCTGAAGAAATATTTTGCGGCAGAATCCTTATGATGGAAAGGGCTGTAAGGGTTTTTCCGCATCCGCTTTCCCCTGCCAATCCAAAAACCTCTGCCCGTTTTATATCAAAGGAGACATTTGATGCTAAAGATATTGGCGACCCTTGGGCTTTTAATAAGACTGATAATCTCTGTACATCAAGGAGGGTATCGCTCATGATATCTCTGGGTTTTTCATTATCAGACAGATATAGACTATCCGCCTATTTGGGAGAATGGTCTAAGATATTCAAATATTTTTCTGTCGTTCATATCGTGTCCTGATGGTTTAATCTCGGCAGATAATTTCAATAGCCTTGCTATCTCATCATCATCTGCACCGCATCTTAATGCAGATTTGATATCAATCTCTGTATCGGAAAAAAGGCATGGTCTTATCTTTCCTTCTGCTGTAAGTCTCAAACGGTTACAGGAATGGCAAAAATGGTTGGAGATCGGACTAATAAAGCCGATTACACCCTTTGCATTTTCAAATCTAAAATAATTTGCTGGTCCTGACTTTTTTAATCTGACAGGTATTAAAGGTGCGATAGATGAACCCCTTTGCTTGATCTCATCTGTAGGAATATATCTATCCTTACTCCAGAACTCTTTGGGTCCTATGGGCATGAACTCAATAAATCTGATGTGATAGGAAGTTATTATTGACATACGGGCAAAATTTTCGATTTCTGTATCATTAAATCCTCGCACAGGCACCATATTTATCTTAATTGGGAGTAATTTATGCCTTTCAGCTTCTTCTATGCCTGCTAATACCATGCCTATATTCCCGCCCCTTGTTATCTCTCTATACCTATCGGGGTCAAGAGAGTCGAGGCTTATATTTACCCTTCTAAGCCCTCCCATTGCGAGCTGTTTAGCATATTGCTTGAGCAGTTGTCCATTTGTGGTGAGACTTAAATCTTCAATTCCTTGTATCTGATTAATAGAAGAAATTAAATAAAGCAGATTTTTCCTCATAAGCGGTTCTCCGCCTGTTATTCTTACCTTCCTTACACCTAAATCCGCTGCAATTCTGACAATTCTAATTATCTCCTCATAGGAGAGTATATCAGTATGCTTAATGGTTCGTATCCCTTCAGACGGCATGCAATAAATGCATCTTAGGTTACACCGGTCTGTAACAGATATTCGCATATAGTCAATGACTCTTTTATAGTTGTCAGTAATAAGGTTCATTTTTCTGACTTAATATGTAAATTGAAAAATTCCCACTTGTCATTCCAAAAAATTAAAGATTTCTCGCTCTGCTCGAAATTACAGGGAAGAGTTGCAAGCAATTTATAAACAGACACTACTGAGGCTGCATCATCTTTTTTTCCTCGAGAGCACTTCTGAAAGCTTCTTCTTTGCAAGTTCTGTCTCAGTGGATCGGGGATATTTTTCAATCAGCTTCTCTAATATGACTTTTCCGGTCTTTTTATCGCCCAACTCAAAAAAACTATATCCCTGCTTAAGCATAGCCATCCTTACCTTCTCATTAGTTGGATATTTCTTGAGAAAAGTCTCATAAGCGAGGATTGAATCCTCATATTTTTTCTCTGCATAGTAAGATTCAGCTACACCAAATTGCGAAAGGGGCGCATATTGATTTTTTGGAAAGTCTTTGACTAATTTTTCATATCCCAGCCTTGCCTCTGCGTATCTTTTTTCTTTAAAATCTGCTTGGGCGGCTTCAAAGATTTTTTGGGGGTCATTTAATTCTGTTTTCTCAGGCGTCTTAGGCTGTGCAGGAACTGCACCATCTTTTGCAGGCTTCTGCTCGGCTGGAACTTCCTTTTTTTCCTCGGGCATGACGCCAATTTTCTTTTTTACTTCCTGAAGTTCCTTTTCAATTGCTGATATCTTTGCATTCTGAAGCTCCCGCTCCGAAAGCATCTGCTTCATGTTTTTATCGCTCACATGAGTGCCTTCATCAAGCCTGCCCTTAAGAGACTGCACCTCAATATGCAATTTCGATATCTGATCAAGAACAGAACCCTGACTCTCCTTTATTGCTCCAAAGGCAGGTTCTTTAACAGCGGTCTCTTTCAAGGCATTTATATCGTTTGAAAGTTCTGATACCCTTGCCTTTAAATCATTGATATCCTTTTGTTGGTGAAGGGATGCTATTTTTGTATTTCTCAAGTCAGTTCTTAGATTGTCAAGATCAGAAGTGGTAGCACATGCATTCAGAAAAAATATTAGAAACAAAGATAAGACAATTAGGCTCGAATATTTTACGGTTCTTCCAAATTTTATGACTTTTTTATCAATTATAACTTTATTTTTTATCATTTAACTTCTCCTCCTATCAAAACAAAATGAGCCCTCCTGTTTTTTGACCAGCAGGCTTCATAGTTTTCCTTACAAACTGGCTTTTCTTCCCCATAGCTGACGGTTTCGATGATTTTTGAAGGGATGCCTAATGACATCAGGTAACTTTTTACTGAATGAGCCCTCTTGTCTCCAAGCCCAAGGTTATATTCGTTGGTGCCTCTTTCGTCACAATGACCTTCTATGATGACCTTTATATTCTTGTTTTTAGAGAGTATTTGCGACAATTCCCTTGCCACTGCCTTTGCGTCTTCTGTCAGGTCATATCTGTCATACTCAAAAAAAACATCTTTTAATTTTTTCTGGATTTCCCTGATGGATGATTCTATGTCTCGAGATTCAGCCTTTGATAATTCCCTTTCTGTTATTGATTCGCTCGGTATTTTTCTGGCATCATCTTTTGGCTGGGTTATTAGCTTATCATCCTTTTTCGGGTCTGCCTGATCCTGACTGACTGCAGCACCTTCCGTTGAGGGGGCTACTTTTTTTTGAGAACATCCCCCAAGTATTAAGATATTTAAAATAAGCAATGTCAAAATTATGAACCACAATTTTCTCATTATATCCTCCTAAAAAATTTATAGCTTATTGCATACCTTACCATTATACAAACAATTACATCTTTAAATAAACCTTGTATAAACTTAGAACAAATTATAGAAGTATATATTTAATATTTCCTATACCCCTCGCCGCTTTCGCAAGGGGAGGTTATTTATGGTGTTGCATTGTCTATAATATTTTGTCTAAATTAGTATCTGTTTATTAAAGTAGATAAATCCCTGCTGTCATTCCGAGTGCGGGAAGGAATCTTGAAAGTAAAAGATTTTTCGCTCCACTCTAAATGACTGGAAAGAGTTGCAAGCAGTTTCTGGAAGAACTCTAATCGGACTTGGATTTGACAAAAAACCTTTTAAATAATTATAATTTCAAGCTATAGCTTTTTTATTTCACAACGGTTTTTTATGAAGATAATTGTTAATGAAATTCCTTCCGCTGGTTTAGAAATTAAGATATCAGTAGAAGTGAGATTTGAATCTATAAAAGCTATTTCTCCCTGTGAAGCGATACTAAAGGTTATAAAGAAAGGAAACGATGTTTTTCTTAACGGCATGGTTAAATGCAGTCTTGAACTGCAATGCAGCAGATGCCTGAACCCCTTCAGATTAACCATAAATTCACCTCTTGATATTGTTTTTCGCCCAGCAAATGAAATTGCTCATGAAGGCTGTTACGAGCTTCAGAGAGATGAACTAGATATCGGCTTTTACAAGGATAATATAATTGATATTGATGATATAGTTATTGAGCAGTTGGCTTTAAATATGCCTATGAAGCCCCTTTGTGATATTGAGTGCAAGGGGATATGTCTTGAATGCGGCTTAGATTTAAATAAGGCGCAATGCAGTTGTAACTTAAACAGAATTGATGAAAGATTCAAAATATTAGAGAAATTAATAAAAAAAGAGGAGTGATTTTTATGGCAAATCCAACCCATAGACATTCAAGGTCAAGAAGGGATAAAAGAAGAGCAAACTGTAAAGGCATCGTTCCGCAGCTTGTCGAATGCCCGGATTGCAAGGAACTTAGACTGCCGCACAGGGTATGTGATAAATGCGGTTCTTATAATGGTAGAAAAGTCCTTGAAATAATATCTAAAGAAAAATGAAAATAGCCCTTGATGCGATGGGTGGTGATTTCGCTCCTGAGATGCCCATAGCAGGTGCTATTGAAGCTGTTAGTGAATATGATGTTGATATTATCCTGGTTGGCGACAAGCAGCAGATTACTGAATATCTAAAAAATAAACGCTACCCAGCTCAGAAGATATCCATAAGCCATGCATCAGAGGTTGTTCAGATGGATGAATCGCCGACTACGGCTATCAGGAAGAAAAAGGACTCATCCATCAGAAGAACGGTAGAACTCGTAAAGAATAAGGAAGCAGACGCATGCGTCAGCGCCGGACATTCAGGCGTAATGATGGCGACATCGCTACTATTGCTTGGTAAGCTTCCTAATGTTGACAGACCTGCCATAGCCACAGCGATACCATCCTTATCAGGCTTTTTTGTTTTGATTGATGTTGGGGCTAATGTTGATTGTAAACCTAAAAATCTTGTGCAGTTTGCGTATATGGGCGATGCTTATTACAGAGCACTTTTTAATGAGCCTTCACCTAAAATAGCTCTTTTAAGCATAGGAGAAGAAGACACAAAGGGTAATGAACAGACAAGGGAGTCATTCAAGCTTCTGAAGAAGACAGACCTCAATTTTATAGGGAACATAGAAGGAAAAGATGTTTTCTCTGCTACTGCAGATGTAGTAGTATGTGATGGTTTTGTCGGTAATATTGTTTTGAAGGTGAGTGAAGGGCTTGCTGAGACTATTTTGAAGATGCTTAAAAGGGAAATTGCAAATATAAGCACAGGAAAGATCGGTTACCTTATGATAAAACCTGCCCTGAAGAATTTTAAAAAAAGAACCGATTACTCAGAATATGGAGGAGCTCCATTGCTTGGGATAAATGGGACATCCATAGTATGTCACGGTCGTTCAACCTCAATGGCACTCAAGAATGCCATAAGGGTAGCAATCGAAATTGCAAAACAGAGAGTTCACGAAAAGATTGCAGATTCATTGATGAAATACTATAAATAAAGGTTGTCTCTTATGTTAAAGGCTAAGATTACTGCAACAGGTTCATATGCTCCGGAAAGAAGGCTCTCCAATCATGAACTTGAAAAAATGATAAATACATCCGATGCATGGATAACAGAAAGAACTGGCATAAAAGAGAGAAGAATAGCAAACGACTCAGAAACAACCTCAGAGCTTGCATATTATGCCTCAAAAAATGCCCTCGGTAAATGCAACATTAAACCAGATGAATTAGATTTGATAATTGTTGCCACAGTCTCTGGTGACATGCCTTTTCCTGCTACAGCATGTATCTTGCAAAAACTTCTTGAGGCAAAAAATGCTGTTGCTTTTGATATCAATGCTGCGTGTTCAGGCTTCATTTATGGCATGTCAATTGCGAATAGCTTTATTCAGACAGGCGCTTACAAAAAAATTCTTCTCGTCGGCGTTGAAGTCCTTTCCAAATTTCTCGACTGGAGCGACCGCAATACCTGTATATTGTTCGGAGATGGAGCAGGTGCAGCAATTCTTGAACCAACCAACTTAGAAAATGGGATACTCTCAACCCATCTTTATTCAGACGGCAGCTTATGGGAATTTATTCACCTGCCCGGCGGCGGCTCAAAACATCCAACTTCTCAATATACGATTGAAAAAAAGCTTCATTATATTAAAATGAAAGGCAATGAAACCTTCAAGGTTGCCGTCAAGACGCTCGAAAGTCTCGTGATTGATACCTTAAAAGAAAATAATCTCGACCCCTCCCAACTTTCATTGCTCATTCCTCATCAGGCAAATTTAAGGATAATACTTGCGGCAGCCAAAAGGCTTGGCATATCAATGGATAAAGTGCTGGTAAATGTTGATAGATACGGCAATACATCTGCAGCATCCATCCCAATTGCATTGGATGAGGCGCTCTGTTCTGGCAGGATAAAGAAAAATGATTATATTTTGCTCGAAGCCTTTGGAGCTGGTCTGACATGGGCATCTGCGCTCCTTAAATGGTAGCTCAGTATTGAATGGCACCTTGAAATACCTCAAAGCTATCGGAAATGGCTTTATTAGCTTCTTCAAAGACGACTGCGTGATGATCGCAGGCTCGCTAACATATTTTTCTATAATGGCGGTTATCCCTTTATGTCTTCTGCTCTTGACACTTTTCAACTATATACTTGGCACAAATGAAGAATTCTTGAAATTTTTTGCTATAAAACTCCAAAACCTATTCCCTGAAATAACATCTGAGTTCACTGATAAGATAATTAGACTTCTATCAGTTCAGGGGATAGGAACGATAACCCTCTTGCTATACGCATTACAATCGTATCAACTGTTTCTGTCTCTCGAATTCGCTATGAAAGCCGTATTCAAGCAAAGAGTCCGTCGCAATTTGTTCTTATCATTAATTCTACCTATGTTATTGGTAACCTTAATAATCTTCTTAATTTTAGCTTCTTTTTTAGCTTCATCTGCAATATCAATGCTTGTTTATTATGAGGAAATATTGTCCTTCATAAAAATAGATAGTATAACTGCATTTCTGATCGGATTTGTTGTTCCAGTTATCCTTATTTTTATTGCTGTAACATCACTTTATATAATAGTTCCCAAGCAAAAAATAAGATTAAAAAATGCATTTGCAGGGGCATTTCTGACAACAATTTTCCTTGAAGGTGCGAAGCATCTCTTTACATTTATAGTTGGCGAAGTGCTTGATCTTGGCGTTCTCTATGGTTCGCTGTCTGTTTCAATTATTTTTTTCTTATGGGTTTTTTACTCATGGTGCATATTTCTCATCGGTGCGGAAATAGTGCATATATTAGAAGAATGAAAATATTTTTGCCTTAAAACGAAAATTGCAACCTGCCTATAAACAGTCACTGAATAGATGTTTGTCAATTTATCATTTAATAACCTAAATCCCAAACTCTTCTCCTTTTTGCGGCACACGGGTTATATAGTTGAATTTTTCTTTCACGATTTTTTCAAATTCAAGGGAAACGCTCTCTTCGCCGTGAACAATAAAAACTTCTGGTTTATTTGAAAATGCACCCAGCCATTCTAATAATTCCTTCTGATCTGCATGGGCTGAAAAACCCCCTATGGTGTATATCTTTGCCTTAACTGCAAAATCTTCTCCAAGCATATGAACTGTTTTTGCGCCTTCAATAATCTTGCGTCCCAAGGTGCCTTTTGCCTGAAATCCAGTGAATATTATGCTGCATTCAGGACGCCATAAATTATGCTTAAAATGATGCCTTATTCTCCCTCCTTCACACATGCCGCTGCCGGCAATTATTACAGCACCTGACTTTATATTATTTATTTTTTGGGACTCGCCTATCGTGGCTGTAAAGTGCAGCTTTATAGCATTGCTTCTTCTGTCCCGAAACATCTTCATTGCTTCTTCATCGTAGCACTCAGGATGCGCAAGATAAACCTTTGTCGCCTCATGCGCAAGGGGGCTGTCAACATAGACATTAAGGTTATGAAGACGTTTTTCCCTGACAAGCTTGTTTAATGTATATAAAATATCCTGTGTCCTTCCAACAGCAAATGCAGGGATTAAGACATTACCGCCTCTCTTAAAGGTTATCTTTATTGCTTCTACAAGCTCATCGAGTGTATCTTCTGCGCTCTTATGCAATCTATTGCCGTAAGTTGATTCCATTACCACATAATCCGCTGCCTCTAACTTCTCAGGGTCATTGATTATTGGATTCCCTTTCTTTCCGATGTCTCCAGAAAATATTATTCTTTTTTGCACAGGACTATCCTGATATAATATTTCAAGTGTGCCTGAGCCGAGTATGTGTCCTGCATCTACGAACCTAAAACTCACTCCATTACCTAAATGTTCTATTTTCCCGTATGATTTTCTCGCAAAAAATGGGATGGCAGCCCTCACATCCTCGACAGTATAGAGCGGGTCGAATACGATATCCCTTCCTGACCTCAGAGCCTTTTTAGTCAGCCACTCAGCATCCTTTTCCTGTATATGCGCAGAATCATAAAGCATTACTTCTGAAAGTTCAGCTGTTGCTGAAGTGGCTATCATTTTACCCTTAAAACCGTCTTTGATAAGTTTTGGGATAAGCCCTGAATGGTCAATATGTGCATGAGTGAGAAAGAGATAATCTATATTATTCGCCTTGAAATCAAATGGTTTTTTGTTTATCCTATCAGCATTTTCTCCCTGAAACATGCCGCAGTCCACGAGTATCTGCAAATCGTTTATTGATATGTGAAAACATGTGCCTGTAACTGTCCTAACACCGCCCAAAAATCTTATTTTCATATGCTTCTTTCCCCCTATCTTTGGCTTCCTATTCTTAGTGTATTAAATTGATAATTGATTCCATATTAAATGCCATTTCAAGGCACTTGTACTAGTTCTGTTTATAAATTTTTTTGTCACCTTGAGCCTATCAAGGGTGATATAAATCCTTTTTTTGAGTTATGGTTCGACAGGCTCACCCTGACAATTCAGAGTTTATAAACAGACATTAACTACTCTTGTGGTTGCTCAAATAATTATAGCACGAGTAATGCTTTGCGCTAAATTGTATTTTTTGGGTGATGCTTTTACTTGCGGCCACTTAAATATCCTCAAATGTGGATACTGGTGGGGGTCAATTGCATTTTTACGATCTGCAGATAGCCCTTATAAGGGTAAAAATCCAATACCTCCTGAAAAGCCGCTGACACTGAAAGAGGCAATACATATGGTGGCAAGTCTTGGAGGTTTTTTGGCAGAAAGAGCGATGGGAACCATGGCACAAAGACATTATGGTTTGGACTACAGAGATTGGATGATATAACAGAGATGCGGAAGATTGTCACTGCCTCTATGTTGTTTCGTTCAGCACCCTCTGTATCCAGTAAAAAATGTGGATAAAAATTAGCCTTGAGGGAGGGCAAGGATGGGGGTGATTTCAGACTTTATAAACAGGCTCTAAAATAGAAGCCTATTGTGCGAGATAAACTTAACCGCAAGGACAATTTATCCCTTTATCACTCCCAGCGGACTTAGACGGGCAACCTTAGTGGATATGCCAGCATTATGAACAACATCAACGACATCCGAAATATCTTTATACGCCTCTGACATCTCCTCAGCGAGGGTCCCCCTTCCGGCAGCCTTGACTATGATGCCTTTATCCTCCATTTCACGCCAGATAGCACGACCCTTTGCCTTCTTGATTGCCTGGTGCCTTGACATAATTCTGCCTGCACCGTGGCAGGTAGAACCCAATGTCTCTGTCATGCCTTTTTGTGTTCCTACAAGTATAAAAGAAGCCCTGCCCATATCCCCCGGAATTAAAACAGGCTGCCCGATATGCCTATAAGCCTCTGGCAATTCAGGATGACCCGGAGGAAAAGCTCGGGTTGCACCTTTTCTATGAACAATCAGCTTTAGCTTTTTGCCGTTAGCAATATGCTCCTCTAACTTAGCAATATTATGGGCTACATCATAGATGAGGCTCATTCCAAGTTCCTTAGGAGAAATATTCAAAGCTTTCTGGAACGCCTCTCTCGTATAGTGTATTATGCACAAACGATTAGCCCAAGCAAAGTTGGCGGCAGCTTTCATAGCAGAAAAATAATCCTGCCCTTCAGGACTCTCAAAGGGAGCACAGGTAAGCTCTTTGTCAGGTAAATCAATAGCATATTTTCTTGATGCCTTTTCCATTATTTCTATGAAATCCGTGCATACCTGATGCCCAAACCCCCGTGAACCGGTATGTATCATGACAGTTATCTGGTCTTTAAAAAGTCCTAAAATATTAGCTGCATTATCATCATAAATCTCGTCAACATACTGAATCTCCAAAAAGTGATTGCCTGACCCCAATGTTGCCTGTTGTCCCATGCCCCTTTCATACGCCTTTTTACTTATCAAGTTTGGCTCAGCCCCATCAAGACATCCGCCAGACTCAATTCTGTCAAGGTCTGATATAGTTCCATATCCTTTACCGACAGCCCATCTGGCGCCTTTATGAAGGATTTTTTTTAATTCTTCCGAACCAAGCCTTATTTTGCCTTTAGAGCCGACTCCCGAAGGTATTTCACTGTATAAAATCGCAATGAGGTCTTTTATTATATAAGCAATATTTTTTTTAGTAAGTCTACTTTTAAGAAGGCTTACACCGCAATTTATATCATAACCTACACCGCCCGGAGATATAATCCCCTGCTTAATATCGAATCCAGCTACTCCGCCTATTGGAAATCCATAGCCAGTATGAATGTCAGGCATTGCAAGGGATAGCCCGACAATGCCTGGCAAGGTGGCTACATTAGCTACCTGTTCAACAGCTTCAACCTCGAGATCTTCCTCAAGTTTGCGATTCAAGTAGATAATACCCTTCGTTCTCATGCCGGTTTTATAATCGGCAGGCACCTCAAGCCTGTTTTCATCAATTCTTCTGACCCTCTCAACTCCCATCTAACACCTCAAATTAAATATCAAATATTACATCTATACTGAATACATCACCCGTCTTTTGGATATTCAAATTATGATAAGTTGCTGCCTTAATGAGCAAGCCCTTACCATGTATAGTAGGATTAAAATCTTCTCCAAATACTTTTACCTTTATCCGGGTATCTGAAATCTTTGCTATCTCGATCCTACAGCCGATAAAATTATAGGCATCAAAATGAAATATCAACTCATTAAGATAATTAACCAGTAACCCTTCCAATGATGTAGATGATATCTCAAAAACAAGGTCTCTTTTATATTTAATATTGCTAATGTCTGTAATTAAGCTGTACATTCCTAACCCAGCATTAATAAAAGCCGCAGTTAGACTTGAACCATAAGCCCTTAATCCGATATCGCCTGATATATCTATTATCTCAAAGTTCATGTTTTATAATATCATGTTTTATAATATCATACAGATAAAATCTTAACGGAGAGCATGATGACCTCAAAAAGAAAAGGCTATATTCAGGTTTATACCGGCAATAGCAAAGGCAAAACCACCGCAGCGCTTGGACTTGCTTTGAGGGCTGCGGGGGCTGGACATAAGGTATTCATCGCCCAGTTCATTAAAAAAGGCAAGACCAGTGAACACAAGGCATTGGTGAGATTTAAAGACCTTATCGAGATAAGGCAGTTTGGGACGGGGTTTATAAGAACAGAAACACAGATTCCTCCTGCCATGAAAGCTGCACTAAAAGGTCTTATGGCTGTAGAGGAAGTATTAAAATCTGGCAATTACGATGTGGTGATTCTCGATGAGATAAATGTAGCAATATATAAAAAACTCATTCTTTTAGAAGATGTCCTCAAACTGCTCGACTTAAAGCCCGAACATATAGAGCTTGTGCTTACAGGCAGATACGCCGATGAACAGATAATCGAAAGAGCTGACCTTGTTACAGAAATGAAAGAAATTAAGCACTATTTTGCATCAGGCGTCGGGGCAAGAAAAGGCATTGAGCATTGATGAAAAGAAGGCAACTTCGTTCAGGCTATACAACAGGCGCCTGCGCTGCCGCATCTGCAAAGGCTGCTGCTCAATTATTAATAAAAAAGTTGAATTCCCCGTCAAATTGTCCAAATCCAAAATCTCCTGCGTCCATAAAAATGATTACCATAACCCTCCCAGACGGAGAAAAGGCTTCTTTTAAGATCAATAATACAAGCCTAATTGCCAACGAATCCGAGATTATTGCTGCAGCTTCTACAATAAAATTTGCTGGTGATGACCCTGATGTTACAAACGGCGCTGAAATAATTGCTGAGATAGCTATTAAACTAAATGCTTATATGCATCCAAAACCGACTCCTGCCTTATCCTCCCAAATGAGCCGACCTGCAATAAACATCACAGGAGGCAAGGGCGTAGGCATAGTCACAAAGCCCGGACTATCGGTAGCTATTGGTTTTCCAGCCATTAATCCTGTTCCACAAAAAATGATTAAAGATGCTATAACAGAAGCATTCAAGGAAGATGGATATTTAAGTCCTAATCTTTCCGAATTAACTGTAAATATATCAGTAACTAACGGTGAACAACTTGCCCTCAAGACACTTAATTCGAGGCTTGGCATAATCGGCGGCATCTCAATACTCGGCACAACAGGGATAGTAAAACCTCTCTCATCAGAGGCATGGACGGCTACAATCTCAACTTCTATGGATGTGGCGATTGCGACTGGATGCACGGATGTTGTTCTATCAGCAGGAAGGGCTTCTGAAAAAGCACATTTAAAAAAATATCACTTCGCAGAAGAATCATATGTAATGATGGGAGATTACCTTGAATACTCACTTCTTGAGGCAAAAAGACATGGATTCAAAAAAGTTCACTTATGTGCTCAATGGGCTAAAATGCTAAAGATCGCCATGTCAACGCCGCATACGCATGTTAGATACGGTGCTATTGACATTAAAAAGGCTGTAAAATTTCTAAATCAAGTGGGTATCATTCTCCCTGAAGAAATGGAATTTAATACAGCAAGGGAAATTTTCGAAATTATAAACTCAACATTCCAAAATCCCATTTCTGTATTCAAAGAGGTCTGTTATTGTGCACAGAAATATGCTGAAGTGATTACTGATGAATTATCCGTTATCTGCTATCTGGTGTCTTATGAAGGCGAAATAATACTAAGTATATAGCTTAGGTTCTTTCTCAAGCTAAGTGGGTAACATATTTTAAATCCTCTCCTTCTTAAGGGGAGGATTTGGAGGGGTTTTATAACAGAGATATTTAATTGAACAGACCAGAGGAGTACGCGGAAAGCATTTAAGAAGCAATATGCCTTTGGCAGGTTTTAATAAAATCAAAAGACCTAAAGAAGCTGTATCAGCTTGCCTCCTCCCTGAAAGAAGCCTTGCCTTCCATTAAAAGGCTAAAAGTAACTACCGATGTTTGTCTGATTAAGATTATAGCGGTTTAGCTCCAAAAATGCTTTTAATTCTGGCAGTTCAGTCATTAATGCATGAAAAACACTTGTCCTGAAACATCTACTTAGTTTAGTGTCAGTGCCAGTGAAAAAAATATTCTCTGGTAATCATCACTGATGCCCTTTCCTCAAGGGGGAGGGTTGGTAAATAAGCCTTTTTCTCGGCAATAGTCTTTACCCACATCTTTTTACTAAACAAATCATGGGGGATAAAGACTTAGGAGTTGGTTTTATAACAAAGACTTTCCACATAATCAATATCATGTTGAAAAACTTTATCTTTACCTCTTGCATGCATTGACGCTTTTGAATATTTGTTGTATCTTAATAGAATGCAAAAGTTAAGATTTCTTACATCGGGTGAGTCCCACGGCAAGGCTCTAACTGGTATTTTAGAAGGCATCCCCTCAGGCATGCCGCTATCTTCAGAAGATATAAACAGAGAACTTAAACGAAGACAAGTGGGCTACGGACGAGGCGGCAGGATGAAAATAGAGTCCGATGCCGCAGATATAATCTCTGGCGTAAGATGGGGCAAAACCATAGGCTCTCCTATATCAATCCTGATAGAAAATAAAGACTGGAAGAACTGGCAAATTGGCATGTCCCCTGACGTTGAACATTCTGGCTCCATTAGCCCTGTCACAAAGCCGCGACCTGGACATGCCGACCTTGCAGGGGTATTGAAATATGCCCACTCAGACATTAGAAACATCTTGGAACGTTCTAGCGCAAGAGAGACGGCAATGCGTGTAGCTTTGGGCGCTGTTGCAAAAAAATTACTATCGGAATTCGGAATTCGTTTCGGAAGTTATGTAACCCAGATAGGAAGTATAAGAATGCAAAAGATTGAATACGAGACCGATATAGAAGCATTTTTAAAGATGGCTGATGAATCACTTGTCAGATGTCCTGATGCTGAAGTTTCTGATCAAATTGTCCAATTGATTGACGATGCCATGAAAAACGGGGATACGCTTGGGGGCATTTTTGAGGTTATAGTTATCGGTACGCCTCCGGGGTTAGGAAGTCACATTCAGTGGGATAGGAGGCTCGATGGACTTTTATCACATGCGATAATGGGCATTCAGGCAATAAAGGGAGTTGAAATTGGTGCAGGCTTTGGCATGGCTGAAAAAAGAGGCTCTGAAATAATGGATGAGATATTCTATGATGCTGAAAACAGAGTTTTTTATAGAAACACAAATAATGCCGGCGGAATCGAAGGAGGCATGACTAACGGTATGCCCTTAGTAGTGAGAGCTGTAATGAAACCCATCCCCACTCTTAAGAAGCCATTAAGATCAGTAAATATAATAACGAAAGAGCCATTTGAGGCGGCTTATGAACGTTCTGATACATGCGCTGTGCCTGCTGCTTCAGTCATCGCGGAGGCAGTTACAGCCCTTGTAATCGCAGATGCTTTTCTATCTAAATTCAGCGGCGACAGCATCGGCGAAACCGCAAAAAATTATAATGCCTACATGCAATACTTAAAAGAGTTCTAAAAAATATATAACGTATAACGTAACGGGGTCAGGTCTTTATTTTTGACATTTCTCATGGCAAGACCATTAAGAATAGAATATGACGGCGCTGTATA
>JBBIKS010000044.1:0-19173 GCA_037445375.1 Nitrospirota bacterium | reverse complement strand
AAAAGTTAAAAAAGTCTTGACACGGCGATATAAAATAGATATAATTTCAATTAAGAATGATTCCTATTTAAATTTATGGAAATAGAAAAATTAGTTCAGCGTCTCAGAGATAGAGGCTATAAATTAACCCCCAAAGGATAGCAATTATTGATATACTTTTATCTGATAAGAGCCATTCAAGCACTTATGAAATATTTGTAAAAGCGAGGTTAAGTTCGCCAAAAATAAGCATTTCCACTGTTTACTATACATTGAACATACTTAAACGAGAGGGGCTAATCAAGGAAATTGAGTTTTATAACAAGGCAAACAGATATGATGCAAACATAGCTAATTACATAAATTTGGTTTGCCTTAAATGTTCAAAGATCGAGGATTATATGGATATCCCGTTATCATCATTAAGAGATATTGAGGATAAAACCGGTTTTATAGCACAAAGTATCCGTTTTGAGTTTTACGAATATTGTGATGACTATAAAGTTGTAAAATAATTTTTTATTTGATTAGGAATCATTCCTAATATGGCTTTTGCCTGTGTTTTTAGTTGTTAATTTAACAATATCCAAAAATTAAACAAGGAGGAAGGATTATGCAAAAAACCATTGAAAATTTAACAAAAGCTTTTATTGGCGAGAGCATGGCAAGAAACCGCTATACTTTTTATGCGAAGATTGCTCAAAAAGAAGGATTTGAACAAATCTCAGAGATATTTCTTATCACCGCCGATAATGAAAGGGAACATGCTAAATGGCTTTTTCGATTGATTAACGAGTTAAAGAAAAAGTCCGAACAGCAGTTAAGCGAGATAGTTGTAGAGGCATCTGCGCCGACAATGCTCGGAAATACAATAGAAAATATTACGGCTTCCATAGAAGGGGAACATTATGAATATTCAAAGATGTATCCGGAGTTTGCTGAGACAGCAGAAAAGGAAGGGTTTCCAGAGATTGCCAATCGTATAAGGGCTATTGCAAAGGCAGAGGTGCATCATGAGGAGAGATACAAGAAGCTATTGGAAGCGTTAAAAAACAATTCAGTATTTAGAAAAGATAACAAACAAGAATGGATGTGCAGAAAGTGTGGTTACATTCATGAAGGCAATACACCGCCTGAAAAATGCCCGTCCTGTGATCATGAGATAAATTACTTTCAGATTAAGTGTGAGGAGTATTAGTCATCGATAGAGTTTAAAGGCTCTATCTAAGCTGTTTTTGGCGGCATAAGCTCAAATAATTAAAAGAGATTAAATTATGAAAGATGAAAAAAAGAAATTGACAACCGCTGCAGGGGCGCCTGTTCCAGATAACCAAAATTCTATGACCGCTGGTCAGAGGGGTCATTTATTACTGCAGGATGTATGGTTTTTAGAAAAGCTTGCTCACTTTGACTGGGAGGTCATACCTGAGCGGAGAATGCACGCCAAAGGTTCAGGTGCTTACGGGATATTCACCGTCACGCATGATATTAGCAAATATACTAAAGCAAAGATTTTTTCTGAAATCGGCAAAAAGACTGAACTCTTCCTTCACTTCTCTAAGGTAGCAGGAGAGCGCGGCGGAGCAGATGCAGAGCGCGATATCCGTGTCTTTGCTATAAAATTCTATACTGAACATGGAAATTGGGACTTAGTTGGAAACAACACACCTGTATTTTTTCTACGCGACCCGCTGAAATTTCCTGACCTCAACCATGCCGTAAAGCGTGACCCCAGAACCAACCAGCAGAGCGCAAAAAACAACTGGGACTTCTGGACATCGCTTCCTGAAGCTCTCCATCAGGTGACAATCGTAATGAGCGACAGGGGAATCCCCGCCACTTACCGTCATATGCACGGTTTTGGCACCCACACATTCAGTTTCATCAACGCCAAAAATGACAGTTACTGGTGCAAATTTCATTTTAAGGCACAGCAGGGCATCAAAAACCTTACTGATGAGGAAGCTGCTGCGGCTATCGGCAAGTGCAGAGATACCCGTCAGCGTGACCTGTATGAAAGCTTTGAAAAAGGCGATTTTACCCGCTGGGCGTTATATGTACAGATAATGCCTGAAAAGAAAGCGGCAAATTATCGCTTTCATCCATTCGATCTAACGAAAGTATGGAAAAAAAAGGATTACCCACTTATCGAAGTTGGAGTTCTTGAGTTGAACCGCAATCCTGAGAACTATTTCGCCGAGGTTGAGCAATCTGCATTTAATCCAGCTAATATAGTTCCTCGCATAAGTTTTTCGCCTGATAAGATGCTTCAAGGACGGCTTTTTTCCTATGGTGATGCCCATCGGTACTGTCTTGGCGTGAATCATGATTTGTTTCCTGTAAACAAACCACGTTGTCCTGTCCACAGCTATCATAGAGACGGAAAGATGAGAGTTGACGGCAATTATGGAAACACAATCGGCTATGATCCAAACAGTTATGGCGAATGGCAGGAACAGCCGGATTTTTCAGAGCCTCCTCTTGCTCTGGAAGGCGATGCAGACCGTTGGGATTTCCGTAAGGACGATGATTATTATACTCAACCGAGTATGCTTTTCAGCCTGATGAGTCCTCAACAGCAGAATGCCTTGTTTGGCAACACTGCTCGTGCTATAGCAGACGATTCTAATGAAATCAAGATCCGACATATAGGCAACTGTTTGAAGGCTGATCCTGCCTATGATGAAGGGGTGGCTAAGGCACTTGGAATCCCTCTGAGTGAAGTTCCAAAATAAATAAGCTACTAATAATAAGCTGTTTCAGCAACGGTTTTAATACCGTTGCTGAAACTTGAACCATAGGATAGTAGATTGTAGAGGTATTTTTTTGGTTAAAAGATAATTCTTGAGGTATGTTATGCCGCATGCAGGATTGATGAATGAAAATGTTCTTGGTCCAGGGGCAGGACCATTGAGACGCGCAAGATTGCATATCAGAGGGGGAAAAGAAGGCTCAGGCAACGCAAGATATCTGCCGGTATAGTAACCCTTTATGATGCTCTTCTTGCCGCAATGGACTGGTATATAGCTTCTGCAGATAGAAAAAGTCTTTTACAAATAAAAGAAGATGATAATATGAAGGACGAAAAGGTCGTCTATGCTGTCATGGTCAGATCGGGAGTGCTCGACGGAAAGTTCGATTTTGGAACATTCGACAGTCTAATCGAGAAAGCTATAAATGATGAAATGGCTGATTATGATTATACAGAGATTCTTATAGGAATTGAATCAGTCATGATGCAGCTTGGCGTTATGCCTTTTGATGAGGCTGAACTTCCTGCGGAGGACCCTGCAACCTTTTAACAGCAATTTTTTATCTCCTTAAAACATTTATAAAAATTAGACGAAAAGGCTTTAGGATAATAAATGTCCAATATAATCGATTTTTTTTGAATAAAAAACAATGATTCAGCCAAACCTATAGCGCCATTTTGATTTTTCAAAGGGGATTAAAATGGAAAAAAATAACAGACTCCCACCAGGACAAAGGCTTACTGAAGATTTTCCAGTGCTTCATTATGGTGAAATACCTAATGTAGATATTGAAAAATGGGATTTTAAAGCCAAAGGCGAGATAAAAAATTCTATAAGATTATCTTTTAATGAGTTTATTAAACTTCCATCCATAGAGTTGAAAGCCGACTTCCATTGTGTAACTAAATGGTCTAAATTTGATCTTCTATGGAAAGGAGTCTCTTTTAAGACAATATCATCAATCGTAGAGCCTTTGCATAATGCTCGTTTTGTAAGCATCTTTGCAGAATTGGGATACACAACGAATCTCCCTCTGAGCGTAGCAATGGATGACGATGTTATATTCGCCTTTCAGTATGACGAGAAACCTCTTACGCCTGAACACGGCTATCCCTTGAGGCTCGTTGTCCCCAAGAAATACGCATATAAGAGTGCAAAATGGGTAAGGGGCATCGAATTTTTAGAAGACGATATGCCCGGCTTCTGGGAACGGCAGGGTTACAGCAACTCTGCAGATCCATGGAAAGAAGAGAGATATAGTTGGAGGTAGTTTAAGCAGAAGCATGGAGTTTATTTTTGCGATGTCAATATTATATTTCTTGATTTATAAAGATTAATTTATCTGTCTCAAAGCCTAAAGCCTTTGCCTTTGTGATTAAAAAATTTTTTGTCTCCTCATTTAATCTTGGCTCTCTTGCCAGAATCCAAAGATACGATTTCTTTGAGCTGCACACTAATGCATATTGATAATTTTCATGGTCAAGCTCAAAGATAATATAAGAGCTATAAAAAGGACCAAAGAAAGAAACCTTAAGATAACCCAAGTTATGCCTTTCAACAAAGTATGCCTTACCAAGAGCTTCTTTCCACTTATTTTCTTTTAAAGAATAGCCTCGATTTAATACGCTTACACCGCCATCATCTCTCAAGCTATACTCTGCTGTAACCTTATCTAAACCACGTTCAAAAGAATGGTCTAATCTTGCAATTTCATACCACTTGCCCAAATATTTTTCCAGTTTGAAATTATCAACTGGTTTTATATTCTCTGGCACCCCCATACAACCTGATAATAACAAAGCTAAAAAAATTAATAAGAATCTCATTAGTGTTTAACTCCAATTATCCCAACGCTAAATTAACCAATTCTTTTGGATACCAATGCTCGAATATATAAATTAAACTCTCGGAATTTGCAGAGAGTCAAGAATGCTCCACAAAGCCTGTAAAGAAACAGCATCATCTGGTAATTGATAAACAGGCGTGCCCTGCAAATCAAATTTTAGTATCAAATCATCTTGAGGAATCACCCCAGCAATTAAGAGGGTTGAGCTGTCAGCAATCTTTTTTAATTCATCTAATTCATTGCCGAGCGATCTATTAATAATAAGAGCACTCTTTTCAATCTCAAGTTTTAATTCTTCAATCAGTTCTTTTATTCTCTTTGCCGCTAAAACACCTTTAAAGGTTGGATCACTTATAATCAAAAGCAGATTTACCTTATTAGTAGTTCTCCTGCTTAAATGTTCCATGCCAGCTTCGTTATCTATAACCACATAAGGATATCCCTCTGATAACTTGTCAGTATATTTTCTTATAATGTGATTGGCTGCACAATAACAACCCGGACCTTCGGGTCTGCCCATGACCAAGAGGTCATAACCTTTAGCCTCTACGAGTGATTGCTGAACCTGATAATCAAATAGCTGCTCCATAGGCATACCACCAAGCCTGTCTCCTGTTACCCTGACGGCTTCAAGAGACTCCTCCCTTATTCTTCCTATTGTAGTATGAACCTCGATCCCAAGCGCCTCGTTTAAACATGCATTACTATCTGCATCAATAGCTAATACAGGACCTCTTCTTTTATTTACAAGATATCTTATTGTCAGAGCCGCGATGCTTGTTTTGCCTGTACCACCCTTGCCGGCAAGTGCAATTGTATATGCCA
Organism: Nitrospirota bacterium; assembly: GCA_037445375.1. Classification (GTDB taxonomy): domain Bacteria; phylum Nitrospirota; class Thermodesulfovibrionia; order Thermodesulfovibrionales; family Dissulfurispiraceae; genus DYHD01. The sequence goes on along the minus strand of JBBIKS010000044.1, from coordinate 13,770 downwards.
TTTATCTAAGTCCCCCTTCTTTTTGGTGTTAGGATAAGAATTGATTTTAACATATTTAGTCGTTTGTTTATATTTTGTCTGCCTGTTTTCTTTTTCTATAATTCTCAATTTTTATAAGGAATTTTCAATTTTGAGATACTTTAACCCGAAAAATGCGTCTAATTCTAAAAGAGCAGGCATTAATCCCCTAACCCCCTTTGTCCTGAGACATTAAATCAGAGCGCTACATCACTATACTGTGCCTGCTACATAAAAATCTAATTACATTTTTTGGGTTAATCGGGCATGCAGTGCCTTTTCTAAGGATTTTGTATTCCAGCTCAAAAGACCGCTGGAATACTGGATTTAAGCTGAAAGCAGCATTAATAAACAAACTCTATTTAGCAGGCAATAGATAAGTCATTAGATCAAGTTTCGTAAGTCTTGCCTCTATTAGTTAACTCTATTCGCTAAATTTATTTAAATGGCAAGGTCGCTTATTGCCCCCGCTTGCGCCGCACTGTTACAGATTCACCGCCAATGCCCCAATTATCTGTATCTACTTCATCTATGATGACAACTGTGGTCTGAGGATTTTTGCCTAAAACATTCATCAACAGTTCTGTAACCCCTTTTATGATCTCAGCTTTTTTATCTGCAGTAACGTCTTCCTTAGTTATTTTAATATTAACATAAGGCATATTGCCTCCTTCACTTTTTTTAAATTTAATTAATAACCCTGCTAAACCTAACCTCTTAGATCAAAGAGATTATATCTTTACCGCTGACTTTTTTTCATCTTGAAATTAAGCTGCATTCCCTGCATTTCATCAGACTGCATAGTTTAGTTATGCCTTGATGACATAGGGCAAAGTCATATTTAAGCGGATCTTCTATATCAAACAGTTTTAATGACTCGGTTATCTCGACTGCCATTTTCCAGTCTGCCGATTTTCTTTTTGTAAGTTTAAGACATCTTGATATTCTCGCAATATGGGTATCGAGAGGTATAATGAGTTTATTTTTCGGTATCCCCTTCCATATCCCAAAGTCAATATCCCTGTCTCTCACCATCCATCTAAGGAAGAGATTTAATCGTTTACAACAACTGCCCTTTTCGGGAGAGGGGAAGAAAAAACGGAAGCCGGCTGATTGATTATTGATAATCTGCGAGTTTAGCATCTCAAAAGCCCTTATAAAACCTTTCAAAGCTTTTTCAATGTTTAAGTCATCGTGGCTAAAATTTTTTTTAAATAATTTTTCAAGCCTCTCAAATTTTACAATAACATTGTGAAGAGCAAAAATAAGTGCGGCGATATCACTGCTGTTGCTAAATCTGTAGCTGATGCCGGAGAATAAATTGCCCTGCCTATTGTGGTCAAAGTTAATTATAAAATCATATGGGCTTCTGCCCATAATGCTTAAAATCCTTCCAATTATCGGCTTAAATAAATCAACCCTGCCATAAGCAAATGAGGAGGCTATGAAACCGGCTATCTCAATGTCGTCTTCATTATTAAATTTATGAGGAAATTCAATAGGATCATTGGCAAGGCGACTTTTAAAATTATATTCATCATACAGTCTGTCAAGTTTTAGTTTAAGATTTTCTAGACTATTAATTATCTGCATGTGAACCCTCCAGTCTCAGCATCTGGAGCAAGATGAGTCCTGCAATAAAAAACAGTGTTACCCCTAAGATTGCTGGTCTCTGGCTTCCGAATGTTGAGGACATATAGCCAAAAACAAGTGGTCCAATGATAGCTGATGACTTTCCAATGAAAGAATATACGCCGAAATACTCGGATTCCTGTCCTTGCACAATAAATTTTGCATAAAGTGCCCTCGAAGCCGCCTGAATACTGCCAAGTCCAAAACCTGCCAAGGATGCGATCATAAGAAAATATATCTTACTTTGAACAAGATATGCTGATGTTGAGACAATTATCCAGAGGATCAATGATATTGTAATCACTTTCTTAGGTCCCCATAAGTCAATCGGACGGGCAAGCAGAAATGAGCCGGCAAGTGCTGTAAACTGAACGAGTATATACATCAAGACGAGTTCATTTTGCACAAACCCCAAAGTTGTAGCTGCAAAGATGCTCGAAAATACAATTACCGTGCTCACTCCGTCTTCATAAAGCAGATATGCCGCAAGAAACCTTCTTTGTTGTTTATTTCTTATCATTAATCCTAATCTTAAGATTGTATGTTTAAAGCCACAGACCGCTGCATTGAATATACCTGTTTTAACCTTTGCATCTGACGGCAGGTATATAAATGCAGGCAGCGAAAATACTAAAAAGAAAATCGCAACCATTGGCCATACTGTTGTAATCATTCCTTTATTTATTAACAGCAAGGCGATAAGGAGAGAGATTACCGAGCCTCCATATCCGATCCCAAAGCCCCATGCTGAGACCCTGCCTTGATATGAGGGCTTGGTTATTTGTGTTAGAAATGAATTATAAAATACGATTCCGCCTTCGAGTCCGATATTAGCAAGGACGATTAAAATGAATCCTGCTATGACCATGTCTTTTTCGAGGAAGCTGAAGGACGCAACAGAAATGACGCAAAGCAGGGTGTAGAAGAAAAGAAGCCTTTTTCTTAGTCCGATAAAATCGGCAATGCCGCCCAGAAAAGGAGAGGTTATGGCGACAACTGCCATGCTAATGGCTATCGCTCTACCCCACCATAAATCTCCCTGACCCTGTGCATTGCCTACGATTACATTTGTATAATAGACAGGAAATATAACAGCGGCTATTACTGCAGAATAGCTTGAATTCGCAAAATCATAAAGGCACCATGAGGCTACCTTTTTATCATTTCTATAATTTTTCAAAGGCTTTTTTTGCGGCTAACATTTGAGCCTCTTTTTTGCTTTTGCCCTTGGCGGTTCCATACAGTTCGCTGTTTATATAAACCTCGACCGTGAATATCTTTTTATGTTCTTCGCCTTCCTGCTTAACGATTCTGTATTCGGGCAAAACCCCGTAAATACTTTGTATTTTTTCCTGCAACTCGCTTTTAAAGTCACAGCCTTCTTTATTAGATATGGCATCCTGAAGTTTTTTCGAGTATAACTTCAGGATTAAAGACCTTGCAGTCCTATAATTGCTATCAAGGAAGATAGCTCCAATTACAGCCTCCATTGCATTTGAGAGGACAGATTTTTTGGTGCGGCCTCCTGTCAACTCCTCTCCTTTTCCAAGTCTCAGATAACTGCCTAAAGATAAATCCGATGCAATCTCAAAAAGGACGGATTCGTTGACGAGATATGATTTAATTTTTGACATGCTTGCTTCTGTCAGGTTGGTTTCATCCAGAAAAAGAATATGCGATATGGCAAGACCTAATACAGCATCACCCAAAAATTCCAGTCTTTCATTGCAATTAAATCTTTCAGTAGGATTTTCGTGGAGATATGACCTGTGGGTTATAGAATCTATGAGCAGCCCTTTATCTTGAAAGACATGCCCAAGGGATTTTTCAAGTTCCTCTATATTTTTTAAATATGAGACAGGCATTAGTTCCACCAAAGCCAAAGGAATTGGACATCGCATATTCTATTTCCATAGGACGGGACTTATTAGGCACATAATCGAGGTCACATTCAGGGTCGGGATTTTCGAGGTTAATTGTGGGCAATACGATACTGTTATGCATGCTAAGGACAGTAAATACAGCTTCAACCCCTCCTGCTGCACCGAGCAAATGGCCTATCATTGACTTCGTTGAACTAACGCACAATTTATAGGCATGCTCCCCAAAAACCGTTTTTATAGCATCTGTCTCAAGTTCATCCCCATACTTTGTGGATGTTCCGTGAGCATTAATGTAATCGATTTTTTTAGGTTCGATGCCAGCTTTAGCCAGAGCTATTTTCATGCACCTTGCAGCTCCTTCGCCTTTTGGTGCTGGCGAGGTTATGTGATAGGCATCGCTTGACATGCCGTAACCTATAATTTCTGCATATATACGAGCATTTCTTGCAAGGGCATTGTCAAGGTTTTCGAGCATCAGGACGCCAGCTCCTTCTCCCATTACAAAGCCGTCGCGTTCGATATCAAAAGGCTTGCTTGCTTTTTCGGGCATATCATTTTTGACAGACAATGCCTTCATAGCACAAAAGCCAGCTATGCCGAGATGTGTTATGCAAGACTCAGTGCCGCCAGCAAACATTGCATCTGCATCTCCTCTTTTGATTATTTCATAAGCATCCCCAATAGCGTGGTTGCCAGTAGCGCACGCGGTAACAACTGATAAGTTAGGCCCCTTTGCACCAAACTTGATTGAGACATTTCCAGATGCAAGGTTGATTATAAGCATGGGAATAAAAAATGGGGATATCCTTTTGTGCCCTTTTTCAAGATAAATCCTGTGATAATGTTCAATTGCCGGCAATCCCCCCATCCCAGCGCCTATAACTACTCCGACTCTTTCGGCATTTTCATCGGTGATGCTTAGCCCTGAATCCTTCATCGCCATATCAGAAGCTGCCATTGCAAACTGGATGAACCTATCCATCTTTTTTATTTCCTTATATTCAACATAAGGAGTAGGATCAAAGCCTTTCACTTCGCCTGCTATCCTGGTTGGCAATGAAGATGCGTCAAACTGTGTTATAGAGCAAACACCTGACTTACCAACAACTGCCGCCTGCCAGGCTTCGTTCAAGCCAATACCTATAGGGCAAATAATGCCCATACCTGTGATTACGACTCTTCTTCGGTTATCCATTAATTTTATTATTGATATAAGCTATTGCATCCTTTACTTTACTTATTTTCTCTGCATCTTCGTCGGGTATTTCGATCTCGAAAGCCTCCTCGAAAGCCATTACAAGCTCAACAGTGTCAAGAGAGTCAGCACCCAGGTCCTCGATGAAAGAAACATCGGGCGTTATAGCTGATTGATCAACCCCTAGCTGCTTTGAAATAATCTCTTTTACCTTGTCCTCGACCATTATTATCCTCCAGTTTATTAGTGATTAGAGTCAGTATCAGTAATAAGTATCAGGTTGTTTTTACTGATACTCAGCGCTCATATAGACACTTTTTACATATACATGCCGCCATTAACATGCAATATTTGACCTGTTATATATCCTGCATCAGGTGATGCAAAAAAAACAACTGCATTGGCAACATCATCAGTCGTCCCGAAACGATTCATTGGTATAGATTTGAGCATTTCGTTTTTGATATTCTCAGGTATAGTTTCAGTCATTGCAGTCATTATAAAACCTGGGGCAACTGCATTGACAGTTATGCCTCTGTTAGCATACTCTTTGGCAGTCGTTTTGGTCAAACCCGCTATGCCTGCCTTAGAAGCGCTGTAATTTGCCTGACCTATATTGCCCATAAATGCAACAATGGATGAAATATTTACTATTCTTCCGTATTTTTGCTTCAACATTATCTTAACAGCTTCCCTGCTGCAAAGAAATGTTCCTTTCAAATTCACATTTATCACTCTATCCCAGTCCTCGTCCTTCATTCTTATAATGAGGCTGTCGCGGGTAATACCGGCATTATTTATAAGAATATCTACTCTCCCAAATTCACTTAAGGCTTTATCAAAGATATTTTTTACATCATCAGAAATCGAAACATCTGCTTGTATAGCAATGCTCCTAACCCCTATATTTTGAAGGCTTAGGGATGTTTGTTTAGCAACATCATAATTTGTTCCTACTATTGCTATATTAACCCCTCTCTTAGCGAGGGCTTCTGCAATAGCTTTGCCAATTCCCCTTCCGCCGCCTGTTATTATGGCTGTATGACCAGTCATGATTTATTCTCCTTAGAAAAATAAGTTATAATTTTAACAGAGTTTTTCCTAATTTTCCATATTATTTTATAAAATGACATATTGGTATATTCTAAGCCATACTACAAACACTATTTTTTTTCGATGATAAAAGACCTTAACAAAATTGTATTGTGCAATTTTTTAAATTAAAACATTATTTAGTGTTTGTTTATAAATTGCTTTTTTATCACCCTGAGCCTTTCGAAGGGTGATGTAAATCCTTGTTTTTGTGTCATGATTCGAGAAGCGCACCATGACAATTCGGAGTTTATAAACAAACTCTATTTGGACTGAACCATTTTGAGAAATTATAATCACATAGCAACTGTCATCCCAGCTTGAATGTAATCCCTCTTTAACAGCCTAACCCCTCTTTGCTAAGGGGAACAAGGAAGATATGAAAGGATTCCTAACAAGTAGAAACGGCACAAAAATCGTTCGATTAGGTACAATTCGTTCTGATTTTAACATAAAAGGTGTATGATGAGACTTTTCCCTTTTATATATTTAATTATTTATAGCCTGATGCATGGTTATATAGTAATAAAAGCAAAAGAATCGCTAAGATTTAAACAAAGGACTATGGTCGTATTAATTATCCTGTCTGTGGTAATGATTGTTATGCCCATCTTTGTCCGCATCCATAGTTCATTCGGGCTGGATTTTTCTGTGTATAATCTCGCATATGTTGGGTTTTTATGGATGGGCTTTGTATTCTTATTTTTCTGCATCCTGATAACATATGATTTGTATAAACTATTGTTAAAAATTTGCGGATATCTATTTAAAATAGATTTATCCCGACTTACTCCTTCATCCCGATTTTGCTTTCTTTCCGTTTTTTTCCTCACAATCATACTTTTGATATACGGACATTTCGAGGCTAATGATGTAAGAATTGAGAAAATAACTATAAGCACTCCTAAAATACCTGAATGGTCAAATAAACTGAGAATTGTTCAGATTTCAGATGTTCATATTGGGCCTATTGTACGGGAAAAAAGATTGAACAAGATAATCGAGATTATTAAAAAGGCTGAACCTGATATTTTGGTGGCAACGGGGGATATAGTTGATGGACAAATCAATAATCATCCGCAATTTATAGAGCCATTTGAAGAAATTAATCCGAGATATGGAAAGTATGCAGTAGCAGGCAATCATGAATTTTATGTCGGCATAGAGCAAGCGGTTGATTTTATGCAAAAGGCAGGTTTCAAAGTATTAAGAGGCGAATGTGTACCTGTAGCAGGGCTGATAAATATAGCAGGAGTGGATGATCCTGCTGCGAAAAATTATAGTGATTTAAGGGCAATATCTGAAAATGAGGTTCTTTCAAGGCTGCCCAAAGATAAGTTTACCATACTCTTAAAACACAGACCTGATATAAAGACTGATTATATGGGACTTTTTGACCTGCAGCTTTCAGGACATACACATAAGGGGCAGATATTCCCGATAAGTTTATTAACCATGTTTTATTATCAGGTTCACACTGGACTTGCAAGGCTGCCAAATGATTCACATTTATATGTAAGCAGAGGATCTGGCACATCAGGTCCTCCGATCCGTATTCTCTCACCGCCTGAAGTGACAGTGATTGATATTATTTATGCCCTTCAAAATTAACGGGACTAAGTAGGGTCTGCCCCTAAACTGCTCGCAACTCCTTCCTGCCATTTCGAGCAGAGCGAGAAATATTTAATTTTCAAGATTCCTCCCTTCGGTCTGAATGTTAACAGCACGGATTTACCTACTTTACAAGCGGACGCTAAGAAAGAAAAAGAAATACCATGCCTCAATTTTTAGGATGGCATACACCCAAAAAATGCAATTGGAATTTGATATAATAGTCATAATATAGTGCGGTAGAGCTACAGAGCGTTAGTGCAACATGAACAGACAATTCAAGATTCAAAAACACTGACAAACTGCTTTAGTGTTTGAGGGCAATGGTTTTTCGCGCATCCATGCCTACTTGTTTAAAATTAAAAGCATTTTTTGGGTTAATCAAAACGATAAGAAATTGTTCAATTTAGGTATTACTAACCCTGTAGCCCCTTGGAGTTATTATCCAGCCTTTCCAGATAAAGGTCTGTGAGTTGCCTATAATGATAGTCGTCTGCATGTCTATTTCGTGATCAAGCAGGTGCTGCAAATCTGTAATGATGATTGTTTCCCCCTCTCTCATCGCCTTTTTTACAATCCCAACCGGGGTTCTCATGTTTCTATATTTTTGAATGATTGAGACCGCAGCTTTGATATGTTCAACCCTGCCCCTGCTTTTTGGGTTATAAATCGCGATCACGAAATCAGACGACACTGCTGCCTCAAGTCTTTTGGCTATAACCTCCCACGGCGTAAGCCTGTCAGAGAGGCTGATTGATGCAAAGTCATGCATCAGAGGTGCACCAAGTCTCGCAGCACAGGCATTAAGGGCTGAAATGCCAGGGATGACCTCAATATAAGGTATGCAAGTCTTTGAATTATCAGCCTTGTTTTTATCATCTGATTGCTTTAGGCTCAGTAATTCAAACACAAGCCCTGCCATTGCATAGATTCCGGGATCACCGCCGCTGATTACAGAAACTGTCCTTCCTTCATTAGCAAGTTCGATAGCCTTTTTACATCTGTCAATCTCTTCGGTCATTCCTGTAGATACGATGCTCTTGCCCTTTGTTAGTTCAGGTATTAAATCAAGATATGTCCCATAACCAACGATATAATCAGACTCTTTTATCGCATTTTGTGCGTATGGCGTTATGTGTGCAATGTTTCCAGGACCAGTGCCAACAATATAAATCCTGCCTCTTATATCTAAGCTTGATTGGGATTTACAAATCTGCTTTTCTTTATGACTCATCATGACCCCTTCTTTTATTTTCTGAATTAAATTTTCTGTATTGGCTGTAAAGGCTGCATTAGTTTCAGCCGCTGCTACTGTCACATTTCCCCTCTTTTGTTTTTTAAAAAGGAGGCTTTTACACTTAGAGGCGAGCATTGCTGATGGTTCTGCTACTGCCTTAGCGCCAGTTGCCTTAAATGCAGCTTCTGATTTTTCAATGCCTTCCAAAGCATTAATCTCTTTAGCCGTGAATGACTTAATCTCTAAGGCATATTTTTTGGCAAAACTTATAAGACCAGCTTCAGATGCCTTTTTATCTAAGGTGGCAAGCAAGGAAATGCTGAGAAAGGAAAGGTTGTTTTCCTGCAAGACTTCTCTTATAACTGCCTCTAATTCATCAGCGGTAGTGCCGCTGTTGCAGCCTATCCCGATGACTATATTTTTAGGTCTTAAAAAGAGCCGTCTTGAGGCGGTCATTTTTGAGTCATATAGATTTATCTTATTCGTAATTAATATATCAGCGGTTTCCGGGTTTTCTGCTTTTATGAATTCTGTTGGCAGTTCTATATTTATTTCATCATATATTTTTAAATTTTTATTATTGAGCAGTCTCGTAGAAATGAATGGCACTATATCCCACTTCTCAATAGTAAGATTATTGTCCTGCGCCCAAAGATCAATAGCCGTTAAGCTGTTTACATCGGATGCAGTGGTTATAACAACCTCTGCTTTTAAAAAGCCGGCTAATTCCCTTGCAAATATATTTGCCCTCCCAAGATGACCGCTTAAAAGACTTATGACAAACTTGCCATCTTCGTCAAGAACCAGCACGGCGGGGTCTGTTTTTTTATCTTTTATAAATGGGGCAATAGCTCTTACTGCAATACCTGCCGCCATAATAAAGATGAGCAGCTTGTTTCTACCCCATTCTTCCCGAATTATACCTGACTTATATCTGATGACATTTATCTTCGGATATATAGATTTAACCCTGTCTGCCAATGAAAGAGATTTGTCGGTTATATAAAAAATCGCCTTTGACATCAGGCTACCTTTCATCACACCATTTTCTGGCATTCTGAAACATCCTGAGCCACGGTGAAGCCTTTAGATTCTTTTTCATATCTTCAGGCATCCAAGCCCACTGCCATTTGAGAAATGTTCTTTCTGGATGCGGCATCATCGCAAGATGCCTGCCATCAGTGGTGCAAAGGGCAGCAATGCCATATGGCGACCCATTTGGATTAAATGGATAACTTTCTGTAAAGTTAAGTTCATCGTCAACATATCTGATAGGCGCTAATTCCCTATAAATTATCTCACTAAGCATATCATCTTCAGGTATAAATACCCTGCCTTCGCCATGGGCAACCCATATGCCAAGGACTGAATCTTCCATGCCTTGAAGCATAATTGATGGGCTTTTATGTATCTTGACCGATGAAAACCTCGACTCAAATTTCCCGGACTTATTTTTGATAAAACGGGGCTGAAGTTCTGAAGAAATGCCCTCCCATGGAACCCATCCCAACAAAGACATCAACTGGCAGCCGTTGCACACGCCAAGACTGAAGGTGTCTTTTCGTAAATAAAATTCCTCAAATTGTTCATTCAACAAGCCATTGAATTTAATAGTCCCTGCCCAACCCTTAGCGGAGTCAAGGACATCTGCGTAGCTGAAACCGCCCACAAAAGCTATGCCTTGAAAATCTGAAAGGGAAACCCTCCTATTGTACAGATCAGTCATCGCAACATCCCATGTCTCAAAGCCAGCCTGATAGAAAGCAGATGCCATTTCCCTATCTCCATTGCTGCCTTCCTCTCTGATTATGGCAATAGATGGCTTTGAATTTCTATTTATAAATATATCAGGTGTCTCTTCTGGGGTGAATAATAAATGATACGATGTCCCATTTCTGTCATATATATATTTTTTTTCCTCGATGACGCAATCAGGATTGGTCTGAAGCATATCAAGGCGATGGCTTGTTTCCTCCCACAAGTGCCTTAACCCCCGCATATCCTCATCCATGACTATTGTATTATTTACACTTATGCTTATACGCTTTTCCTGCAAGGTTCTGCCGATCATTGTATAGGGGACATTGAATTGACTGCAAGCAGATATTATGGTCTTTTCATCTTCAGGCATATACTCGATTACCACACCGGCCTCTTCAGAGAATAAGACTGCTAACATCTCTTCTTCCTTTAGTCCCTGTGGCATCTCAATATTTATCTCTATTCCGCAGTTGCCGGCAAATGCCATCTCTAAAAGGGTCGTGATGAGCCCACCATCGCTTCTGTCATGCCCTGAAAGTATTAAGCCTTTATCTATCAGATACTGTATCGCATTGAAGGCATTCTTAAGAAGTACCGGATTATCTATATCAGGAGAGTTGTTTCCTATCTGTTTGAAGCATTGGGCTAAAGCTGAACCGCCAAGCCTGTTTTTGCCTTCTGCGATATCAATAAATATTAATCGGCTGCTGCCCGAAGATTTAATATCAGGGGTAATCACCTTAGTAATATCAGGGCATGGGGCATAGGCTGAGATGACAAGAGTGCCGGGAGATTTTATTGTTTCGACAATACCGTTTGAATGAGTGACTCTTGCAGCCATTGAGAGGCTGTCCTTACCGCCGTCAATAGCTATTTCCAAATCCAGCATCAAGTCTCTCAAAGCAACTGCAGCATCATATAACTTAGCTCCTTCACCGGGGAGTTTGGCTGCCCACATCCAGTTGGCAGAACATTTTATATCACTAAGCGCGCTGACCTTTGCCCATACTATATTCGTTAATGCCTCAGCAACGCTCATTCTCGCCATAGCGGCAGGATCTATAAGCCCTTTTATCGGCTGTTCGCCTATTGATATTGCTGCGCCTGTATAAATACCATTTTCATTAGGGAAATGACTTTGTGCAGTTACTGCTACATTTGATAAGGTAAGCTGCAGTTGTCCAACGCATTGCTGACGGGCAATAAGCCCTGTGACGGACCTGTCAACCTTATTTGTAAGAAATCTCTTTGAGCCGACAGAAATAAGCCTCAAAATCTTCTCAAGTGCGTCTCTCACGGTAATACCTGAAGGTAAAGACAAGGGAATGGTCTCAGAAGAAATTCGGGTTAGGCGAAATGTTTTTTGGGGCATATCTCCGAGTATTTTTTGGAGTTCTAGATTTTCTATAATTGAGTTATTTTCGCTGTCATAAAGCACAATATATCCGTCACCGGTTATTTCCCCAATTACCGAAAATGGGAGCTTCTCCCTTTCGCAAAGCCCCTGAAGCAGCTCAATCTTATCTGAATAAATTAAAATAGCGTTTTGCTCCTGATATTCAGCGCCCCATATCTCTAAAACCGACAGGGTCTCATCTCCAACGATAATCTTCCTCACATCTATTTTAGCCCCTGCAGGGTATATTATCTCTTTGACCACATTGCAGTTCCCGCCTGCGCCCTGATCATGAATGCTCACTATCGGATTGTCCTTGCCAATCTCTATACATGCCCTTATAACCCTGTTGAGCTTTTGTTCCATCTCTGCATCCCCACGTTGAACGGCATTGAAGTCAAGCTCCTCAACATTCTCACCCTGTATCATGCTCGATGCAGAGCCGCCGCCTATACCGATACGGTAAGCAGGCCCGCCTATCTTGACAACAACCATTTGCCTTTCAGGGACGCCTTTTTCTAAATGCCTTGAATCAATCTGTCCAACTCCACCTGTAAACATAATAGGTTTTATCCACTCCCTTCTTTCGCCATCAGGCATCAATATCCCGAATGACCTTGTAAATCCCTGTATAAGAGGCTCTCCAAACTTATTGCCGTAATCAGAAGCGCCATTGCTTGCCTCTATCTCTATCTGAAGCGGAGATGCGAGGTTTCCTGGATATATAAATGAACTATCCTCCCAAGAAAGTGGATATCCGGGTATTTGCAGATTTCCTACACAATAAGCTGCTGTGCCCGCAATTACTAGACCTCCCCTGCCGGTCGCTTGTACATCCCTAATTCTGCCGCCAGTGCCAGTCTCAGCGCCGGGGAACGGCGCAACGCCTGATGGAAAATTATGCGTTTCGGCAGTGAAGATTAAATGATAAAGAACATCTTTTTCACTGAAAGGCGAGGGGTAGAATGGCTTATCAGGCATGATTGTTCTCATATTAAAACCACTGATAGCGCTTGAGTTATCTTTAAAGGCTATAATGCTGTTATTTGGGTTCCTTTTGTATGGTTCTTTTACAACCTGCATGAGAGTTTCAGGTATTTCCTTTCCATCAACTAGAAGTCTTCCCCTAAAAAACCAGTGACGAGAGTGCTCGCTGTTGGACTGGCTTAAATCAAAACATTCCACATCTGTCGGGTTTCTCGCGAGTTCTACCGTAAAAAGGTTGTAATAATAATCAATATCCCAGTCGTCAAGCCCAAGTCCAAGTTCTTGATTAAGCCTGATTAGTGCCGCTTTGCCTTCTTGTATCAGCGGTATAATTCTCACATCTTTTGATTTAATACCGGTTTGAAATGTTGTAAGTTTTACAGGATACTGACATTCAGTCATGCGGTCATAAAACAGAGGCAAGATGGCAGAAATGTTAGCGTGTGTGTCAGGTATAAGCTGATATCTCCTTGAACGTTCAATACGGCTGATTGTGTTTAATCCGCAGGCATGGCATATAGAAACTGCATTTGTTGACCATGCAGTTGTAAAGTTCATCCTTGGGCCAAATTCAAGTATTGAATCGCTGTCTGATTTCAAAAAGCTATTTTCAGATAATTTTTCAGGCTCGAAGGTTTCTGACAGGAGCCATTTTAAAACCTCAATCTCTGAATTAGTCAATAATTCCTTAACCTCGATATTGAAACAAAATTCTGACCTGATATCTACAAGTTCGATGTCGGTTTTATCTCCGATTTTTTTACAAAGATTCTTCGCCTCGTATTCATTTAACGCTGGTGTTCTATAAAGGTGTATAAGGCTTGTTGACATGAAATTTTTCCCCATTTTCATATATATCGCTCATTTTAACACAACAAATCATCTGCTACAAATTAACTTAATGTAATTGGGGTCAGGTCTTTAATTTTGACATTTTTCTTCATCTTTCAATAATCTG
>JBBIKS010000043.1:0-19699 GCA_037445375.1 Nitrospirota bacterium | reverse complement strand
GGGAGTTGTCCTGTCCTTGACAAAAGTTTCCTGTTTTCTGTAACCTACTAAGCTTGAAAGCATTGCTTTTTCGATTCTAAACTTGAGGGAGGGTAGGGAATTGTATGCTTTAGGTACCCATCTTTTGGTGGAATTGAAGGATTGTAATCCTGATGTTTTAAAAGATTTAACCAGAGTCAAAGATTCTTTAGTTAATGCAGCAAAACAAGCAAAAGCCACGATTGTCGATGTATCCTTTCACGAATTTAATCCATTCGGAATAAGCGGCATGGTCGTAATAGCAGAATCTCATCTGTCAATCCATACATGGCCTGAATATGCCTATGCAGCAGTTGATATCTTTACATGCGGCGACATAATCAAACCAGAAATAGCCGCTCAATATCTCATTGAACAATTTGAATCTAAAAATCCGTCTGTTTTTGAGATGAAAAGAGGAATTCTTTCCCCCTTTAATGAGAAACTCCCACATAAGGTGTGCAATGATGAATTCCAAATGGTTTCTTGAGTATACAAGCAGTGAGGAGGGCGCCTTTTACTCATTGCAGAAAATAATTTTCAATAAAGCGTCAATATTCCAACATATCGAAATTATTGAGTCAGGGGCATTTGGTAAGTGCCTTATTTTGGATGGCAAAATGCAATCCTCTGAGGCAGATGAGTTCATATATCATGAGGCGATTGTTCATCCTGCTATGATTTCTCATGATTTCCCCCAAAGGGTTTTTGTGGCAGGCGGCGGTGAAGGCGCCACTGCAAGAGAAATACTAAAACATCCATCTGTAAAGGAAATTGTCATTGTTGACCTTGACAGAGATGCCGTCGATGCGTGCAAAAAATATCTTCCTGAATGGCATCAGGGGGCGTTTGAGGACAAAAGGGTAAGGATATATTTTGAAGATGGTAGAAGTTTTCTTGAAAAATCGGATAATTTTGATATTATAATACTTGATTTACCGGAATCCGCAGATGGCGGACCAGCCCTTATGCTTTATACAAAAGAATTTTATAAACTTGTCTATAATCGCCTAAATATTGATGGAATAGCCGTTGCTCAGGCAGCATCAACTGCATCGCACAATTTAAATATATTCAGTTCGATAGCCAAGACACTTCTTGAGGTATTCCCAATTGTCAGGCCATATACGGCTAATGTGCCGTCTTTTTTTACACCGTGGGGTTTCATGCTTGCTTCTAAGAAAACAGACCCGCTCAGTCTGTCATCCAAGTACATAGACAAGAAGCTCGATGTATTAAAAGATAGCCTGAATTTTTATGACTCCGAGACCCATCTAAACTTGTTTTCACTGCCTAAAAATATCAGATCTGCCATCAAAAACCAGAATCGCATAATAACAGACAATCAGCCAGCCTCTTTCTATTAATCAAAAAATACCTATGCCTACCGACCATTCCTTGCAAACATCTCGGCAAGGATTTTGAAGCGGTTGTCTGAGATAATGTCTTCCAAATTAATTGGTGTCTTCTGTCTCCAGCAGGGATATGTTTCAATTACGCCGGGGATATTTTGCTGATTTATTGTCCCTAATATATCGTCCATACTGACTGATACAAGCATGCAAGGAGTCCTTGCGAGATATTCATAAATAGCAAGACAAAGTTCTTGATTCATGTCTGAAAACGCAAAAGGCTCTATAAAATAATCTCCTCTAAGAATTCCCTGCTCATGAAGAGCCCTTAGAAGAAGCTCCTTATCCCTTTTTCTTTCGCTGAGATGTCTTAGAGATTTTTCATCTTCAGTGTATAACCCCAAGGTTCTCTTAATCTCTATATCACGGGCTGCCCAGAAACCGTAGCACGTTGCGAGGTCATGAGTAGTAACGGAACATAAAGCCTTTTGTGCATATCCCCATGGCGGCTTAAAGGAAGGGTCTGGATAGTTCCTCTCAAAATATAACAGTTTATAAGACAACATATTGAGATCTTGCAGTCGTCCATATACATTTTCACCGACCGTGCCTAAATCCTCTGCAACGATTAAGGTCTTGTTTCGGGTGCTCTCCAATGCAATTATTCTTAATAGATCCTCTGAGGGATATACTAAATAAGCTCCCTCTAAAGGCAAACTGCCATCGGGTATCCAGAACAATCTGAACATCCCTAATGCATGGTCTATCCTTAAAGCCCCTGCATATTTCATCGCCTTTCTTATGGTCTGTATAAAAAATTCGTAGCCCGTTTCTTTTAGCCTTTGAGGGATTAAGGGCGGGAATCCCCAGTCCTGACCAACTGGATTAAAATCATCTGGGGGAGCGCCGACATTTATACCCAATGCAAAGATATTCTGATAGTTCCAAACATCGCTGCCGCCCCCTATTGAGCCAATAGCAAGGTCAAACATGAGACCTGATGATAATAATTTTTTGCTTGACTCTGAAATATTGTTCATCTCGGAGTCTATAAGCCACTGAATATAGCAATAAAACAATATCTCTTTTTTATGTTCTTTTTTCAGCCTTGCAACTGCCTCTACCGATGGATTTTGATGCTCCTCCCGCCATAACTTCCAGTCAGAAACCTTGTTGCTTCTACAAAGAGCAAGATATAAACAAAAAGACTGAAGATGCTCTCCTTCTTTTTTAAGGTATGTATCAAAAGAGCTGCCTCTTTGTGTCGGCTTCCTATAATGCTTCTCATAAAATGCTTCAAAGGCATAACGCAATAATTTCTCTTTGAGGTCTGCGATTGCCTCATAATCAATCAAATCCGACTGTCGAAGCCTCTTTAATTCCCCCTTGAAGGCATCTGTTTGCATAAAAGTTTTTGCTTCATCAGCCTCAGAGAGATCGGATATCTTTTCTATATCAAGATAAATAAAATTTTTGTAAAGCCTGCTTATAGGCGAATACGGGCTTATGTCATACGGTATTTTATTTAAAATTGCATGTGTCGGATTTATTGCGATAAAACCGCCTCCAATCTCCGAGAGCCACCTTGACATTTCGTCAAGATCTGTAAAATCACCGCACCCCCAGTTTCTATCAGAACTGATTGAATATAGATTGAGTGAAATGCCCCAAAGTCTTCTGTTTTCATGAATAAGTGCCGGTGGGATATAGCAGGTATCAGGGGTAATTATGACCCTTGAGCCCACTGAAAGCTCTCCGCAGGCACTATTGCATTTAACGAGTAATGAGTAGTAACCTATGTCCCTGCGATGCCTGTCATAAAGTTCAATCTTTATATATCTCTGACCGTTTATCCATCTTTGTTCCAAAATATGCAACGAATCTCCTGAAAGCGTAAGCTCATCGCTATTGTTATATTCATCCACGATGCGGCAGGATAGAATGAGACCATTTTCCAGACCTTCATTGAGAGGTATAAAGACGGGCATACTAAAAGGCTGGTTATTTACTGATAGAACTTTAACCGGTTCAATAAAAGATACCCATTGTCTATCATAAATTTTCGTTATCTCCCCAAGGATTTCTTCGGGGGTTTCGATCTGAAGTCTCATTGAACGCAAAATCGCTTCTTTCGTAGCAGATGAGGTTACATATTTATTGCCAAAGATATCCCAATATTCAAAGACAATACCACACAGTGCAGATAATTCATCTATTAATTCATCGCGGGATTTCATCTTTTAATTATATACCTCAAATACATTCAGATTATCACCTAAATTGTATCATTTTTTAACTCTTTAATATATAGAGCCTGAATCCCGAAATAGAAATTCCATAAAATTATTTCTTTTTTTGCGGGTTCAAGTTTGCAGCTTGAGCCCTTATTTCGTCATATCAAAGAGGTGCTATTATTAGAACCATGCTTACTCAGCAAAAATTATGGAGCAGGTTACAAACCTACTCCCGCAAGATTCGGCATTTATAAACAGACTCTATATAATGGCTTTTGCAATAACAGTTAATGTGAACGGCTTCAAAATGTTAAAATACCTGAATGTCATCCAAAGAATTGATAATTGAAGGAGCCAGGCAAAATAATCTCAAAAATATCAACCTTAAAATACCTCACAATAAGGTTGTAGTTGTTACCGGTGTTTCTGGTTCAGGCAAATCATCTTTAGCCTTCGATACCATCTTTGCAGAAGGTCAGTGGAGATATATGGAGTCTCTTTCGACTTATGCACGACTTTTTTTAGAAAAAATGGATAGGCCTGATGTTGATGCAATTCATAATATCAGACCTGCTATCGCCCTTGAACAAAAAAATCCTGTAAAAGGTTCTCGCTCAACTGTCGGCACACTTACAGAGGTTTATGACTTATTAAGGGCATTATATTCGAGAATCTCCACTCCCTTTTGTCCGAAATGTTCTAAAGAAATCAAGAAATGGGATTCGTCTATGATAGTTGCCGATTTACTCGATAAATATAGCGGTGAAAAAGCTGTCATCCTGTTTAAAACCGCCGAAAGTAAACAAAGTCTCATGCAAAGAGGATTTAACAGGGTTCTAATAAAAGACTTTATAAAAGATATAAGCGAAGTTGCTGAAGGCATATCAGGCGAAAAAGAGGTAGTTTTAGATAGGCTGATAATAAAAGATGAGCCAAGACTTTCTGATTCAATTGAGATCGCTTGGAGAGAAGGCAATGAAAGTTTAAGAATATTGATATACATTTCCAAGCAAAGCTCAGATGAGCAAGATAGAGATAAAGCCGCTCAGCCTTCTATTATTACGCTTAATTTTTCTTCTAAAAATATATGCGATGACTGCAATTATTCTATATCAGAACCCACGCCCCTTTTATTTTCATTTAATCATCCCTTATGCGCCTGTCCCAAATGCAATGGATTTGGCAATATCCTCTTATACGACGAAAACCTTATATTGCCTGATAAAAATCTCTCCCTTAATGATGGTGCGATTGAACTATGGGAACTGCCCTCATACAAGTGGTGGAAGCAGCAGATGATAAAGGGCGCAAAAAAAAGCAGCATAGACATTTTTAAACCATACAAAGAACTATCAAAACACGAAAGAGAAACGGTTTATAAAGGCAATGAACACTTTTACGGGATAGAAGATTTCTTTAAGGAACTCGAGACTAAGAGATACAAGTTTCATGTAAGGATATTATTGAGCAGATATCGTTCACCCGTTGTTTGTCCTGACTGCAAAGGGGCAAGGCTTTGCGAAAACGCCCTTGCATATAAAATAAGAGGGTTGAGTATAGCAGAACTCTCTGATTTGCCGCTCTCAAGAATTATCGAGTGGTTTAATAACCTTTACTTATCGCCTATGCAGAGGGATATTGCGAAGGAGGCTATAAAGCAAATCCTTCTAAAACTCCATTTTTTAGAACATGTGGGGCTCGGCTATCTTACCCTCAGCCGTCAAGCAAAGACTTTATCGGGGGGAGAATATCAGAGGGTTAACCTTTCAAATCAGCTTGCCTCAGCGCTGTCAAGCACATTATATGTGCTTGATGAACCAACGATAGGCTTACATCCAAGAGATACAAAGAGAATAATGGAAATTATTAGACAACTTACCTCTGCTGGAAATACCATAATTGTTGTTGAACATGACAAAGACATAATCTCAAGCAGCGACTGGGTGATTGAGCTCGGACCTGATGGCGGGCATCTTGGAGGCGAGGTTATATTTAACGGGGCAATAGAGGATTTTTTTAAGGCTGATACCCTCACCTCTAATTATATTGCAAGCGAAACCTATATGGATTTTAGAAGTAATTATAATCTTGCTCCTCGAAAGAGTTTTTTGTCTCTCAACGGTGCATCTGGAAATAACTTAAAGAATATTAATATCAGGATTCCCTTGAATGCACTCACAATAGTTTCCGGGGTCTCTGGCTCGGGGAAAAGCAGCCTGATAGTTGAGACACTTTATAGGGTAGCCGCAAGACACTTTAAGTTTGAAGTTGAACCACCTCTCCCCCACTCTTCAATAAATGGGCTTGAGAAACTAAGAGGGGTCAGGCTTATTGACCAAAGTCCTATGGGGAAAACCCCCCGTTCAAATCCCCTCACTTACCTGAAGATATTTGATCCTATCAGGAAACTATTTGCAGGGCTGGCAGATGCTGTGAGATTAAATCTTAAACCTGGTTTTTTCTCATTCAATGTGCAGGGCGGCAGGTGCGAGACTTGTAAAGGAGAAGGATACCAGCGTATGGAAATGTATTTTTTTGAAGATATTTATGTGAAATGCGAGGACTGCAAGGGCAGGAGGTATAATAAAGAGGTACTCCAGATTGCATACAAAGGCAAAAATATCCATGATATTCTTGAAATGACCGTAAATGAGGCATCAGAGTTCTTTGAAAAACAACCTGAAATAAGCTCTAAATTCCTTGTATTAAGAGAAATTGGGCTCGGTTATTTAAAGCTCGGGCAGCCCGTAACTACCCTTTCAGGTGGCGAATCCCAGAGATTAAAAATATGTTCTGAATTGGAAAATGCCCTTAATCCTTCTTATAATAAAGGTTTTCTTTATATATTAGACGAACCCACAGTGGGACTTCATTACAAAGATGTGATGATGTTTATGGGCATAATAAAGAAACTTGTCTCAAAAGGCAATACTGTCGTGATCATTGAACATAACCTTGATGTTATTAGCCATGCAGAGTGGGTTATTGACCTTGGACCTGAAGGAGGGGAAAAAGGTGGAGAGATATTATTTGAAGGAACCACTGATAAATTAATATATACTGAAAATTCCTATACAGGAACATATCTGAATCAGTATAGTAATCGTTAACCGCAAAAATGCGTTTAAATCCAAAAAAGCGGACTTGAATGCCCGAAAAACCTCTATTTTGAAACACCTTGAACATGCAATGCGGTAATCCCTAATTGAATATTTTTATACTGCACGATTTCGCAAATTGCGGCATTGCATAAAGATGATCTTATTGAATACAAAGGATTTGAGGGTATTTATGCCCGCTACATAAAATCTAATTGCATTTTTCGTGTTAAAATAGCCCGTTCTTGTTGAGGTATTAGATCGATAGTTTTAAAGGAAATGTTTTATTCCATAATTTGCTGTCGCTCTGTTGCTCTATAAAACTTTAACACTATTTGCGAAATTAGATTATTTTTGTTATATTTCTAAGCTATGAGTTTTTCATTGCATCGCTTATCAGGATATGTCTCGGTTATCGGTGCAGGTAGTTGGGGGACTACCCTTGCTGCCCTCCTTGCCGAAAAAGGATATGATACCATCCTATGGGCAAGAGAAGTGTCTGTTGCCGAACAGATAAATAAAGAAAGAAAAAATCGTCTATATCTTCCCGATGTTGTTTTGCCGGAAAACTTGATGGTTACAAATAATCTTTTCGATGCAGTGGCAAGAACAAGGTATATTGTCAATGTTGTGCCGACCCAATATATAAGGTCGGTATTCAGCCGGATTCAGCCTTTTATAAATGAAGAAGCTGTAATAGTAAGCGCCTCAAAGGGTCTTGAGCTCAATACACACAAAACTCCTTCTATGATCCTTTCAGAAATAATAGGCAGGCAGGTTGCTGTAATATCAGGACCGAGCTTTGCTAAAGAAGTGATAGCCAAACTGCCCACTGCGGTTACCATTGCAACAGAAGATAAGAAAACAGGCTTAATGCTTCAAGAGATATTCAGCACAAGCTACTTCAGGGTATATACACATGATGATATAATTGGGGTTGAGATAGGGGCAGCTCTTAAGAATGTTATTGCAATAGCCGCTGGCATCTCTGATGGCTTGGAACTTGGATATAATGCAAGAGCAGCATTGATTACGAGAGGCATATCTGAGATTTCGCGGCTTGGAGCAAGATTGAATGCCAAGGAAATAACTTTTTTTGGGCTGAGCGGGATAGGAGATCTTATTTTAACATGCACATCTATGATGTCCAGAAACTATACTGTAGGCTATAAACTCGGCAGCGGGATGTCTCTTTCAGAGATAGTCGGACAGACAAATTCCGTTGCTGAAGGGGTAACTACATCACAAGCAGCTTATGAGCTTTCCGTGAAATATGGAGTAGATATGCCCATTACTGAACAGGTATTTTTAACCTTGTATAATGACAAAACCCCTTCAGATGCGGTTCAAGACCTTATGAACCGTTCTCCCAAGAAAGAATTTCATGGATATTCAAAGACTTAAGACCATTCTTGAAAACCTCCAAAATGGAACGACATCAATTGATGCTGCTTTGGATAAACTCAGACATTTACCTTTTGAAGACCTTACAACTGCAAAGATTGACCACCACAGGCATATAAGAACAGATATCCCAGAGGTCATTTTTGCCCCGAACAAAAAAACAGAAGACATAATCAAGATTGCCCGTGCCATGCTCAAAAGGAGCGGGAGATTTCTTATTACTAGGGCTACAGAAGAGATATATCAAAAGCTTAAATATAAGAGAGCAAACTATTATCCTGCCTCCGGGGTTATCTCTTATGGGGATAAAAAAGACAAAAAAGGAAAGGTATTTGTCATATCTGCCGGCACCTCAGACATTCCTATCGCAGAAGAAGCTGAACTGGTCGCCTCTTACCTTGGAAGTCATACAGAAAGGCTTTACGATGTAGGAGTTGCCGGTGTGCACAGGCTTTTGAATCATCGCTATATGTTTCAGGAGGCAAGGGTCATAATCGTAGTTGCAGGGATGGAAGGGGCGCTTCCTTCCGTTGTTGGGGGGCTTACAGATAGACCAGTTATAGCTGTTCCAACATCCATAGGTTATGGGGCAAATCTTAGCGGGTTTTCTGCCCTTCTGACAATGCTCAATTCATGCGTGCCGGGGATAGCAGTAGTGAACATAGACAATGGTTTTGGGGCAGGCTGCCTTGCTCACAAAATAAATATGCTGAGTATAAACAGCCAAGAAAAGAATATTTAGCATCCTTTTTTCATCTCTGCCTCTGATTTCCTCAGATACATTGGGACAGCCTTAACAATATCCTCAAAATCACCCTGTCGGGCTTTTTTCATCCCCAGATATGCAACATTAGAGGGAGACGGCACCATAAACTGCGGGGGAGGGAATATTGCTTTTTCGGCAAGTTTGTTTATGATATTTGCCTTATAAATTAAAGCCCCTTCTCCTAAAAATATGGTCGGCTCCGAGATATTTTCTAAAAGAGTATTTATTTTCATAGGTTGTTCATTTAATTCCCTTATGAAATTGTCCCCTGCCCATCTAAAGATAGCAGCATAAACCTCTCTTTTGCGGGCATCTAAAAGTGTGCATACCTGATAAATGCTGTATGGCAGATTCCATGCAAATGCCTCAAGCGTGGGAATAGACACTATTTTTTTACCTGTGGCAAAAACTAATCCTTTAATTGTACTCAAACCTACCCTCAAGCCGGTAAATGAGCCCGGACCTATAGCTGCGGCAAAAACATCTATATTTTGAATTGTCAAACCCGACCTGCTTAAGATATGGTCAATTTCTACGAGTAATCTCTCTGAGTGAGTTACCCTTACATTCAAACGGGATTCGGCAAGGAGAGCGTCATCATCTAAGAGAGCAACTCCTCCGAGCATAGTGGATGTGTCAATGGCAAGTAATTTCATAAAAATCAAGCCCTTTCATGAGATTTCAATCTAAAAGCAAATATTATACAACAGACAAGACAAAATACCGAAAATATTTTGAGCGTAAATATAGTTCCCAAAATATTTGCTGTAAAGCCAACAATAGAATTGCCCAGCGGCAAAAAGCCAAGAAACACGAGGGTATAGAAGCTCATTACCCTTCCCCTCAATGAGTCAGTAACTGAGTGTTGTATGAAAATGTTCGAGGTTGCTAAAAAAGTCGTAATCCCCCAGCCGGTCAGAATTATTAAGGCACAAGACAAGTAAAATGAAGTAGAATTAGAAAGACCTATAAGTGAAAACGAAAAAATAACCCCTGAAATTATAAGATGATTTGTCTTTTGTCCTATTTCGCCTCGGTAAGCGATAGTCAGTGCTGCAAAAAGAGAGCCTGCGCCCGCATAGGCTAAAAGAATGCTGAATCCTTCGGCACCGACATCAAGGACTTCACCTGCAATAACGGGTAAAAGGGTAATGTAAGGTATCCCAAAAAGGCTGAAGATAGCTATAAGAAACATTATATAAAAAATTGACTTCTCTCTAACAATAAATCCCCATGCAGCTTTGAGATCGCTAAGAAAACCCTCCGGGCGAGCCCTCATTGTCCCCTTTGATTGTATTGTCAAGAGGGCTGCGATAACAGGAACGAAAGTGAGCGCATTTATATAGAAGCATGTTTGCAGCCCCACTATAATTATAATGAGGCCGGCAATAAGAGGTCCGACTATCCTTGCACCGTTGAATGCGACTGAATTCAGGGCTACAGCATTTGTGATATCTGCCTTTTCAACAAGCTCTCCTATGAATGCGTGCCTTGCAGGGACATCAAAGGCATTTACGAGCCCCAAAAAAAAGGCAAAAAAACCGATATGCCATATCTCTACAATATTTATATCTATCAGGATTGCGAGCCCTATCGCCGGAATCATTGATAAAACTTGCGTAGCAATAAGGATGTCTCTTTTGGGGTATCTATCAGCAACCATGCCACCTACAAGGGTAAAAAGAAGGATGGGCAAGGATGAAAGGGCTGCGATTAAGCCGAGATACAGGGGTGATTTAGTGATTAGATATACGAGCCAGCTTTGTGCTGTAGCGTGCATCCATGTGCCTGAGAGGGAAAGCAGTTGCGAGAGCCAGAAGACTCTGAAATCCCTCAAATATAGAGAAGAAAACCTTTGACGGTTTTGCATATTTTTATTATAGTCTGCGCGCTTAATGAAAACAAATCACTGGGACCCGGATCCCGATAAGTGAACCTCCCGCAGCAAGCTACAGGAATTACGAGTTCAAATCCTCACCAGATAATCTATACAAAAAATAGGGCGATTTTACAGCCCCCCAAATGTTAAAATATTATTTTTTACACGAAGAGAGGTATTTAGATGCTATTTGAACCATATAGCCTTGCAGGAATAGAGATTAAGAACCGCATTGTCCGTTCAGCCACTTATGAGAAGAGAGCTGATATAGACGGTTTTGTTACGGATTCGATTATTGAATTTTATACAGAACTTGTTAAAGGCGGAGTTGGATTGATTATTACGGGAAATGCGCTTGTCCATGTTACGGGCAGGTCTGTTCAAAGCATGTTATGCATACATAATGATCACTATATAGAGAAACTTAAGCTACTGACCGGCGCTGTTCATGCACTTGGCGGCAAGATTTTCATACAACTCGTTCACGGCGGCAGACAATGCTTCCCTTCACTTCTTGGGGGACAGACACCGATAGCTCCTTCAGCAGTATATGATCCTTCGACGAAAATCACCCCGCGAGAGATCTCAAATGAAGAAATATGGGAGATTATTGAGGCATTTGGCGAGTCAGCAAGAAGGGCAGTTGAGGCTGGTTTTGATGGTATTCAGATACACGGCGCACACGGCTACCTTGTCAACGAGTTTCTTTCTCCGCATACAAATAGAAGAAAGGATTATTGGGGCGGGGATGATGAGACAAGGTTTCATTTCCTTGAGGAAATATATGAGTCCATGAGAAAAGAGATAGGTTATACAGTGCCAATCATTATAAAAATGAATGCGGATGACTATGTTGAAAAAGGATTATCTCCATATGACAGCCTAAAGATTGCTGTGAGGCTTCAGGGGCTTGGGATGAATGCTATAGAAGTGAGCGGTGGCATGTATGAAGCGGGTAATAAAACAGTTCAATTAAATATTCTGAAACCTGAGCAGGAGGCGTATTTCAGGGAGCATGGGAGTTTATTCAAGAAAGAATTGAATATTCCTATAATCTTGGTTGGCGGAATACGTTCAAGGGCGGTCGCAGAAGATATCTTGCAAAGCAAAGATGCAGATCTCATCGCCTTATCGCGACCTTTGATAAGAGAACCAGACTTGCCTGATAAGTTTAAGCAGGGCAAGGAAAGGGCTGATTGCATATCATGCAATGGCTGCATGAAATTTATGAAGCTCGATGCGGTAAAATGCACACAGTTAAAATGATATTAGCTCGCATCATTGTTATACTATTGTTTTTTCTTGTTCTGCCTTCTTCTGCCATCCAAATGCCTGACAAAGAAGTAGTGTGCGAGCAGGAGACTTCCGCTGCACAGATATGTGTGGAGGGGTCTGAAAATGTAACAATGAATCCAACCCTTCCAGATTCCAAGCTGGTGCAGGAAGCTAAAAAACAGCCTGAGAAGGTTGTAGTATATTTCTTTGAGGGCAAGGGATGTCCATTTTGTGAAAAAGAGAAGGTTTTTCTTAATGAGATAAAGTCAAGATATAAAGATCTTGAAATTAAAGAATATGAGGTCTGGCATAACAGGGAAAGTTCAATTTTTATGTCAAAGATGCTAAATGCATATGGCTTAAAACCTCAAGGCGTTCCTGTTACATTCATAGGTGAAAAGGTTTTTATTGGTTTCTCTGAGCAGATAAAAGCGGATATAAAAAAGACTATTGATAAATGTTTTTCTTTGGGATGCCCCAACCCTTATGAAAAAACCCAAGCTTTTATTTCACAGAAAGATATAGCAGGTGATCCAAAAATATCACTACCCCTCGGCAAAGAAAAGCCTATTACAGATAAGCAAACCAATTTAGATATCCCGTTAATTGGCAATGTTGAAGTCTCAGACATGTCCCTTCCCGTCTTAACCTTCTTAATTGCAGGGCTTGATAGTTTTAATCCATGCGCCTTCTTTGTCTTATTTGCGCTTCTTGGTCTGCTCACTCATGCAGGTTCGAGAAAGAAGATTTTTTTGATAGGTGGGATTTTTGTATTTTTTTCGGGGTTTATTTACTTTATTTTTATGGCGGCATGGCTCAATCTATTTATTTTCATGGGGCGTGTATCAGGCATTACAACCTCAGCCGGCATTATTTCCCTGATAATATCCGTCATAAACATAAAGGATTTCTTCGCATTCAAAAAAGGAATTTCGCTGACTATCCCTGAAAGTGCAAAACCCGGGCTATTTGACAAAATGAGGAAGCTGATACGGTCAACTTCTTTAGTTTCAATCCTTATCGGAACTGTTGTCCTTGCCGTTACAGCAAATTCTTACGAATTGCTCTGCACAGCAGGCTTTCCACTTGTTTACACACGGATTTTAACCTTAAATGAGCTTTCCACCTCATCCTATTATCTATATCTCGTTCTTTATAATTTGGTATATGTCACCCCCCTTTTAATTATAGTTATTCTTTTTACTGCTACCTTTGGGAAGAAAAAGTTGACTGAAAGACAGGCGAGGCTCCTCAAACTGATGTCAGGGGTAATGATGTTTGAGCTTGGCGGTCTGTTGCTGTTTAAACCCGAACTTTTGAATAACGTTGCAGTATCTGCTGGACTTCTTGCAACAGCAATAGTGCTGACTATATTAGCGGCATATCTTACAAAAAATGAGAAAAATTAATCTTAGATGTTCAATTATAAATCCCTCGTTTTCAATTAATATCAAAAACTTATACCCAAATCAGGGAACAATAAAGCAAGATATCCAAGCTTGTTGGTAAGCAACAATATACCAAAAATTATTAAGATTATGCCGCTTGCAATTGTAATTAAATTTAAGAATTTATTGAGTTTTCTTGTATAGGTGAAAAATATATTGATAGCTAAGGTTCCGAGCAAAAAAGGAATTGCCAATCCGAGTGAGTAAACTCCAAGCAGTTGAAGTCCGAAGGATGCAGATGCCTGCGCACCTGCATAGATAAGTATTGTGCCTAGTATTGGGCCTATGCAAGGCGTCCAGCCGGCAGCGAAGCTAAGTCCTATTAAAAATGAGCCTATATATCCGGCAGGACCTTTATTGATATGTAATCTCTTTTCCCTCATCAGGAAATCAATCTTTAATAAACCGGTCAAGAAAAGCCCCAATATAATGGTAAGAATGCCGCCTGCGATTCTGAAATAGCCTTGATATTCAAGAAGCAAACCGCCTATGAATGAAGATGATGCTCCAAGTGTGATAAAAATGGTTGAAAATCCAGCTATAAAAGACAGTGTGCTTAAAAAAGTTCTCAGGCTAAAATTGGAATGTCTAAGTTCATCAATAGACAATCCTGAAATAAAGGATATGTAAGCTGGGACTAACGGCAAGACACAGGGAGATAGAAAGGACATGAAACCGGCAATAAATGCGAGCGTAAAAGTAACTTCAATCATTATTGCTGCTGCTGCCTAAAATATGGAGCCTTGCAAAAATCCTGATTCCAAAGCTTTTATCTGGCGCATTCATCGCTATCTCCTTTGATTTTCTCTATTGCATGAGGTATTGCATCGAGAATTACTTCAAGACTCTCTCTGACCGCAGCAGGACTGCCGGGCAGATTAATTATCAAGGTTTGACCCTTTACTCCAGCCACTGCCCTTGAGAGCATGGATTTTCTGGTCTTTTTCAATCCTTCTATCCTGATGGCTTCTGTGATTCCTGGAACCTCTTTCTCTATGACCTCACGGGTTGCTTCGGGGGTAACATCTCTTTTAGAAAGTCCGGTCCCTCCTGTGGTCAGAATAAGGTCAACATTGTCGACATACTCGAGCATCTTGTGCCTTATTAAATCTATCTCATCAGGCACTATTTCATAGTATTTAATTTTGCCGATCTCTTTAATAATACCTGAAATTAATTGACCGCTCTTATCCTCTCTTTCCCCCCTTGAGCCTTTGTCGCTTATTGACAAAATTGCAACTGTCATCATATTTTTTATGGCTATACCTGCAAATCATCTTCAGGGATTCGGAATGATACATCTATTGGATCTCCTGTTGTGATCTTGCCGCCCTTGAGTATTCTGATAAATATCCCTTCTTTGGGCATCACACAATCTCCTGCCTGATCATAAATAGCACATCTTTCATGACAGATCTTCCCTATTTGGCTGACCTCTCCTATAACACAAGTAAAGTCACTGCCGAGTCTCAACCTTGTGCCGACTGGCAGAGATAACAAGTCAATCCCTTCGGTCGTAATGTTTTCAGCAAAACTGCCCGGAGAGACATCAATACCGAGATCCTGCATCTTTTTTATGCTCTCAATTGAAAGGAGGCTGACCTGCCTATGCCATTCGGAGGATGCATGGGCATCACCTTCTATGCCAAAATCTTCAATTACCGAAGCCTCATAAACTGGTTTTTTAGCTTCGCCTTTTTTACTGTTTAAATTAATAGAGACTATTTTTGCATTTATATTCATAGTAACTTTCATAATATCATAAAAAGCACTTTTTTATCACTATCAAATGTTGATATCCAAAATTACTAAGGCTTAGATAAGTAAGGCATCATTCAAAAAAATCTCCTCCTGCCCATTTTTTTAAAGAGGGAACATACCCTACAACCCTCTCAAGAGGAGAATTCCTGTTTATAAAAGACCTTTGCAGATCTCACCGTATCAGCGCAAAAAAGCTCAGGCAGTATTATATCAAATGGATACAAGGCGGCAAAAAAGATGAATCACTTCTGCCAAGTAAAAGGGGGTAACCCCAACCTAAAGAGATAGACAGAAACATAATCAAAGCTTGCAGAGAATTCTGGTTAAAAAGGTATGAGCTTTGTCTTCTTTTTAAGCCTTATTATCTGGATAAAACACCTTCTCATGCCGCAATAGACAGAATAAAGCGTTGCGAAAAACAATCAACTGAGGATATATGGGTGGTTGAATTATGAAACACCCTTTGATAAACTACAAAAAGTTACCAAATTAGTGAGATATTACAATGTCCCTATGTTTTTGCTCTCCAAGTTTTCCCCTCCCCATTAATTTCGGAGAGAGGAAAACTTGCACAAAAAATCAATTATGTATTTTGCATTTCACAGGCCATGATGGTATGTTTGCACAGCACGGAAGTCGTAATAGAGCCTACTCCTCCGGGAACCGGGCTAATTTTGTTTACAATAGGTTCAGCCTGAGCAAAATCCACATCGCCGCAGTATTTTCCGGGATTGTCCGGGTCAGGGTTAATGCCAACATCAATAACCGTCTGCCCTGCTTTGAAAAAATTACCTTTGAGCATTTTTGCCTTACCAACCGCCGCAATCACGATTTCTCCGTCCTGGCATACTTCGGGCAAATTTTCAGTCCGTGAATGGCAAATTGTCACTGTGCCGTTTTCCCGCAGCAGAAGCATTGCCAGAGGTTTGCCTACAACCATAGAGCGTCCTACGACCACACATTTTTTACCCTTGATCGGGATATTGTAAAAATGGAGCATTTCCATGCACGCGCTGGGGGTGCAGGGGGGGAATCCGGTGGCGTCATCGGTAAAAACTTTTGCTGCGCCATTGGTGGTGAGGCAGTCCACGTCTTTTTCAACTGGAATCAGGGTTCTGATTTTGCGCTCATTGAGATGTTTGGGCAATGGTGAAAACATCAGTATGCCGTTCACATCTTTTTTTGCGCCGATTTCAGTTACTGCTTTTTCAAAAGCCGCTTGATCTATGGTTTCCGGATATTCAAATACCTCACAGTTCATGCCAATGCCTGTGCAGGTCTTTTTTGCACCGCCTTCATAAAACAGATCATCAGGACGCGCGCCCACACGGATAATACCGAGTTTCGGGGTTGTTCCTTTGGCTTTCAGCGCCTCAACCCGCTTGATCATATCCTCCTTCATTGCATCTGCAACCGGTTTTGCTTTTAGAACTTCTGCCATTGTAAGTGTTCCTCCTAATTATTTTGAAAGTTTGGAAATAACCAGATTCAAAGTTTCATCTGCAATTTTACAACCGTCACTGACCAGCCGATCCATTTCTTCTCTTGCGGATTTGACAAAATTCTGATCTTTGATGGTATTGAGATTGATAATGACATTGAGTTTGGCGGAAATCAGCGCTGCTTTCATAAACACCACGCCGCATCCCACATCAGAAATTGCGAGCATGGTTCCGATCTGCCCCATGCGCTGATGAATTAAAATACCTTCATACGCCTTGCGCATAATCTCCATTGGCACGGAACATGCGTTTTTAGAACACTGTTCCATGGTTTCTTCCTTAAATTTGATTTCTTCCGGCGTGTTTTTCGGAAGACCGTAGGCTTTGGACAAAGGTTCGAACTCTTCAGCGTCTTTGTCTACCAGCATTTCCAGTTCTGAAATGACTTTGTACCCTTTTTCGAGCAGGTCTTTGACCTCAGGCTCCACATCCGCATATTTTTTCTTGCCTACTGTGAGATTGCCGACCATATTGGAAAGCGCCATGCCGATTGCTCCGCCCATTGCCGCTGCTCCGCCGCCGCCCGGAACCGGGGCTTTGGATGCCAATACTTCGATAAAGTCCTTGCAGGATTTGTCCACCATTGATACCATGCTTCAGTTTCCCTCCTTATTGGTTGTTAAGTCCCTTGCAAGGTTCAAAAATCCTTGCAAATAAACATTCTATAAGACATACTTTTTATTTTAATTCCATTTTGCCTCTTTGCAAAAAACTTAATATAGCTTATCAATCCTTCTTTTTAATCAGCTCAAGCATCTCCTCCCTTGTGCTCTGTTTACTCCTGAAGATGCCCCTTACCGCAGATGTAACTGTTTTTGATCCTGCTTTTTTAATGCCTCTCATGCTCATGCATAAATGCTCGGCATCAATAATCACCATGCAGCCTTTTGGTTTAAGCCTTTGAGTTATGATGTCGGCTAATTGAGAAGTTAATCTCTCTTGCACCTGCGGTCTTTTGGCAAGCAGTTCCAATGCCTTGACAAGCTCGCTTATCCCGACAATCTTACCGCTTGGGATGTAAGCAATATGGGCTTTACCGAAGAAAGGTAATAAATGGTGCTCACATACAGAATAAAATGGTATATCTTTCAGCAATACCATTTCATCATGGTTTTCACCTTCAATTGGTTTTAGTAAATCTTCATCAGGGGTTTTAAGCCCTGCAAATATTTCCAAATACATTCTGGCAACCCGTTGAGGTGTATCTTTTAATCCAGGTCGAAAGGCATCCTCACCGATACCTTCTAAAATCAGGGTTACCCCTTTTTCTATTTTTTTAATATTCATTGCGAACTATTACTCTTTTGTCAGTAATTATTTTATCCATCTTGATATCATGCGATTCTGCGGGAACCGAATCAATTATCTGTTCCTCATAAGCAAGGGCTATGGCTGGAGAGGATTTTTCGTTGAGCATTTTATCATAACATCCTTTCCCATATCCAAGCCTGTTGCACTTTTCATCAAAAGCAACGCCCGGCACAATGACTAAATCAATATCTTTTAGCATAATTTTAGCTTTAGAAAGAAGTGGCTCTGGGATGTTTTGATAGCCGGCTCCAAGTTCGCTTAAATCCTTTATTTTATATATCTCTAATTCAGAAGATTCTTTGTTAACTTTTGGAAGTGCGATGTCTTTGTTAGCCGATATGCAGTAATTCATCAGGGCAAATGTATCAACTTCACTTTTATATGAAGCATAAAATAGGATTCTAAGAGCTTTCTCAAATTCTGGCAGATTAATAAGAATATTTTTTATCGAATCGTCTTTTGCCTTTTTATCAACTTCTGTTATAGAGTCTCTCCGCTTAAGAACATCCTTCCTGATTTTACGTTTATCCATTTATGATATATAATCGTGCAGCTTCTTTTTTATCTCCAGCACTTCCTTTACCATATCAGGAGCTCTGTAGAATGGCGAAATGCCGCCAATATCTGCATCCATAACTGATTGATTAAATTTTAAAGCGCCTAAAAAGTTCATTCCTTTTATATTGTCTTTGAGGAATGTAATATCAGCATCATTTCTAACTTTATTGGCTACAACAAAAACCTCTTTGACTCCAAGCCCTTTGGCCAGATCTTTAACCGTATTGGCAGTCTGCACGCTTCTCTGTCCAGGTTCAACTACCACAATAAAGGCATCAACACCTTCTGCCGTCCCCCTTGTCAGATGCTCAATGCCGGCTTCCATATCAACTATTACGACCTCATCACGTTCTACAACAAGGTGCTTAAGAAGTCTTCGTAATAAAGCGCTTTCAGGGCAATAACAGCCTGAAGCTGCTACCTTTGCCTTGCCCATAACGAGCAAAGTAATACCGTTTGTTTTATAGCCAATGCCTTCTGGGATATCATCTACTTTAGGATTCAGCTTGAACATACCTCCCATAGTTCCGGGCTTGACCCCTGTTCTTTCTTCAATAAGCTGTGCCATATCGGCAAGCGGTTTGATTTCTCCGATATCGGAGGCTTTAACTCCTAATGCCTGAGCAAGATTGGCATCAGGGTCAGCATCAACGGCTATTACCTTTTTGCCCTCTGCTGCGAATAAATAACTTAAGATTGCCGAAAGAGTAGTTTTTCCTACCCCGCCTTTTCCAGTTATAGCAATTTTCATAGGTCGAAGTATAACATATTCGAAAAAAATAGTTAAACAGGACCCGAAGAGTTCAACATTAGCGAGTTATTTTTTAACGCCCTGATACCTTCTGCAATTTTAGAAAAGCTGACTCTGCCGATATACTCTTTAAATTTAGATATCAAGCTCTCACGCCAGTCTGATTTAACAATGGAAGCCCTGATATTCTCTATTTCATTACTGCTGAGAAGCGGACACTCTGAGATATCCGAATTTCTTTTAATAACAGCAAACGCAAAAGGCATTCACACCTTTTAGGAAAATACTTGTTAATGCTCAATAATTAGGTAACATTTTGGTATAGTAAAACATTAACCAAAG
>JBBIKS010000042.1:0-20655 GCA_037445375.1 Nitrospirota bacterium | reverse complement strand
CGCCCCGACCATAGAATTGACATAAAGCATTTTAATCATGTATGTTATTTATTTCTCTTAACGGGGCGTAGCGCAGCTTGGTTAGCGCACCTGCCTTGGGCGCAGGGGGTCGGAGGTTCGAATCCTCTCGCCCCGACCATATAGATTGATAATATACCTGAATCTAACCAAATTTATGTAGTAGCAAGCTTTAAATTACGTTATATTAACGGGTATTGAAATTATCTAAAAGATTTTTATGATTACGGGCTAACGTTTACAGTTATCATAAACTGTAAACTAAGACAGAATATCTTTAATGCGCCTGTAGCTCAGTTGGATAGAGCATCTGCCTTCTAAGCAGAGGGTCGGGAGTTCGAATCTCTCCAGGCGTGTATGGTGGGCGTAGTTCAATGGTCAGAGCACTGGACTGTGGCTCCAGTTGTTGGGGGTTCGAATCCCCTCGCCCACCCTTAATATCGCCTCTTGATTTTTCATTGGCATTGCCAAAGTTTGACCATAGAAATTGCTATATTTAGAGCCATTTTATAAAGTTTATAAAGTAAAAGTAAGTTTGTTTTATTTTTTGCGTCCTTGTCTATTGTATATATCGCCACGCCCGAGGTGTTCCCCGCTTACGACCTGCTGAACAATCTTAATCAGGCATCCAGTGTTTTTTATAAGGATTCTGGATTCCCACAGGAATTATGGATTTAAGCTGAAATCAGACTTTATAAACAGACTCTATTTAGAAAGCTCTACAATTTGTTGCATTATTGGGATTGATTCTGCTACTTTTAATTAATAACTTCATTCTCTAAGCGGCTGCTTGTGCCATTGGCATGGCAGACAGATGAGGCTCTTGCAAAAGTTTTGCTTTTGGTAGTCGCAGGCTTTAGCCTGCGTTTGTAACGCATTGAAAACAAACAAAACACGCAAACTGAAGTTTGCGGCTACATTTAAACTTTATACTTTTGGCTATAATAGGAGTTAACTTATGGAAAGGTCTAAGTTCTTTTATATCTCAATAGTATTATCTTTTATCTTAATTATCTCAGTCATATCTTCGTATTCAAGCGAAAAGCCTATCAGGATCGGTGTCTCCCTCGCCCTTTCCGGCAAATTCTCTGTTATAGGAAATGCCCAGATGAACGGATTCAGGCTTTGGGAGAAGCATGTAAATGATAAAGGCGGTCTTTTGGGCAGGAAGGTAAATGTAATAATATATGATGATAAAAGCGATGCAGAAACCGCTCAAGCTATTTATGAGCAAATGATTACCATAGAAAAGATTGATTTTCTTTTTGGTCCATATTCATCTCCTATAACACAAGCTGTTTTGCCTGTAGCGGAGAAATACGATTATCCGCTTTTGATATCAGGAGCAGGTGCGGACAGTCTTTGGGAGAAGAATTACAAAAATGCCATCGGTGTTTATACACCGTCGGGCAGAGTTTCTCAAGGATTTATTGAATTGCTTGTCAGAAATGATATCAAAAAAATAGCAGTAATTTATGCTGACGATGCACACTCAATAGAGGTTGCTCAGGGTTCAATTTCTTTTGCGAAGAAGTTTGGATTGGAAATTCTTTTATCGGAATCTTTCAGGAAAGATACAAGTGATTTGACATATCTTGCAAAAAAGGTCAAGGATTCCGGCGCCCAAGCATTAATAGTAGGCGGACACTTCAATGAAGCGGTGGATATGAGAATTGCATTGAAAGCAATTAATTATCACCCTAAAGCCTATTATGCCTCCGTAGGTGCAACACTTGATGCATATCAAGAAAAACTTGCAAAAGATGCTAACCTTACCTTTTCATCTTCACTTTGGGAAGTTAGGGCGAATTTCCCTTTAGCTAGAAAGTTCAATGATGATTATTTAAAGACCTTCAAGAAACCGCCTCAATATCACTCATCCCTTGCATATGCCTGCGGACAGGTGCTTGAGGAGGCAGTCAGACGCTCAGGCACTTTAGAGCTGAAAAAGGTTCGTGATACACTTTTTAAGATGGATATTGTTACAATTATTGGGAGATACGGTGTTGATCAAACTGGAAAGCAAGTAAGGCAGCATGTATATATAACACAATGGCAGAAGGGCAAAAAAGAGATTGTGTGGCCCGAAAAGCTTGCTACTGCCAAACCTATATTTAAGTAGAGCCTGTTTATAAAGTCGAGTTTTTTGTCATTCACGCAAACGAAGCGAGTCCAGAATCCTTGCTTAAAGAACGATTCTACGCAAGCCAGAATGACGAAAAAACACAACTCGCACAGTTTATAAACAGACACTAAATAGAACTTTATGAATTTTTTTAAGCTCGAAAATAAACCGATTATTTTTAAGATCGTTTCCCCAATTATTTTTATAATTATCTTAATAGGGGGGGGTTTTTATTATTTCAACCTTAAGGCGGTATCCGATTTTGCAGAACAATATATTCAAAGAGATATCCTGACTTATTCAGACGAGATTTTTAATATCTGCGACAACAGCTTGACAGACATCCTTCATGAAGGGATGGCGGGCGATGAAGTATCCCAAATTATCAAGAAGGGATTGACTCTGGACAGTATTGAGACCTACGCAAGGCAGAAGGATATTAACATCCTGATATACTCTGGGGATAAGGAGCTTTTAAATAAAGGCTCTATTGATAAAGCTGTCTTTGATATTGCATTACAAAAAGACGGTATAATAACTTCAGTAAAATTTGATAGTGAGCTACGCTACATCTATTATTTTTCTTTTCAACCATGGCAATGGCAAATACTCATAGTCGTTAATCCTGCCAAATACTCAGCTATTGAAAATAAGGTGCGAATCTCATACATAGCATCTAGCTTAGTCCTTTTATTGTCAATCCTTTGTCTCGTATGGTTTCTCAATAAAACTATCAGAAATCCTATAAATTCAATTATTAAATCACTAAATAGTGATTCCGTTCCTGATTATAAAGGCACAAAAGAGATAGAGTTTCTGAGCAACTCTATTAAAGTAATGATGCATTCATTAGAGAAAAAGGTTCTTGAGTTAGAAAATAAGGCAAAAGAACTGCGCATAGCAAAGGAATTCAACGAGACTATCTTAAACAGTATTAGCGATCCAATATTTATCCTTGAAAGCGGTACATTTAAGGTTCTGCATACTAATCTTGCCATAACCTATTATCAAGATAAATTCAGTTTTAGTCCTAAAGATATGCTGGGCAAGACATGCTACGAAATTTTTAGTAATTCAAAAGCTCCATGTGATAAATGCCTGATTAATAGCAGCACAAATCATGCCGAATCCAGTACATACGAGAGAATTTTATATGATAAAGAAGGCAATTCTATAATTTTTGAGGTTTCAGTTTCATATATCAGGAATCAAACAGGAGATGTGACCAATCTGATTCTGCTTGCAAGGGATGTAACAAAACGCAGGCAGCTTGAGGAACAACTCCGCCAGTCCCAAAAGCTCGAATCAATAGGCATTCTATCTGGCGGTATTGCTCATGATTTTAATAATATCCTTACAGCAATAATCGGATATGGAAATCTGCTTCAAATGAAACTTGATAAAGACCCCACATTAACCCGATATGTAGAGCAGATACTCAAATCATCCGAAAGGGCTGCAAACCTTGTCAGCAGCCTTCTTGCATACAGTAGAAAACAGCTTACTAATCCGGTGCCATTAGATATCAATGAAGTGATCACAAAGATAGAGAGGCTTTTAAGAAGATTACTTGAAGAAAATATAGAACTAAAGACAAATCTCAAAGATGACAAGTTAGTGGTCATGGCAGACCCTATCCAGATAGAGCAGATTCTTATGAACCTTGCAACCAATGCACGAGATGCCATGCCAAATGGCGGGAGACTTTTGATAGAGACAGACTGTTTCGGTATTGATGAGGATTTTATAAATATGCATGAGTATGGGAAAGCAGGTCATTTTGCAATGATTTCGATCAGCGATACCGGGATAGGAATTGCTCCAGAAGTTATAAAGAATATATTTGACCCCTTTTTTACGACAAAGGAAGTAGGCAGAGGCACAGGGCTTGGGCTTTCAACCGTATATGGGATAGTAAAACAGCATAACGGTTTCATAAATGTCTATAGCGAAATTGGCAAAGGAACAACCTTCAAGATTTATCTGCCTTTAATAGAATCGGATGCCGATGAGGCAAAAGCGGAAAAATTTAGAATATGCAGTTCAACCGATATACATGGCTCTGAGACTATTCTTATCACAGAAGATGAGGCTTTTGTGAGAGAAGCATACGCTGAGTTATTAGGAAAATCTGGTTACAGGGTTTTTGAGGCGGCTGATGGTCTGGAGGCTTTGGAGGTATTCTCTGAGCATAAGGACGAGATAGATATAGTTTTGTCAGATGTAATAATGCCTAAGAAAAATGGCAAAGAACTCATTAGAGATATACAGGTAATAAAGCCCGATGTCAAGGTGCTTTTTATGAGTGGTTATGGTCAGGACTTAGTAAACTACGAGTCGCTGCTTGAGGGCAAAGCATATTTCATATCAAAACCTGTTGCTCCCGAAAAACTTTTGAGAATGATAAGGCGTATCCTTGATAATCAGGATTATAAAAAAGACTAAATTATATAAAAACAGGCAATGGATACCAAAAAAAACTACTTAGAGTCTGTTTATAAAGTAAACAAATTTGTGCTGTTGTTCTTCAGATTGAAGGGAGGAATTTTGAAAATTAAAGATTTCTCGCTCTGCTCGAAATGACAGAAAAGAGTTGCAAGCAGTTTATAAACAGACACTACTTAGTGTAGGTGTCAGTGTCAGAACTCCGAGGGCGACGGATGACCACTTCGCCAAGACGATGGACGATTTTTCGTCCCTCTCGTCTGTCATCTTTCGCCATTTCTTATACTGACAGTAAATCACGCCTGCTGTATAAAAATCTAATTGCATTTTTTGGATTATAAAGATTGAAGAGGTCAAGTGGATAAATTATGCAGATAATTGAAGCTATAAGAGAAGACGAATTAGATCTCTCGTTCCTGAAAGAGATACCAATTTCCTATGCAAGAGGCAATCTGATCATGCCGATTAAGAGGGATGAATCAAGCCTTTTTGCCGCTATTGCAGACGATAAGGGTCTCCTTGCCCTGTTGGAATTAGCAAGGCATTATGGCTTAAAACCTGTTCCGTTGAAGACTAATTCAGGAATCGTCAATGAGGCAATCAACAGGTTTTACGGTCAAATTGGCTCTGCCTTAGAGGTAATGGATAACATAACAGGCGAGGATTTTTCTACGGTTGCGACAGAGTTTGAAAAACCACGAGATATCTTAGGGCTCACGGAGGAAGCGCCAATAATCAGGCTTTTGAATGCCCTTTTTCTTCAGGCTGTCAAGGAGAAGGCGAGCGACATTCATATAGAGCCTTATGAGAAGGAGCTTGATGTCAGGTTAAGAATAGACGGCATACTGCAGAGAGTCTTGAACCCTCCAAAGATAATTCAAGATGCCCTTATAAGCAGGGTTAAGATTATGGCTAACCTTGATATAGCCGAAAAAAGGCTCCCACAGGATGGCAGAATCAGGTTGCTCATTGGCGGAAAGGATATAGATATAAGGGTCTCCATAGTTCCGACTACATATGGAGAGCGGGCAGTTTTGAGGCTGCTTGATAGAAGTTATGGGATAATGAATCTTAGCGACCTTGGATTAGGCGGCAGGGAAGGCAAGCTATTTGATGAATTATTATCGAGAACAAGCGGCATTTTGCTTGTTACAGGTCCTACAGGCAGCGGCAAGACAACCACCCTGTACGGAGCTCTTAATAAGATTCATACCGAGGAAAAGAATATTATAACTGTCGAAGACCCTGTAGAATATCAACTTAAAGGCATCGGACAGATTCATGTAAACCCAAGGATTGGTTTATCATTTGCGGCAGGCTTGAGATCAATACTCAGGCAGGACCCTGATGTTATAATGGTTGGCGAGATTAGGGATTTTGAGACGGCAGAGATAGCGATACAGGCATCTCTTACAGGTCATCTGGTTTTGAGCACACTTCATACCAATGATGCATCTTCTGCAATAACAAGGCTCCTAGACATGGGGGTCGAGCCTTTTTTGGTTGCATCATCCCTGATTGCAGTCTTAGCCCAGAGGCTTGTCAGGACATTATGTCCATTTTGCAGGGAGTTATACGACCCTGATGAATCTGAAATAAAGTATTTCGAGTCCCATCCGACAAAATTATATAGCGCAAAGGGATGCAGTAAATGCAGGCATAGTGGGTATATGGGTAGAACAGGAATCTTTGAGCTGCTACTATTAGACAATAAGATAAGACAATTAATAACAGCCCGTCAGGATTCACAGATTATCAAGGATTACGCCGTCGGCCAGAGAATGAAGACATTGTATCTGGATGGGATTGAGAAGGTTTTAAAAGGTTATACGACCTTGCAAGAGGTTTTAAGGGTTATACAGAAGGATTATGCCGATATTTAAATATAAGGGGTACAATCCTCAGGGCGGAGAGATTCTTGGCTCAGTCGAGGCTTCCAACTTAAATGAAGCCATACTCAAAGTCAGGTCTGAGGGCATTTATCCTGCTGATATCTCTGATACAGACAGTAATATAAAAAGGGGCTTTTTTCAGCGCTCTAATACACTTTTTTTGCAGGACTTTACCCGTCAGCTTTCTATTCTCCTTACGGCAGGGGTGCCTCTTGTTGAGGCGATTCAATCTATTGCGTCTGAAAATGCAGGCTACTATAAAAATATTCTTATAGACATTAAATGTCGCATATCAGCAGGGGCAAGCCTCCACAGGGCACTTCAGGATTTTAGCGATATCTTTCCTGACTTCTATATAAATATGATTCAGGCAGGTGAACAAAGCGGGAATCTGGCTAAGGTAAGTGTCAGGCTTGCAGATTACATAGAAAGCCAAAATAGCGTACGCTCGCGGATTCGTTCATCAATGGCATACCCGATTTTGATGATGAGCGTGTGCATTATTGTCCTTTCTTTTTTATTTACATTTGTAGTCCCCAAAATAGTGAAGATATTTGCAGACACTAAAAGTGCGCTTCCATTTGTAACACAAGTGCTTATTTTTATGAGCAATCTGTTTGTCAACTACTGGTGGATTATTATAGGCTTAGTGGCAGCTTCCTATTTTATATCCAGAGAATTGCTTAAAAGACATAGATTATTTATTGACAGGCAGAAGCTGAGGCTTCCCGGCAATCTGTTCCAAAGTCTATATTATTCAAGGTTTGCAAGGACTTTAGCTTTCCTTTTAGAAGGTGGAATCCCTATGCTCAAGGCTCTGAAGATTTCATCTCATTCTACCGGCAATAAAGAACTCGAAGAACTGATCCTGAGGGCAGAAGGGAAGGTCTCTGAGGGGCAAAAACTGTCCGCATCACTTGAAGGCTTCCCGCCTGTTTTTATACAGCTCATATCAGTAGGAGAAAAAAGCGGGAGCCTCACGGAAAGCCTTAAAAAGGCGGCAGATTCCTATGATATGGAGTTTACGAGAAGAATAAACAAGGCCGTAGCCATCCTTGAGCCGACTATGATACTTGGCATGGGAGTGATAGTCTGCTTTATCGTTCTTGCAGTCTTGCTGCCAATTTTCCAATTGAATCAGCTTATAAAGTAAAGCAATGTATGTTTAGACGAATATGATAAATTCAGATTTGAGTGAACCTCCCCGCAGCAAGCTACAGGGAATTACGAGTTTAAGACTTTTGCAAAGCACATACGATTTCATTAATAATTATTTGGAAAATGTAAAAAAGTATAATACGATACAGTATGAACATAAATCGAAATGGAATGAAATTATCAGTCAACAGCAGAATAATTTAGAGTTTGTTTATAACCCAAATTGAGCGATTTTATTCGCAAACATAGGACAGCCGAAACGGCTGTCCTACCCAATAGGTTATCAATAATGATCAGTAGGACAGGCTGGACTCCTGTCATTAGAGAAATGCACCTTAAAGAATAGCTCAATTTAGGTACAACTTATTTTTTTCATGATTACGAAAGCCGATATATAGAGGCATTCAAACCCTGCTTTACTGGAATGATATCTTTGATTTGGAGGAAATTATGAAAATATATAAAAACAATAAAGGCTTTACACTTCTTGAGATTATTGTTGTGGTCTTTATTCTGAGCATATTGACGGCAATTGTAGCGCCGAAAATCATCGGAAGGACTGA
Organism: Nitrospirota bacterium; assembly: GCA_037445375.1. Taxonomy (GTDB): domain Bacteria; phylum Nitrospirota; class Thermodesulfovibrionia; order Thermodesulfovibrionales; family Dissulfurispiraceae; genus DYHD01. The sequence goes on along the minus strand of JBBIKS010000042.1, from coordinate 12,454 downwards.
TGACGCACGTATAACTGAGGCAAGGGTTCAGATAAAGAATTTTGAGACGGCGATTAAGCTCTTTAAGATTGACAGCGGTTTTTATCCTGATACCCAGCAAGGGCTTGAAGCCCTGATTGAAAAGCCTACATCCGGATTGATTCCCAAAAAATACAGAGAAGGCGGCTATCTTGAGCAAAAAAAGATACCTCTTGACCCATGGGGCAATCCTTACATGTATGTATCTCCGGGTGTGCATGGTGATTTTGATATAATTAGCTATGGTGCCGATGCAAAAGAGGGCGGCGAGGGAAAGAATGCAGATATCAAAAATTGGGACTTGCAATAATAAAAATGGACTTACTCTGCTTGAACTTGTTCTGGTCATTTTTATCATCTCAATTTCTGCAGCCATAGTCTTCCCATCCTTTCTGGTCTTTGAGACGACTAAAATAAAATCGGATGCAAAGAAAATAGCATCAATTCTGAGATGCCTGAATGAGAATGCCATAACCACAAAAGAGACATCCTCACTAAAAATAGATTTTAAAAAAAAGCTTTTGAGCTATAACTCCACAGAAGGCAAAAAGGAAGAAATATTTGAGACTGTCCGTTCAGCAGAATTGCAGTCACAAGGCATGGTCTTTGATGGAGAGGTTACCTTGTTTTTTCATCCTTCAGGAGCAGCCGAAAATATAAATATTCATCTTTCCGATAATAAGTCAAGCCTTATGGTAATATTCAACCACCTAAGCGGCAGGGTGAAGATTGTAGGGCAATGAAGTATAAAAATGGTGGATTCAGCTTACTTGAGGTCATGATAAGCCTTGCTATTACCGGCGGGCTTCTCATAACGCTTATCTCTACCCTTAATTATCATCTTGGGATTGCTGAAAAACAAAGGACGATTACAGACTGCACAAGCCTTGCGAAACAAAAGATTTATGAGATGGAAAAGACGCCATCAGCAAGCAGAGGTCAATTTGAATCACCTTATTCAGATTACTCTTACGAGACTGCTATATTAAATTCTTCTTTTCCTTCAATGGTCGAGATAAAGGTTACCGTAACTAAGGACAAGGAAAGTGTGGTGTTGTCAAAATTAATTACCCCAATAAAAAATTGATTATTTTGCGAAATATTGTAGCGAGAAAAGGAAATTGATTAATGGATATAAGAAATTTTGCGATTATTGCCCATGTTGATCATGGAAAAACAACTTTGGTCGATAGAATTCTGCATCAGGTGAAATTGTTCAGGGATAATCAGGAAGTGCAGGATTTGATTCTGGACTCAAATGATCTTGAGCGTGAAAGAGGGATAACTATTTTATCTAAGAATTTGTCAGTACGATATAAAGGGACAAAACTAAATATTATTGATACTCCAGGCCACTCGGACTTTGGGGGAGAAGTAGAACGTGTTTTAAATATGGCTGACGGGGTGCTTCTGCTTGTTGATGCTTTTGAAGGGACTATGCCGCAGACACGATTTGTTTTGCAAAAAGCATTAGAACTGGGTTTAAAACCAATAGTTGTAATTAATAAAGTTGATAAGCCAAATTGTAATCCCGAAGAGGTAAATGAACTTATTTTTGAACTGATGTTTTCTCTGGATGCTACAGAAGAACAACTAAATTATCCAACTGTTTATGGTTCTTCAAAACAGGGATGGATGGGTCCAGACTGGAAAAAACCAACTAATGATGTTACTTATTTGTTGGATACTATTATTGATTATTTTGATCCTCCAAAAGACAATCCCGGAACCTTGCAATTACAGATAAGTTCATTGGATTACTCTTCATATACAGGGAGAATTGCTGTAGGAAAGGTACATAGGGGAAGTATTAAAATGGGTGATCATGTTTCTGTTGTTCAGGGAAATGGATTGATAACTAAAGCAGTAATCAAAGAACTGTATCTTTTCGAAGGACTGGGAAAAGAAAAAACTAAAAAAGAAGTTAGATCAGGGGAAATAGTAGCCATAATGGGACTTGAGAACTTTGATATTGGAGATACCATAGCCGATTTTGAAGAACCTGAAGCCTTAAAACCTATCTCTATAGATGAACCTACAATGAGTATGCTTTTCACCATTAACAACTCACCTTTTTTTGGCAGAGAAGGAAAGTATGTTTCATCAAGGCATATTCGAGAAAGATTATTTAAAGAAACAGAAAAGAACCTTGCGTTAAAGGTAGAAGAAACAGATTCACCTGATAAATTGCTTGTTTATGGCAGAGGCATTCTTCATCTATCCATTTTAGTAGAAACTATCAGGAGAGAAGGGTATGAGATTCAATTGGGTCAGCCTAAAGTGGTTACTAAAGAAATAAACGGGTTTAAAAATGAACCGATAGAACTCTTAAATATAAATGTTGCCGAAAGGTTTTCAGGTAAAGTAATAGAGATAGTTACTAAACGAAAGGGAGATATTTTGAGCATAACGCCAAAGAATGGCAGGATAAATCTTGAATTCAAAATAACCTCTAGAGGTTTAATAGGACTTACCAATCCTATATTAACAGCGACCGAAGGCGAAGCAGTGATGTCGCATCGGTTTAAAGGTTATGAGCCATGGAAAGGTGTAATACAAAATAAAAGAAATGGGGCTTTGATAGCTATGGAGGGAGGAACAGCTATAGCGTATTCAATTGATAAATTGAAGGACAGGGGTAAATTTTTCATTCAGCCAAATGAAGAAGTATATGCAGGTCAGGTTATTGGAGAAAGTACAAGGTATGATGATATGGTAATAAATGTGACCAAGACTAAAAAATTAACTAATATGCGGGCTTCAGGCTCAGATGAAAAAGTCTCAATAGCTCCGGCAATAAAGTTCTCCTTAGAAGAAGCCATGGAATATATCGGAGAGGACGAATATGTTGAAGTAACCCCAAAATCTATTCGATTAAGAAAGATATTGCTTAGCGAGCATGACAGGAAAAAGAAAAAGAAATCGGGAGAGAAAACTACAAATATGGACATCCATAGTAAGCTCATGCAAGAGGGTTAACCTGAAAAATGCAATTGTATTTTTATACATAGCAAGCATCAATACCCTTAAATCCTTTGTATTTAATATAATTATCTTTATGCAATGCTGCAATTTGCGTAATTTGTGCGGCACAAAATGGTGCGTTAGATCTTCACAGCGATAGTGTAATAGAAAAATTCAAAAATTAAGATTCAAGATTCAAAATGTACTATCGCACTGTCGCACTAAGCAGGTGTTTCAGGACAAAGTTTTTTCGGATACCTATGCCCGCTCTTTTAAATAAAAGGCATTTTTCTGATTAAGAGGTATTTTGGGGGCAGCATAATAAATGAGAAGAAATCCACTGCCAAAATATAGATCAAATGGTTTCACACTTATGGAGGTGTTAATAGCCCTCACTATAACCTCTTTTGTAATCACCGCCCTTTATGCCACATTCTTTCTTTCCCAAAAGGCGATAGGAGCAATAGACGATTCATTAATAAGGCTTCAAGAATGCCGCTCTGCTATTGACACCTTAAAAAGGGAGATTGAATCTGCATATTATGCTAAAGATAAAGGGTATTCTGTTTTCAAACTTGAAGACAGAGATTTTTATGGGAGGTCTTCATCCAGATTAACCTTCACTTCTTTTTCGCCTTTAATCATAGGGCTTGCAAAGATTAGCTACACGGTCAAAGAAACAGACGGCAAGCTGATACTAAAAAAATCTATTGCCTCCGCCTTTAATTCCAAAACACAGGCAAAGGAAGTAGAATTAATTGAAGACATACACTCATTTTCGATAGAGGTAAAATTCAAAGATAGCTGGGTAAAGACGTGGGACTGCAGTATAACTAATCAGTTGCCAGACGAGGTCAGGATATCCATAGCCTTTTTCGGGAAAGCCCCTAACGACAAAAGGCTGCCAAAAGAGACTGTCTCGGTGTTCGATATAGCCAAACCTATGATCGGGAAGACTTTATGAAGATTCTCAATCAAAACAAAATTATTAAATCCGAAAAAGGGCTTGCCCTCGTCATTACTCTTATGCTGCTTGCAATCCTGACCGCTATGATAATTGAGTTTTCATACGGGGTCTATACTACTACTGCTAGCTTGAATAACTGGCGGGACACTCAGAGAATCTCACTGGTGTCGAGATCAGGGGTATCCCTGGCGATAAAGACTATCTCCGATATTCCACAATCTGAAATATATAGATTCCCGCCTAAGATTACAATCCCTGTCTCTGAGATTCTGAGTGATTTTCAAGGGGATGCTATTGTCAGTGTTGAGGATGAAAACTCACGTTTTAATCTCAATTCGATCATAAACGAAAACCAGAAATTAAATAGAGAGGCATATAATCTTTTCAGGAGGCTTCTTAAAAACCTCGAACTTCAGGAATATTTAGCCGATTATGTGGCAGACTGGATTGACAAAGATAATGAACCCAGACATAAGGACTCAGAGGACAATGCAAAGAATTCATTGATCGAAAGCACCGATGAAATACTTCTTATAAAAGGGTTTAATCAGGAAATATATTACCGGCTCCTCCCTTACATCACGGTTTATGCAGTTGACAAGAATAATCTCCAGTTTATTAACATAAATACTGCGCCAGAACCTGTTATAATGTCGCTTGCAGATGGTATTACGAAGGATCAGGCTGAGAAAATTATCCTTGCAAGACCTTTTGATAACATAAGCAAGGTGGAGAAGGCGGCACCCGGTCTTGGACTAGGACATACAAAGATTATCGTGAAGCCTGTTAATTTTAGAATTATATCTGCTGCTGAAGAAAACAGAATCAAAAGAATAATTGAGTGTGTTGTAGAAATAAGAGGCAGTTCGTATATTATAAAATACTGGAAAGAGACCTGATTATAAAAAATTATGGAAAAAATCGGATTTATAGATATATATGATGCAGAAATTAGCGGCAGCATTGAAACTGAGTTCGGCATTAAATACTACCTATACATCTTCAATCAAACCTCTGAAGGATATAAACTGCTCAGTAAAACTGAAAACCCACAACAAGAATCCCTTAAAGAAGTGAGCGAATTTTATTTAAGCCTTCCGGCAGCATTTTTGAATTTCAGGATATTGGAGTTCCCTTTTGCTGAAAAAGAAAAGCTCTGCAAGGTAATCCCTTTTGAGCTGGATAATTTAATCATCAGCGGCAGCGGGAGCATTATTTATGATTTCACAGTGCTTGATGCCTTTGGAGATAATAATAAAATACTGGCAGCATATATTGATAAGAAGAAATTGGGTGATATTATAAAAAAAATTGCATCTCTTAATATTGACCCGCATACAATTACATCTCTTGAACTTGGCCGTATTATCAGGGATAAAAGGGAAAATATTGCCTCAGAGCTTGTTGCGCCTGAGAAAATTCCAGATGAAGACAGAATAAATTCAGCCATTGCAGAACTCAAGGCGCCCACGATTAATTTAAGAACAGGGGAATTTGCATACCGCAAGGATATAGAAAAATACTCCAATAAAATCAAACTGATGCTTATTCTCTTGATATCTCTTGCATTTATAATTAATGCAATTTTAGGACTCAGGATATTCATCACAAATAATGAGATATCCTCTATAAAACAAGAAATGAGAAATGTTTATTCATCCTTTTTTCCAGCAGACAAAAAGATAACCGATGAGCTTTATCAGATGAAATCACACATGAAAAACATCAAAGAAAAGGCTGATATATTGATAGGAGTGTATCCGCTTGAACATTTGATAGACCTATCTAATAAAAAATCAAAGGGGATAGTAGTTGAAGAACTCAATCTTGAAAAGGAGATTTTTACTATAAAAGGGGAGGCAGCTTCGTTGAGCGATCTGGATGAGATGAAGAGGTCCCTTTCAGAAAAATATCAGAATGTTTCCATCTCGGATATAAAACCATTGTCTGAAAACAAGATATTATTTACTATAATTATTAAAGGATAAGCCGCTGTGAGTCTAGGACAATACTTATCAAAAATTCGGATTTTATTTCAGAACAGGCAGTCTCGCAGCAGGGGAATTTTGCTGCTGACTTTAATCTTTCTGATTATCCTCATTATCCCTGCTCTTATCTATGAGCGGTCATCAAAAAGTTCGCTCGATTTGCAGAGGGCGAAGCTCCGAGATTTGATGATTTTAAGCAGCGACTACAAAATGCTCAAAGAAAAGGTCTCATTTGCTGAAAAAAAATCTTCTACTCCTCAAGTGGGCGGCATCGCAAATGTGGTTAATGATATCGCAGCTTCACTGGGCATAAAGGGCAAGATAAAAGCCATAAAAAGCGTCTCAAGCCGTCAGTTGAAGAGAAATATCTCTGAAGAAGCAGCCGAGGTCTCAATAGAGAAAATAACCACGAATGAGTTAATTAATCTGTTACATAAAATAGACACTATGCCGGTTGTCCTAACCATAAAAAAGACAACCATGAAGAAATCCTTTGAAAAACCAGAGCTGCTTGATATGACTATCAGTCTTGCCATGTTTAATATCCAACCAGAGGCTAAACAGTGAGAATACTACTGATAATTATCCTATTACCAATATTTATCGCTTTGCTGATATTCGGAGCATGGTTTATTGCTGTTCCTGAAAGCATGATTCATGATTTTATAACCAATTCAGTAAAATCAGAGAAGATTTTAATAAAACCTGAGGGCATTGAAAAAGGTCTTTTTTTTACTCTAACTATAGATAAGATTGAGATTAAAAAGAAGGACGAGACCCCATTGCTTAGCCTTCGGAATGTTAATCTCAAACCTGACTTTATGTCTTTGATAAAGTTAAACCCTCAACTATTTTTTACAGGGCAGATACATTCAGGGGTAATTGAAGGAAACTATCTCACCAAAGAAAAATCCCTCAATATGCGGGGAAGAGACATAAAATTAGGAGAAATACAATCACTTAAGTTGCTTAATATTGAAGGTGAAGGCAATCTCTCTTTAAAAGCAGAAATCATAAAAGGTGAAGGTGAGATAATCTTCAATGTAAAAGATGCAAGGCTAAAGACAACTATTCTGCCCGGTGGCTATATCCTGCCTCTGAACTGGTTTAATGACATAAAAGCGCTGCTTGCAGTCAGACATGCAATTACTGAAGTTAAATCATTCACTCTTGAAGGAGACGGCGTGTATGCAAGGATAAAAGGCAATATTACTGGAGATGCCCTTGACCTGAAAATGGAGTTAATGCCTGATGCATCATTTAAGCAGCCGTCCCTGCTTATGCTCATAGAACCCTTTAGGGCATCACCCGGCTATTATGTAATCCCTATTAATTTAAAGGGATTATTTAATCTAAATTGAGAGTTTTAATGATTGAGGCAGATCAAAGAGCGCCGATAATAGGATAGATTAGAAAAATAACCTTAGAAATTTTTAAATGCCCTCTCGGATGTTCCCTTCGCCTCATGGGCATAAAAGAAACTCATCTCAATCCCTGAGTGTCTCATAGCTCGTCCAACTTGCGCAGGATTTATCCTTCTCAGAATTTCCGCGAGTCGCAGTGGTATGCCTCGTAATGTGCTACAGATAAAGACAATTTATGCATTCCCTACACAAAAATCATGCTTCGCAAGACTGCATGATTTTTGCGCTATCATAATATCAACTAATCACACAGGTTTCAGGATTGAATGTTTAATTTTCTCCTTGATTAATGCTAACATACATCCCTTAAAAAAATTTTTTCTGGTTAATAAATGGCGCTCATTCAACCTTTTAAAGGAATACTCTATAATACACAAAAAGTAAGCGGGGATAGCGTTGTAGCTCCGCCTTACGACATTATTACTTCTGAATTCAAAGAGGCTTTATATAATAGGAGCCCGTTCAATGTAGTGAGGGTGGATTTCGGTAAAGACTTGCCAGGCGACTCAGATACCAACAACAGATATATCAGAGCTAAAGGGAACCTCCAGCAATGGGAGAAAGACCATATCCTCATTAGGGATGAAATACCATTTTTTTATGCTTATGAGGCAGATTATTCAGTTTTTGGGAGAAACCAAAAATTAAGAGGGATAATAGCCCTTGTCAGGTTAGACGAACTTGGCAAGGGTGTTTATCCCCATGAGGCAACATATTCAAAACCTAAAGCTGACAGACTGGATCTTATGAGGGCTTGTAATGGAAATATAAGCCCGATTTATGCGCTTTATAACAGCCCAGAGAGGGTCGCTTCTCAGATTATCGATGCCTTAACCGATGATCCTTTGATTACAGCCAGTGATTACGACGGCTCTATCCATAAACTATACAGAATTCAAAACTCTTCATTATATGAAAGCATAATCAATGAATTCAACGGCAAGGCAATTTATATAGCCGACGGTCATCACAGGTATGAAGTTGCTCTTGAATTCAAGGAGGAAATGCACAAAACCGATAGAACAGACAATAACAGCAGCATCTTGCAACCTTATGATTATATAATGATGTTTCTCGCAAATATACAAGATGACGGCATAAGCATACTTCCTACTCACAGGCTTATAAAAGGCATATCAGACAGCAGGCAAATAATCAGTAAAATAGGCAGTTATTTTGATGTATTTAACGATGATATTGAAAATGATATAACTGAAATTTTGTCTGTTTATGGCAAAAATGCTATTGGACTATATGTAAAAAATGAAGAGAAATGGTATATTTTAAAATACAAAGGGGGCCCCCTTGAGGATATTCATCCAGCTCTTAGAAATCTTGATGTGGTTATCCTTCATGAATTGATTTTCAAACGCTCTTTAGGAATTACCGACTTTGGTTATGAAATGAATCCAGATGAGGCTTTAAAAATGGTTAGGTCATCTTTATACGATGCGGCATTTTTTCTTAATCCTACAGGGGTAGAGGATGTCGAGATGTCTGCCCTCGCAAATGTAAGGATGCCTCCAAAATCTACTTATTTTTATCCTAAACTTTTAACAGGTCTTATAATTAACAGTTTCAATAAATAGCTCCAAGGAGGAATTAATGTCACTAAGAGTCGCTATCAATGGTTTTGGAAGAATTGGGAGGAATTTTCTGAGGACATGCAAGGGATTCAGCGATGTAGAGATAGTTGCTATCAATGACCTTGCCGATGCAAAGACCCTCGCTCACCTTCTAAAGTATGATTCTGTGCACGGAATTTTCAATGCGGAAGTGAATGCTGGTGATAGTTCCATCACAGTGGATGGCAAAGAGATTAAGATCTCAGCCGAGAGAACTCCAGAAAACCTTCCATGGAAGGCACTGAATGTGGACATAGCGATAGAATCCACAGGCCTTTTTACAGACAGAGAGAAGGCGTCAAAACACCTTGATGCTGGAGCCAAATGGGTCATCATATCCGCACCCGCAAAGGAGCCGGATATAACTGTCTGCCTTGGCATTAATGAAGAAAACCTTGATCCTTCAAAACACAAAATAATTTCAAATGCTTCGTGCACAACAAACTGTCTTGCTCCTATTGCAAAAGTCCTCCACAAGGAATTCGGGATAATAAGAGGACTTATGACTACAGTCCATTCATATACCAACGACCAGAGGATATTAGACCTCCCGCACAAGGATTTGAGAAGAGCAAGAGCTGCTGCAGTATCCTTGATACCTTCAACGACAGGTGCTGCAAAAGCTATAGGAATAGTGTTGCCTGAGTTAAAAGGCAAGCTCGACGGGTTCTCAATAAGAGTGACCACGCCCAATGTCTCGGTCGTAGATCTGGTTGTGGAACTAAACAGGGATGTGACTGCTGAAGATGTCAATCTGGCTATGAAAAAATGGGCTGAAGGACCTATGAAAGGCGTTCTTCAGTATGTAGAAGAGCCTCTGGTCTCAATAGACTTTAATGGAAACCCTCACTCTTCTATATTCGACGCCACCCTTACTAAGATTATGGAAAAACGCATGGCAAAGGTCATCTCATGGTACGATAACGAGTGGGGGTACAGCTCTCGGTTAAGAGACCTTATTCTTTACATCAGCAAAAGGAGTTAGACATGCCAAGAAAGAATGACATACTAAACAAGCTGATTATTCAAGACCTCACCATAAAGGGCAAAAGAGTTTTTATAAGGACTGACTTTAATGTTCCTATTGATGACAATCTGGTAATAACGGATGACCGCAGGATACGCTCCACAATTCCGACAATTAACTATGCAATTGACGAAGGCGCAAAGGTCATTCTTGCTTCACACCTCGGCAGACCAAAAGGCAAAATAGACCCTCGTTACAGTTTGGCTCCAGTTGCAAGAAGACTACAGAGACTTTTAAACAAAGAGGTTATCTTTGCTCCTGAATGCATTGGTAGTCAGGTAGAGAGCTTGGTATCAAAAATGAAAAACGGCGATGTTATGCTGCTCGAAAATCTCCGTTACCATATAGAAGAAGAAAAGAATGATCCAGCCTTTGCAAAAGCCCTCTCAAGGCTTGCTGACTATTTTGTAAATGATGCATTTGGGGCATCCCACAGGGCGCATGCCTCTATTGTCGGCATACCTAAGTTTTTACCAGCCGCAGCCGGCTTTTTGATGAAAAAGGAGATAGAATACCTTAAAGGCTCAGTAGAAGATCCCATAAGACCTTTTGTAGCTATTCTGGGCGGCTCTAAGGTTTCTGGCAAGATTGGTGTCTTGGGTAATCTCGTTGATAAGGTTGATAAGGTTATAGTCGGGGGTGGCATGGCATTTACATTCATAAAAGCGCTTGATTACGAAATTGGTGACTCTATCGTTGAACCTGACATGCTTGACCTTGCTAAAAGCATCATGGAAAGCCTTAAAAATAAAAAGGTTAAATTTTATCTCCCTGTTGATTGTGTTATTGCACAGGAAGTAGTAGCTGGAGTCGAGACAAAGATCGTTACAACTCAGGAAATACCTAAGGGATGGAAAGCTCTCGACATTGGACCCGCCTCAGTGAAGCTTTTTTCTGAGGCAATACAAAATGCCAAAACAATAATATGGAACGGTCCCATGGGAGTGTTTGAGATTGATGCATTCTCAAGAGGCACAACAGCCGTAGCCAATTCTGTCGCGGATGCGTATGCTATGACTATTGTTGGAGGCGGAGATACAGACTATGCAGTGCACAAAGCAGGGGTCAGTGATGCGATAACATTTATCTCTACTGGCGGCGGCGCTTCTCTTCAACTGCTCGAAGGCAAAGAACTGCCCGGTATTTCGGCATTGACGGAAAAGAAATAATTTCAGCCCTTTTTGCCAATTTACCTATTGCTTGAACGCTTTAAGCTGTAATAGGAGCAGCTATAAATTTTCGAATACAGGCATGAGACCCGAAAACCTACTTATAGTTTGTCTATAAAGTGGATAAATCTGTGCTGTTATCATTCCTACTGAAGGGAGGAGTTCTGAAAATTAAAGATTTCTCGCTCTGCTCGAAATGACAGAAAAGAGTTGCAAGCAGTTTATAAACATACTCTGCTTAGTGTCACTGTCAGAACATCACGGTTGACGGACGACGCTTCGCTAAGACGAGGGACGATTATTCGCCCTCGTCTGTCGTCTCTCGCCTTTTCTGAGACTGACACTAAATTATATCTGCTGCATAAAGATCTAAGTTGATTTTTCGGGCTAATAAGATATCTCTTGAAGATACTGCCTGAAGAGATCAAGAGCTTCCTTGTGTTTCTCTGTCAGGTTATAGCTGATTTTATTCCAATATGAAACTATCTCATCTTCAGATAGAAAATCGCTGATAGCCGCCGATTGCAAGATTCTGTGAAGTTCTTCTTTATTAAATATTTCCTTTGCGTTATCAAGATCAGAGATAAATCTTTCAAGCAGCTGTTTTTTGGCTCTATTATAATAAATATCTTTTCTTGCAATCCAAAGGGCAAAAACAAAAGGAAGGTTTGTATGCTCTGCCCATATCTGCCCAAGATCATACACTAAAAATGATGGACTGCCAACCGATAATTTCTTATTTATTTTGAGGGCATCATCCCCTATCAGAAAAAATGCCTCGCCATTAGAGTTTTCCGGTTTTTTTGCAACTACTAAATCACATTGAATTCCATAAAACTTTTTAAGCACGATATTAAGCAGTGCAATAGATGTTTCAGACTGGCTGGTTACATATATTTTGCTGCCGTTAAGCTCACCGATAGGCTTTCTTGAGAATAACAAGATACTCGCAATACACCCAGAACAACTGATAGAATGCCCCTCAATAAGCTCATAAAGATGAGAATTCCTTATATACTCAATGGATGAAGATGGGCTAATATCAATCTTTCCTTCCCTGATCATCTTATTTAATTCGGAAGGGACACCCTCGATGAACTCATACTGGGAACAATTGCATTTGCTTTGAATCGCATGATAAATCGGGAAAAGATTAAGATAAGATATCCTTCCTACCATTAGTTTTTCATTTATTTTTAACATTTAATTTTTTCCTCATGTCAAGCCAAAATAGAAATGTCCTGTTTTACGCTGCTACCTCCAAAGGAGGAT
>JBBIKS010000041.1:0-20952 GCA_037445375.1 Nitrospirota bacterium | reverse complement strand
TATAGGACATTTCTATTTTGGCAGTATAGGACATTATCATTTTGGCGTTACAGTGTGCAGGGAACCGGGCTTGGCTTATACCTGACAAAGAAGATCGCAATACAGATATTAAAAGGGGATCTTACTATTGAAAGTCAATACAGCAAAGGGAGCAAATTTAAATTAATAATACCATTAAGGATACAGGCTTAATTCAAAAAGACATTTAAAAAAACCACAGATTTCGCAGAGATATTTTTAATTTGAAAAAACCTTATTTTCAACTAAATCTCTGTGCCCTCAGGTTATTTATAAATAGTGTCTCTTTATAAAGTCTATAATCACCCCCACCCTTACCCTCGTGCCTTGATGGGAGGGATAGTGCTATTAATTCATTCAGCAAAAAATTTGGAGCAGGTTTGTAACCTGCTCCCGCAAGCAATGGATTGTATTCTTAGGGTTGAAACATTAGCCCGTCGTTAACAATTATAACTACCGCTTATGCATTCTTATAAAATTGTCTATAGATCTGTCATAGGTCTTCTCAAATTCTTTATTGAAAAAGCAGGCGGGCAATTGGCCATTTTTTCTGTGATAATGCAGGCATTCACAGCACTTAAGTTTCTTTAAACAAGGCTCGTATGTGCAATTGCAGAAGGCTTTGTTCTTCTCCATAGTGCATTCCATAAAACAATCTCCCTATAAATTGGCTTAAAGCGGATTTTTCTTTAAGACAAAGGCGTTTTTATCATTTTGCAGAATGTCAATCATTCTGACTAAAGATTCATCATGCAGACAAGTCACTTTTCTTTGGTCTATACCATATTTCCTTTTTTTATTAAAGAAAGAGAGAAAGACGATGCTTTTATATATTCTTTTATTTGTCTTAAAAGAAAAGATATAACGTTCAAGGGAGTCCTCAAGAAATCTATCATTCCTTTTCTGCACGGCAGAGCTGATTGTAACTGAATGAAGCCAGTAAATCTTGTCTATGAGGCTGTCTGCCTTGAGTTCTATCCATGTATGGGACATCTGCCATTTGTAAGGAGTCAAGGTTTCATGGGCAACCGTATCTGCTGCAAGATGACCGAGATATCCATATACAAATGCCTTTTCAGCAGGATTGTCTGCCTGTTCAAAAAGCTTTAAGCCTGTCTCCCAGCTATGAGAGCTTTTGTCATTAGACATATATTTTTTGCCAAGTATCATATCTGCTATAAGGTTGCCGTAAAGAAAGTCCTCCCTGTGTTTTCTTATGATTTCCATTACGACTGGGGGAATTAAAGCTGCAAAAGAGTAAATCTCATTTCCAAGATATATATGCGTTAAAGGTCCCCATGCAAATGCAGCAGAGGGAGAGAGGATAAACAATATAAAGAAAATAATAAACATGATTATAGCTCCTTTAAGAAGTTTAGTATAAGCCTGACTCCAATACCTGTTGCGCCTTTGGATAAATAAGGTTTGTCTTTATCATTCCATGCGGTGCCTGCGATATCAAGATGTACCCATGGAGTATCGCCTGCGAATTCCTTTAAGAAATAACCGGCGGTTAATAATGCACCGTCCTTGCCCGCAGAGTTTTTAATGTGGGCTATGTCGCTCTTGATATAGTCCTTATATTCCTCATAGAGCGGCATCTCCCAGACTCTTTCATATGTCTCATCTGAAGCCTTCTTAAGTCTTTCCATTAATTCAGGGCTGTTGCCCATCATTGCGACAGCTTCGTTGCCAAAAGTAATCTTGCATGCCCCAGTTAATGTTGCGATATCTATGATGCCTTTTGGTTTGAAATACTTAATTGCATAACCGATAGCGTCTGCAATTGCCAATCTGCCTTCTGCATCTGTATTAACTATCTCCACCGTCTTGCCTGTAATGGTAGTGACCACATCTCCGGGCTTGGAAGCGCTCCCGCCCGGCAGATTTTCAGTTGCAGGAAGTATGCCAATAATATTCAAAGGGAGTTCCAGTTGAGATGCTGCCTTTATAATTGCGAGGGTAGCTCCTCCTCCTGCCATGTCATATTTCATCTTCTCCATTCCTTCAGCAGGCTTAAGAGATATGCCGCCGCTGTCGAAGGTTATGGACTTCCCGATCAGAATATAGGGAGCGCCCTTGCCGCCTTTGTAATTGACTATAATGAATTTTGACGGTTCAGCCGACCCTTTAGCTACAGCGAGATAGGCATTCATGCCCTCTTTTTGGGCTTCTTCTTTTTCAATTATTTTGACTTTAACTTTTTTACCAGATAAAGAACTTGCGATTGCTGCAAGATTTGAAGGGGTCATATCATTGGATGGCGTATTGATAAGATTACGGGCAAAACTTGTTGCATCCACGATAGTCTCAAGCCGTTTCAAAGGGATTGTTTTTTCATTGCCAAGTATAGTTATATTTTTAATTTCTTTGGTATCTTCCGGCTTTTTATATCTCTCAAATTTATAAAGGGTTAAGAGCCCGCCTTCCAAAAAATATGTAGAAGGGCTTTCGTTAGAAGTTATGGCTGTGGATAGAGAATTAAGTTCTTTTAGAGAGATGGCTATATTTTCAAATCCGGCAGACTTTATGAATGAGAATGACTTGCCACCCGACTGCCTTATTTTCTCCGCTGTAATATCATCTTTTTTTCCTAAGCCTGTCAGCAGGATTCTGTCTGCATTAACATTTGCAACATGGATTAGTGTGTTTGAACCAAGTTTACCCCTAAATTCTCCTGAATTGATTACCCTTTTTATCAACCCACCTGAGAGCAAATCAAGATTATCATATACTTTTGGGAAACCATCTTCTAATAGCGGGATTACTAAAATATCAGTTTTTATCTTATCTTCGGGTAAGTTTCTTACCGTAATATTCATTAAAATTATCTCCTGAAATGGTAGATGAATGATTATTCCTGTTTAATATCGCTCTTAGGACGATTAAATTCATTCATCGCTGCATCAACGCCCTGTGTAATTATCCTTATCACAGCAGAGGATGATTCAAGTATAGCATTTTTTATAATATTTTCCTCATAAGGCGTAAAATTATCTAAAACATAGTCTTCAATCGGAATATCTATGTTTCTGCCTATACCTATTTTTACCCGTATGAAGTCTTCCGTTGAAAGCTGCTGAATTATTGACTCAACACCCCTGTGGCCGCCGGAAGATCCTCTTTTTCTAATCTTGATAACCCCAATTGCAAGGTCTATATCATCATGGATCACTATCAGTCTATCGGCCTCAACCGATAAGTTCTTAATAGCCTGACCGCTCCTGTTCATAAAGGTCAATGGTTTTACAAGCAAGACCCTCGTCCCTTTGACCAAGCCTTCACCAGAGGCATAGAGCATGTTTTTGTTAAGCCTTATATTGAATTGTTGAGAAAGGAGATGTATAACACGGAAGCCAATATTATGACGTGTTTCAGAATACCTGATTCCTGGATTGCCAAGTCCTGCAATAACCCACATGATAATTTATATTAGACCGCCACTCTACACATTTCCGGACATCTATGAAGTTAAGAGTTGTCAGACTCCTGTATTAAAAATTTAAAGAAAAAGCCTTTCTGTAAAGGGATAAAATATTATTCCTCTGCCTCAGTCTTTTTCCCTTTCTTTATAATTTCCGGCTCTGCTGCCTCAGAAACAGCTTCTGCGGTTGCCGCTACTGCTTCGCCTTTAAGGGCGGTGACTGTAACTATAAGTTCATCAGGATCCGTTAAAATACGAACACCTTCGCCCAACTTTAAATCGCTGACATGAATAGACTGCCCGATTCCCATATTAGAGACATCAATATCAATATGTCCGGGAATATTATTTGGCAGACACTCTATCTCCACATCCCTAAGCCCATATTGCAAGATTCCATTGTCTCTTTTAACGCCGATTGCCTCTCCGCTGATTACTATATGAACCATTACGCGAATTGATTCAGTCGCAGAAATCTCCTGAAAATCTGCGTGAAGCAGTGTGCCCATTATAGGATCAACCTGATAATCCTTCAGGAGAGCCTGCCTCGTCTCATCAGATAAATCGAGATTTACTACCACCTGCTCGCCAGCCGTCTTACTAATGAAGTGTAAAAATTCCTTTGCAGGAAGTTGAATAGGCATGGAACTGCCGCCTTTATATATAACGGCTGGGATAAAACCTTTTCTTCTCAGTCCTCTTGCTACACCTTTGCCGACTTCTTTCCTTTTATGCGCACTAAGGGTTAAACTTTGCATTTTTCCTCCGTGATAAAGATATATAAATTTTCTGTTTGTTTATTAATAAAATAATGAACTAATTGAAGATTCATCGTGAATCCTCTTTATTGCCTCAGCCAACAAAGCCGATATTGTAAGCACTTTCAGTTTCTTACACTCTTGCAATTTATCTTCAAGGGGTATCGTATCGGTTACAATAACCTCCTGAAGTGATGAATTATTTATCCTTTCCAACGCAGCACCAGAAAGAACCGCATGTGTGCATGCAGCAAATACTTTTCTTGCACCGCCTTCTTTTATCGCATCGGCTGCCTGAGTCATTGTTCCGGCAGTATCAATCATATCATCCAGAATTACAGCGTCTCTGTTTTTGACATCACCTATGACGTGCATTATCTTAGAAATGTTTGTAGCCTCCCTCCTTTTATCTATAATAGCTAAAGAAGCATTTAGCCGTTTGGCAAATGAACGTGCCCTTTCCACACCACCTGCATCGGGAGATACTATAACAAGATTCTCGAAGTCATGAGCCTTGAAATAATCACGCAGTATTGGGGCGGCATAAAGATGATCAACAGGAATATTGAAAAATCCCTGTATCTGAGCTGCATGAAGGTCTATCGTTAATACCCTGTTAACGCCTGAAGCCGTGATCAAATCTGCTATAAGTTTAGACGAGATAGGTACACGTGGCTGCACTTTTCTATCTTGTCGTGCATATCCGTAATATGGTATTACTGCGGTTATCCTTCTTGCGGATGCCCTTCTTAGAGCGTCAACTATTAGAAGCAGCTCCATGATATTGTGATTTACTGGCTGGCAGGTAGGCTGTATTACAAAGACATCAGAGCCTCTGATGTTTTCATTAATCTGAATCATTATCTCGCCGTCGCTAAATTTCGTAACAGTCGCATCGGTTAAAGGAATACCAAGATTTTCGCTTACCCTCAAGGCAAGGGGTTTATTTGCATTGCCAGTAAGAAGCGTAATACCATCAGGCATTTTACCCTCCAATTATATATTCATGAAGAATGCAGTTACTTTAACTGGGGCGCCAGGATTCGAACCTGGGAATGGCAGATCCAAAATCTGCTGACTTGCCGCTTGTCGACGCCCCAAGTAGTTACTAAATGATATCAAATATTTATTTTATGACAAGTTGCGATTATTGCACCCAAGAGTCGCAATGACATAATTATCATTGCTTTATTGACTTTGCAATAAATATCAGATGCTTTTAAGGGTATCAACTACTGCATACCAAAAAGACTTAAATTTTTTTGAAGCAATAAGTGCCTCTCGTCTATTATTAAAGAGACCAAAAACGACCGAACCACTTCCTGTCATCATTGCAATATGAGCACCTGAATCGAGCAGTTCATTTTTAATTTTGCCAATGATTGAAAAATGAGCAGTTATGATTGATTCAAAATCATTGCCTGCGAAATCCCGCAGAAGTAAAAAATCCCTTTGCACAAGCGATTTATAAATCAACCTAATATTATCTCTATTATTTCCGTTTTTTGTCAATTCAGCAAGAACCGCTTTATTTTCGACATTCTTGCACTCCTTAGTTCTTTGCAGGCTCAACATTTCATAAGCCCATGATGTTGATATCGAAATAGGCGGCTTTACTAAGAGCAACGGGTAAGAAGTCTCAATATTAAGCGGGGTCACAAGCTCTCCCCTGCCCTTAGCAACACCTAAAGGGCAATGGAAAAAGAATGGCACATCTGAACCAATCTTTTTGCCGATTGTCATTAAATCATCACGATCTAATCGGAGACCCCATAAGCTATTCAGCCCCATCAGTGCGTGAGCAGCATCGCTGCTGCCGCCGCCAAGCCCAGCGCCAATTGGTATAGATTTATTAAGTGTTATTCTCGCACCTTTATCTATTCCATAATGGTTTTTTAAAGCTAAAGCAGCCTTGTAAGCCAGATTCTGTTCGGCAGGAATATCCATGTTTGAAATTACTTCGATGTTTTGAGAAGGCTCAAATCTAAGCTCATCAAATAGTTCTATGCACTGTAAGAGAGAAAGTATATTGTGATAACCATCAGACCTTAAATTTAAAACAGACAAAGACCAGTTTATTTTGGCAGGGGCTAATAAGGTGAACATTATAGCAAGTTATCTGTTTTCAGTCTTGGATTTTAAATCTCTGATTTTGTTCTCAACCCTTTCTTTAAGCCCTTCTTCCTTTTCGTGAAATCTCAATGCATCAGACCAGGCAGAAAGGGCTTGTTTATAATCGCCCAACTCCTTATATACATCTCCAAGGTGCTCATATATAACGGCATCATCTTTTACAATATCTACTGCTCTTAAGATAGTTGAGAGGGCATCCTGAAACCTGCCAAGCCTGAAATAAACCCATCCCAAGCTATCGGTGATATAGCCATTATCAGGTTTCAATTCAAGAGCACGTTTTATAAGAGAGAGCGCCTCTTCGAGATTTATTCCTTTGTCGGCGTATGTATAACCGAGGTAGTTTAAGGCATCGGCATTTTTAGGGTTTAGTTCAAAGGCTTTTTTTAGATGTCTCTCCATATCTTCAAACCTTCCGGTTTTATCATAAACAATAGCGATCTGAAAGTTTAAATCATCATCACTATCAAAAAGGCTCAACCCCTCTCTTAAAATCTCTTCTGCTTTATTATAATTCTTAAGTTCAACATAGGAATTGCCTGCATAAACAAAAATCAATGGATTCCCCTTTTCAAAGCTCAACAGTTCCTCATATATCTTTGCAGCCTCAGCAAGTTTTTTTTGCCTTGAGTATAGAAGGGCAAGGTTTAAAAAGGCATTGATATTCTTTGAATCAGCAGCTATAAGTCTTTTGAATTGTTCGATTGCCTCATCATATCTCCCCACTTCAGTGAGCGCTAATGCCAGATAATATCTTGAGGGATTATCATCGGGGCGAGCTTCGATTACGATTCTCAGTTCATAGATGGCCTTGTCATACTGCTTTTCCTGAAGATATAACAAGCCCAGCCTTTGGTGTATATCTACATTTTGAGGAGCTTCCAAGAGAATATGCTTAAGCTGTTCGATAGCCATTTTGTATTCCTTATCAGATATATAAAGAAGGGCAAGTCTTTCCCTCGCAAATATATTATGAGGATTTGCCTCCAGCGCCTTTTTATAATAACCCTCAGCTTCCGCCCTGTTTCCTTTGCTTTCATTCAGTATTCCAATATTTACATAAGCAGAATCAAAAAAAGGATTGGCCTCGATAACCCTTAAAAATTGTTCCATAGCCTTATCGTAATTGTTCTGCCGCATATTTATTAAAGCCGTGTAATACAAAGCCATTGTATTTTCAGTGTCCTTTTTCAAGAGGCTTTCAAATATCGAGAGGCTTTTGTGAATTTCGTCTTTAGATAAATACAGAGAGCCCAAAAAAAGATGCGCTTCATTCTTTTCAGGTGCAATCTTCACTACCTGCTCATATATTTTTATTGCGTCATCAACCCTTCTTTGTGAGTTATACACTTCTCCCAAAAGCATTAAGGCATTCACATAATCTGGACTTTCCTTTGCTGCTTGCTCAAGGATGGATATGGAATCCGGTATCCTGCCTAATTTGATAAGAATAAGGCTTATTTGAGTTCTTAAATACGGTGAACTTGGATCAAGACGGAGGACATTCTGATAATGGGTTAATGCCGCCTCCCACCTTCTCTCATTTGATGCTATGCTTCCCAAAATAAACTCAAAATATGTATTATGGCTGCTATCTGCCGACAGCTTCAAAACATGTTCTTCTTGAACTATTGGTTGGGAAGCAACAGAACTTGTAAATATAGATAAGAAGGTTAGGAAAAAACTGATTATAACAATTTTATATGACATATTTAATTATTGCATAATGGGTTAACAAATATAAAGAAGCATAAATAGACATAGAAATTATAAACACTGGTAGGACAGGCGTCCCGCCTGTCATTAGAGAAATGCACCTTAAAGAATAGCTCAATTTAGGTATTATTAAAATGTGCTTGTTCAGCAAAAATTATGGAGCAGGTTACAAACCTGCTCCTGCAAGAATGAAGCATCACGAGGCTGCGGGCAGGACAAATAATTTGCTTACTTCGGATAGTAAATTCAAAAAAGCCATTTCAAATCTGCTTCATCAAGGCTTTCTTCATTACCTCTACGGGCGGCTGAATACCTGTCCATTCCTCAAAAGCAAAAACCCCCTGCCATAAAAGCATCCCCATACCATTAAGGGTTTTACAGCCAATAGCCGAAGCTTTCTGCAAAAGAGGGGTTTCTTTATAAATAAGGTCACAGATAATCTGATGATTTTTAAGCATCGAAACATCAAGAGGGAGGGGGTCATCTGATTTCAAGCCAAGCGGGGTAGTGTTTATGATAATATCAAAATCAGAAAAAGAACTGCCGCTGTTAAAAATTTTTTCTTCAACTACTGCGACATTATTTTTAAAGGTGTAGAGGTGTGTTGTCAGTATTTCAGCCCGCTCAATATTTCTGTTATAAATATACAACTCAGATACATCCCTGCAAAGATAATATCCTATTGCCCTTGCAGCGCCGCCTGCGCCAACAATAAGAACCCTCTTATCAGCAATCTCAATATTAGCTTCTGCCAAAGATTTCATAAACCCTTTGCCATCAGTATTGAAGCCTGTCAACTCGCCTCCTTCGTTCTTTATTGTATTGACAGAGCCTATAAATTTTGCATCATCGCTGAGCTTATCCAAGAATGCACTAACTCTCTCTTTATGCGGAATGGTTATATTTAACCCAGCAATGCTTAATGCCCTAATACCTTCCAGAGCAATTTCCAGCATCTCTGGCTTGACGGAAAAAGGGACATAACAGAAATCGAGGTTCAAATATTTAAAGGCAGCATTGTGCATCTTAGGAGAAAGAGTGTGTTCTACCGGATAACCGAAGATGCCTATGATTTTTGTTTTACCGCTTATGTTCATATAATACCCTTTTTAATAAAATTTCTTATATTTTTCATAATTATACCATTTAATGAAAAAAACAGGCATGTATTTTGCCTTTACAAGTCCTCTCATGTGTGGTAAAATTTCTTTATGGGAAAGGCAACTTTATTGATCATATCTTTCCTTCTTTCCATTGTTATTTTAGTTATATATTCCTTCCAGCTTCAGGAGACAAGGATAGCCCTCGTTTATAGCGAATCGCCTTATATTGACGATGTAAGAATCAAACACCTGAAAGAGGGCATGGTTAAATGGATGGTTGATGCTAAAAAGGCAATTTTCACAAATACAAATGATGTGGTCTTGAAGGATTTGAAAATAACATTTCCCGAAAAAGAACTTGTTCTGACCTCTGAAGGGGGGGTTTATAATACAGCAGATCAAAGCATTAAAATTGATGGGAATATAAAAGCCCTTACAAAGAATTATGTAATCAATGCATTGACTTTATCTTGGGACCCTCAGAAAAGTGAGCTTTCATCAGATAAAAGGGTTCAGATTATCGGCAGGGAGTTTTATATAGAAGGAGATGATCTCTCGGCATCTGCCGATAAGGCTAAATTAAGCAGTAATGTGAAGGCTATTTTTAAATGAAGGAGCGATTTTTTGATGATTAATTATGGCTTGAGGTTTTTAACTTTTTATGCTTGTATTGCAATTTTTTTATCAGCAATAAATGGCAACTCTTTCGCCGAACAAAAAAAAGGTGCTAAAGAACCCGTCACCATTACATCACAGATACTGACAGCCGATAATAAAGCGAGGAAGGCTATTTTTGAAGGTTCCGTCAAGGCTGTCAAAGGCGGTATAGCATTATATTCAGATAAAATGACCGTATATTATCAGGATGAAAAAACAGGCAGCAGCATAAAAAAGATTGACGTAGAAGGCAATATCAAGCTCATAAAAGGCGACAGGGTGATTACCTCTGACTTTGCACAATACTTCTCAGATGCTGATGAGAGGGTCATATTCACTGGCGAACCGAAAGCAACAGATGGACAGAGTGTTATAACAGGCTCAAAGATGACTTATTTTTTCAAAAACGATCTTTATGTTGTAGAAAACAGCAGGGTGCTCATGCAGGATAGAGATCAGAACAAAGGAAATAAATAGCTTGGCTGCAGACAGAATTTTAGAGACAAGGGGTCTTTATAAGTCATATAAGAAAAGATTTGCAGTAAATGATGTAAACATTATGCTCAGATCTGGCGAAATAGTGGGGTTATTAGGACCAAACGGTGCCGGCAAGACAACCACTTTTTACATGATTGTGGGCATAATATCTCCTGATTACGGTAGTATATTATTAGATGGAGAGGATATAGTCGGTCTGCCAATGTATGAAAGGGCTATTAAGGGGATAGGTTATCTACCGCAGGAGCCTTCTCTTTTCAGAAAATTAACTGTAAGAGAAAATCTTAGGGCGGTTTTGGAGGTCCGCCGATTAACCAAAGGCGGACGTAAAGACGCTAATCTTGATGATTTAGAATCAGAGGTTAATGGATTGATTGATGAATTTGTCATGAAGGAATTTTCTGAGAGGAATGGCTACATGCTCTCAGGGGGGGAGAGAAGAAGGGCTGAGATTGCAAGGGCAATCGCTATGAGACCTGTCTTCATCCTTTTTGATGAGCCTTTCGCCGGGATTGACCCTATAGCGGTGAATGATTTGAAAAAGATGCTGATTTATCTCAAGACAAAAGGCATTGGGATATTGATTACCGACCATAATGTTAGGGAGACCTTATCAATTACTGATAAGGCATATATTATAAACAACGGGTCTGTTTTGGCTGAGGGCAGACCAGACGAACTCGTAACAAATTTATCTGTTAAGGAAGCCTATCTTGGAGAGGAGTTCAGGTTATAATGCCTTTAGAAAATAGATTAGATCTCAGATTGACGCAGAAACTAATTCTTACACCACAATTGCAGCTCGCGATTAAGCTGCTGCAATTAACCCAGTTAGAATTGTCCCAGATGCTGTCTCATGAGCTTATTGAAAATCCTTTACTTGAAGAGTTAGAAGAAGAACCTGAAATCACAGATGGTTATGATAGGGAGACCGCTGATACTGTCTCTGAGGAAGACATCGAGGCTCCTTTTGAGAATCTTTTTAATTTCACTGTTGATGAGTATTTTGATGAAAGAAGCAGCGATGGAAGGGACTTAGGTTATTTCTCACCCGGAGTGGATGAGCATGCCTCTTTTGAGCTTTTTCAGGCAAAAAAAACCAGTCTTCATGAGCACCTGTTATGGCAGCTTATGTTGAGCGAATCCAGTGAAAATGTAAGAAGAACTGCTGAGATTTTAATAGGCAACATGGATGAAGACGGATATCTAAAGCTTTCGGAAGAAGAACTGATTACCTTGACGGGGGCTGATGCAGATACCATCAATAAGGCTTTAGCTCTTATTCATGATTTCGACCCTTCAGGGGTTGGAGCAAGGGATTTAAAAGAATGTCTGCTGCTGCAGATAAAGGCTTTGGGACTATGCGGTTCAGCAGTTGAGAAAATAGTAGCCAATAATCTTGACGACCTGTGTAAAAGGAAATATGGGCAAATAGCAAAGCAATACGGCTTAACTAATGAAGACCTCTCTGCTGCCCTCAAGATTATCAGGGGACTTGAACCGCATCCGGGCAGGAGCTTTTCAAGCGAGGAAACTGTATATATCACACCTGATGTCTATATATTCAAAATTGAGGGGGATTATCAAATAACATTGAACGATGACGGAATGCCGAGGATGAGACTTAACAATAAATACCGCAAGCTTTTGCTGAAAAAAGAATTGTTATCAAAAGAGGACAGGTCTTTTCTAAGAGAAAAAATGAAATCCGCAATAGAACTAATAAAAAGCCTCGAGCAAAGAAACAAAACCATATACAGGGTTTCAGAGAGTATTCTCAATTTTCAGAGGGAGTTTTTTGATAAAGGGGTTCAATATCTCAAGCCCCTGACTCTTAAAGACATAGCAGCTGACATAAAGATGCATGAAAGCACAATAAGCAGGGTAACCTCTAGCAAGTTTCTTGCTTGCAGTCATGGAACTTTTAGTTTTAAATATTTTTTCAGCAGCTCCATTCAGTCTGTTTCTGGTGAGGTATCATCTACCTCAGTGAAAGACTTGATCAAGAAAATAATAACCGAGGAGGGTGCAGATAAACCTTTAAGCGATAAAGCTATTGCCGATAAATTGGGGGAATATGATATTAAAATAGCAAGGAGAACTGTTGCTAAGTATAGAGAAAATCTTAAGATTCCACAACAAAGCCGCAGAAAAAAGGACAGGTTTTAAGATAATTGTTTTGCTCTAACTAAAAGCAAATTGGAGGGATAACATGAATATCATAGTAAATGGCCGTCATCTTGAGATTACACCTGCACTAAAAAATTATGCCGAGGAGAAAATAAGTAAATTTGAAAAGTATATAACAAATATTACTGAAGCCGTTGTAACCCTGAGCGTTGAGAAATACAGGCACAAAGCAGAGGTGCTTATTAAGGTTAATGGATATCTGATTCAAGCAGAAGGTGTTACAGGGGAAATATATTCTTCAATAGACGAGGTTGTTGAGAAACTCGAAAAACAGATTAAAAAATATAAGGGAAAACTCCATTCATATAGAAAAATTGATAAACGTTCTATGGAAAATCTTACAGACAAACCCTCTGAAAAGGGAAGGATAATAAAATATAAAAGATTTGATATGAAACCGATGAATCCTGAAGAGGCAGTGGATCAGATGGAAATGCTCGATAAAGACTTTTTTGTTTTTATTAATGAAAAAACCAGCTCGATAAATCTGGTTTATCGCAGGAAGGATGGCAATTATGGGCTTATTGAGCCTACAACATAATCTTGAAGATTTTAATAGAATCTGTTTGTCCCCTTCGAAGTGTCATGGTGAGCTTGTCGAACCATGACACAAAAAAAGGATTTACATGACCCTTTGGCAGGCTCAGGGGGGCAAAAAAGCTCTTTATAAACAGACAATAAATATACAATAAACCAAAGCGCAGGGTGATATAAGTTGAAAATGCCAGTTAAGGAAAAAAAGAATTTTACATCTCTCTTGCAGGAGCAGGTTTGCAGCCTGCTCTATAATTTTTGCTGGATGAACATGATTTTAATAATAGCACCGTCTTTGATGTAATGAGATAGGGGCTTATGTTGCAAACTTGAACCTGCATAGGAAAACCACTTAGCAGAGACGGCGTGGTATTGAAAATAATATCTCGGCAAGCTCTGTGGTTTTATTTAAATGTCCGAAAAACATCTGACACAAGCTGATATAGTTATTATCACAGGTCTTTCAGGTGCAGGTAAGACCGTAGCCTTAAGGTCTCTGGAAGATATAGGCTTTTTTTGTGTAGATAATCTTCCCATAACCCTTCTAGAAACCTTCTTATCCACTCTTAATTCAAGCTTCAGTAAAGTTGGGGTTGGTTTAGATATCAGAGAAGGCGCCTATTTCCCCGATGTCTATGCCCTTTTAACCGTTCTTAAAGATAAATATAAGGTTAAAATCCTATTTTTTGAGGCAGACAAAGATGTCCTGATCCGCAGATACAAAGAAACAAGACGCCCTCATCCTTTAGTCTTTCTGAAGGGACAAATAAGTCTCGAAGAAGCGATCTCTGAAGAAAAAAACCTTCTTTTTGCAATAAGAGATGCGGCAGACAAAATAATTGATACATCTAATTACTCTCCTCATCAATTAAGGAAGTATATTACGCTTAATTATGGAATAGAAGGGGCGGGCAAGGGCTTATCAATTTTGATTATGTCATTCGGCTTTAAATATGGGGTTCCAGAAAACCTTGACCTCTTGTTCGATGTAAGATTTTTACCCAACCCATATTTCGTCCCCGAACTTAGGCCACTAAAGGGCTCAGATATAGAGGTATCGGAGTTTGTGCTTAAACAGGCAGAAACAGATGAATTTTTAGTTCATATGACCACCCTTATTGATTTCCTGCTGCCGCGTTATATAAAAGAAGGACGTTCATACCTCGTCATCGGGTTAGGCTGCACAGGAGGAAGGCACAGGTCGCCAGTTATTGTAGAAGAAATCTTCAAACATATAAACAAGACTCACAACATAAAATCTGAAATAGTGCATAGGGATATGGACTAAAAATTAGTTTCAGATTGATCAGAAAATCTACGGATAGTCTAAATCGAGCGATTTTATTCGCTAACATATGACAGCCAAGACAGCTGTCGCACCTATTGGGTTATTAATGATGATCAGTAGGACAGGCGTCCATACTGTCATTAGAGAAATACACCTTAAAATAGCATAATTTAAATATAAGCAATTTAGAAATCATAATTTTTTGCATATAAAGATCAAAGCCTGAAACTTCAAGGTTAGAAGTGCTGAGATTGCTTCAGGATGACAGTTCGCTAAAGATTATTTTGTCTTTACGAATAAAGTGAACCAATCTCAAGCCTTTGCAATTTCACTGTGAATTGCTGATTAACACAAAAAATGCTTTTCGCCTTGAAAAAGCAAACAAGTATACCCGAAAAAACTTTGTCCTGAAAGATTAAATCGGTGTGGCAGTGCGACAGCAATTTTGAATTTTAAATCTTGAATTTTGAATTGTCTTTTCCTTTAGTTAGCCCTATCGCACTATTTTATGCCGCGTAGATTACACAAATTGCAGCATTGTGTAAAGATGATTTCGTTGGATAAAAAAGCAGTTGAGGGTATTTATGCCTGCTATATAAAATTCCGATCGCATTTTTTGGGTTGAAGTCGCTTTTCTCAAAAGCTTGTCCCTGCATGCTAATTTATGTTTTTAAAGAAACTAAAAAAAATATTTTTAATAATAATTTTATTTGTGGCAGCAGCGATTGCCTTAGATATCGCTTATTGTGTTTTTTCCCCTGATATATCAAGGCTTAAAAAAGAAAACCCACAAAAGTCATCATTCATGAAATACAGAGAAAAAGAATGGCAGGAAAAGGGCAGAAAGATAGCGATTAAGCAAGCATGGATGCCATTATCACAGGTTTCTTCTTTTTTAATCAAGGCAGTCCTTATAGCTGAAGACGATAAGTTTTGGAAGCATGAAGGCTTTGATTTTGAAGCCATTCAGAAGGCAATTGAGAGGGATATCAAAGAGAAAAAACTAAAATTCGGCGGCAGCACTATCAGCCAGCAGCTTGCAAAAAATTTATATCTGACGCCTTCTAAAAACCCTATAAGGAAATTTAAAGAGGCAATACTTACTTGGAGAATAGAGAATAATCTTACTAAAAAAAGGATTCTCGAAATCTATCTGAATATTGCCGAATGGGGTGATGGGATTTTTGGTATTGAGGCGGCATCCCGACATTATTACGGCAAATCACCTTCTGAGTTGACGGCGGAAGAGGCTGCGCGGCTTGCATCCGTTCTGCCGAATCCGAGAAAATACAACCCTACAAGCACATCCCGTTATGTTGAGAAACGCTCAAGGCTTATTTACAATATTATGGTTAAAAGAGGAATTGTGATTGATGAAGAAGAAAACTAAGCTAACTACTGGAAAGTTTATGCCAACGGCCATGTTCATCCCTATAAACCTTATAGACCCTCACTGAATAGAGAAGTTCAGGTGATTCAAACGCCTTAAATATATTGAGACAGTCATTATGCTCAGAGTTAAGCATGACTGACCTGCTGAGTGAACCTTTTGGAAGGTTTCTATCCAGACTATCAAATGGTGCATGATTTTTTATTCTTGTGTAATTAATTAGCACGGATATTTTTTGTATATCATATTTTGATTTTGATGAGAGACCGCTTATATTATCAACAAGGAGCAAAAACGATTCTTCCCGCCACCACAACGGAGGATGGTATTTTATGATAATTCTGAACTTAATGCTGCCTGATATAGCCTTAAAAGGTTCTTTTGCGATATTTAAACGGACAACCCCCAGACTTCGTGCTTCAGCGTCATCCGTGAGCCTTTCAATAAGTGCCTCTTTATCCGTTTTGTTATCAACCAGATAAATTATAAATAAACCCTCAGACTGATAGTCCTGTTCTATCGGGTCAGAATAATTGAGAAGATTATCATTTTCCTCAGTCATATTTTCACCAATAATATCCATTTAGAGCTTTTTTTTCTGATTCCTCAAACTAAACCCCCTTAATAGAGGGCTTCCATTGCCTTTATATTGAATCATCACCTTATGTGATTCCCCCATGCCTTCGGGGAATATAAGTCCCTTTATCTTTGCGAGATCAAATGAATCGGGCGAATCTCCGTATAACTCCATAATAACCTCATCTATCCCGAGGGATATCAGATATGTCCCCTGAGGGCAGAATCCAACGGTAATAAGTCCTATCTCAGCGCCCCACTTATCTGCGGAAGAGAAGTTAACATGGGCTGTAATATCTTGCTCGCCGATATTTATATAGGGGTCTTCTATTATTTTGTGTTGATAATAACATAGAAGAGTACCTCTGTTCCTCTCTTCGCAGTAATACTCAGCGGCTGGATAACCGTAATCTATCGTAAGAATAAAACCCTCTTTCAGTTTTTCGTTTATCTGCTTCAGCCAGTCTTTTATTTTCAGGTTAACCTCTGTTCTGTAAGGTTTCATGAGTGATAAATCGATGCAAAATTCCTTGAAATATTCGATGACCTCTCTTGAGCATGGATATATTTCCTCATATAAATCATGATCTTTGACAGCAACGTATATTTCCCCCAATTTATCGTCCATCTGAACTATCCTGACTGGGAAGGCGTCGAGAAGTTCGTTTGAGAAAAAGCAGCCTGTAAAAGGTTTAAGTTCGTCCAAATTAGAAACCCAATCAACCTTATCTCTATAATCTGCTAATAATTCTTGCTGTTTTGCCTTGATTGCAGGATTTAACTCGACTATCGTATATTTAAGAATGTCGAAAAGACTTTTTTCATTTCCTGACGCCTTACACTTGACACCCACCATCTTCAAATATTCAAGCATATCCTTTGCCAGATAGCCCATGCCCGCTCCCATCTCAACAATATGAAAATTTTGAGCAGCATCTAAAAAATTCCACATTTCAGTCATTTGCCTGCCAAGCATCACCCCGAATATGGAATGAAGATGGGACGATGTATAGAAATCGCCAGCTTTGCCTATCTTTGTTGTATCCCTCATATAGTAGCCGGTTTCGGGATGATAGAGAGCCATCTCCATGAAGGTTTCAAAGTTGATTGGTCCTTCTGATATTATTTTTTCGATGATTTTTTGTTTTAATGTCATTGCTTTTCCATCCAGCAGCAAAAGTCGTTGTTATTAATGGCGTGTGAAATAAATCTTATATATCCCCGGTATCCATGTCATAAGACCTTCTCTGGCAATGTTAATATCCGTCAGTTCCTTTTCCTGATGTGCAAATCTTCCCGATATTCCAGTAAAGGACTACCATCTCTTGATTGATGGCAGCAGCAACCCTTCCTCTCGCCTGCTCAATGAGATGAGAGATTCTATAAAAAATATCTTTGCCCTTTTCAATTTTAGCCATCTATATTCTATTCTCCTCCTGCCAGCCTGTCTGCCGCTCAGATAGGTTGGATTTGAACTCCATGCTTTGCTATTCAAGCGATTTTAAAGGCATAGTTTTTCCAGCTCCCCGCACTTCTGAAATAATCTTTTTATTAAGTTACTTTTTCCAAGCATATTTCAAATTCCCGCAAGAGCAGAATGGTTTATAATAGCTTCCCCGAAGATTGATATAATCGCATTGAAAGAGAACCGTCATATTCATCCGTTTATTTTATTCATGCTGCAAGTTTTTCAATGTATTTATCACGATTACCCCATGCCATTGGTTCTATTTCATAAGCTTTTAGAGCGCGTATCGTATCAGGAGTAATTTCTCTATCCTGATCATTTAACACGGCTATAGCAATAGCATTCTCCGACCGTACTTTTCTGGCATCGTCCCATGAGAAAATCATTGCTGACACATTATTTTTAGTAGGGTTATTGATAGTCCTTAATACCCTTTCAGGTTCTTTCTTTGAAGGCGGAATTACAAAATCAAAATGATGATTAAAACCGCTCTTGCCGATGAAATTAATATCCTTTGTAAACCTAATGTCATGCAGTGATAGGAATTTCTCAACATCCTCTTTAAAAAAGCTTGAAACTTTTAGCGGGGCTAAAAAAAGGTCATTTATCGCAAGCATTGCCTGCAATAGATTATGCTTCTTTTGTGCGAAATTATCAGGCATGGCTTCAACCTCAAGGCTGTCTCCCCTAAGATTTATTCCAAACCCATTTAAAATAACCTTGAGTTCACTTTTTCTGCGTTCGGTATTAAATTCCAGACCGCTCATCTCTAAATCACGGATTGTATAGCCGTCATCCGTAAGCAACATGCCGGATGAAGTAGCCTTAACATATATCTGCAAATAGTCATTATGCCTGTCAACAAATGGGGTGGTAAGCTCACAGACATCGCCGATTGCCCTCGGTTTAACTTTTTCTTTCAACCAGTGGGCATATAAATCAACAAGCTGGTAACAATCCAATGCGCTCATATAAATAATCCCCTTTCTATATTCGGCATTTCCTGAACATTGCAATACCGCAAAAATTTTTCCATAATGACATAAAGGTCAGCATTGGGATTTATTAAATCATCAAATGCTGGAATAGCCCATTTATCGGCAAAACCCTCCACATAAATATGCAGGTGAGGACATGGAATTTCAATTCCATTATGTGGAGCAAGAAAATCCAGAGGAACGACCTCAACCTGCGGATTGGGATGTGCAGAGCCTCCAATATCAAGCCGCCTCAGAATTTCAACCTGTCTTGCACGCTTTTGATAAGTGCATTTGGAAACTTCGATACTACCTCTTGTAATATTGAACAAGAAAACTTCCCTGCCGTCAAAGGAAATGAACTCAGCAAGCAGCTTCCCTCCAGCATGAGGAAAGGTGACGGCATCGCTTGACTTAGGCTTCTTAGGCATTGTAAATAATGCGTCTGCTTCAGATTGAGTGAGCATGGTTATTTATTCCTTTTTGATTCCCACGTTTTTGGGGTCTGTTTTTTTGCCAAATTGCTTCTATGTTAAGTTTAGGAAGTTCCTTCTTTAAAACGTCTAACGCTAACGGGCTGTATCTTCTATAAATCTGCTTCCCTATTTTAATCTCTTTAAAAGCTTCTGGATTTTCTTGAAGCCTCAGCTCTTTTATTACTGCAAGTAGTTTAACATTTGATACTTTTGTCTTCTCCGTTAATGCTGTAAGATTAAGATTGTAAAAATCCAGCTCATTAACCCTCTTGATTGCGATAACTGCTGCTCCTAATGTTCCTTCGGGAACTGGTGTAAAAGGGATACCATCTGCAGATTTTGTTATTCGAAGATCCAATGATGGTCCATAACCATTTGATGTTATCTTCAGAGTTGAAACGCTTGGGAATATTTGCTCCCATGATAAGCCCTGCTTTATTTTTTTCGAGAGTGCTTTTAATTCCGCATTTGATGGTTGTAATTCATTTCCCTGTATAGAATTTTCCATAATTGCCAAGGCACGAAGCTTTTCCAACGCCTCTAATTCCTTTCGGCTTTTTGGCTGTATCAGCTTTTTGATTTCTCCAACCTCGTTGCTAAAAAATGCCTGAATATCCATTGGTGGAGTAGTAGAGATAGGCAATACCCTCACAGGCAATTCTGTTTTTAAATCAATATTGAAAACCCTTTTAGTGATGTCTCTAAACAATGTTAGCCCTGCTTGTGCTTGAAAATATAAATATTGTTCTGACATCTCAAGCGTATAATGTTGTGCGGCATCCCGCAAGCCGTTTAAGGTTTGCAATGTAAGCACTTCTTCCTCGTTCAAAAATTTTATCGTGCCGTCGCTAAATGCTTTGCGAACGCAAGAGCTAAAACCGATGGTCTCTTTTGCCCTTTTTTCCCTAATTCTACCGCCTTTGTGTATAATAGCAGCCTTTAAGAGCATTTCAAAGGCATGATCTATAAAGATTAAAACCCCATGTACTCTTGCACAATCGTTTGGACGGTTGAATAATTCAATACTCAACGTCAACGAATCAATAGATTTGCGATAAAGATGCTTAACTTCTTTTTTCATTTTTCGGATTAACCATCCTCATTCGTCTTTCATAAAGCTGTTTCTATCCTCTCCCCACACCTCTGCAATAATTCTTTCAATCCGCCTCTCCGCCTCTTGCCATAAGAGGCTCACGCCTTCTAACTTTGCAACGATTTCTCTTTGAACTTCCAAATCTGGAAGGGGAATTCTGATATTCAAAAAATCAGTAGGCCGTATTGCTGCGTAACTGGTAGCACCTCTCACATAAGCGATGACTTGTTCCTCGATATTTTTGTTTGTTAGAACGAGGCTCAAATATTCTGGTAGCAGTTCGCCTTGATTGATGGAGTAGATGTAGTAATGGGAGCTGACTATTGCTCCATCACATTCTGCTGAGATTACGCCATAACCGCCGTTTTTAGCGTCAATCTCAGCAACCAGCAGTTGATTGGTCTTTACGACTTGCTGTTTCTTTGTCTTTATATCCCTGCCAAAAACTGATTCCCTAAAAACAACACCCTGTCCGTGAAGCTTGCAGGTAACAAGTTTATACTCTTTGTTATCCTCTATTTCAATAAATCCGTTCTGTAAGGTTATCAATTTGCCAAGTTCAACCTTTGGGAATCGATGACCGCTTTTTAATATGTCATTAAGCGTATTTAAATTCTCATTGCTTCTCAAAACTTCTTCCGGCAGTTTATGCA
>JBBIKS010000040.1:0-21267 GCA_037445375.1 Nitrospirota bacterium | reverse complement strand
GGCTGAAAGGGATTTCTTTTCCGGGAATAAGAGATTTTTTCTCAATCTGATAAAATTGCTCTTTTAGATGAAAATATTTTTTAAAACCCAACGGGTCTTCTTCGCTGGTTTCATTTACAGCAGTATTTTGATAATCTTCACTATCATCATCCAAAGTAACATATCTTTTCATTATTAAAACCTGCTTATCTCAAATTTTATTATTCCGAGTGATAAAGGCAAAGCACTCGTATATTTCGGAATATTATGATTAAATTATACATTTTAAAGGATCTCACTCCT
Source organism: Nitrospirota bacterium (assembly GCA_037445375.1). Taxonomy (GTDB): domain Bacteria; phylum Nitrospirota; class Thermodesulfovibrionia; order Thermodesulfovibrionales; family Dissulfurispiraceae; genus DYHD01. Next base: position 20,985 of record JBBIKS010000040.1, on the reverse strand, counting down.
TTTGTTTTTTCATAGTTGCAATGGCAATTATGATAATGAATATCAGCCAGAAGGTAAAAAGATATGCTATGGCGACCTTGCCGACTATTTGCAGTAAAGGCCAATTAAAAAATAAAGAGCCGATGATAAAAATAAAAATTAATATCTCGCTGCTTCTCAATCCTCTGCCACCCTCTCTATGTTCATAACTCTGTCGTCTGCGTCAAGATCCATGAGCTTTACGCCCTGAGCAGACCTGCCTGTAACAGAGATATTTCCTGTTAGAATTCTTATCAATTTCCCGCTGCCTGCTATTAAGACAACCTCATTTTCATCCTTTACCTGAATAAGTCCGACTGCATTTCCTCCTCTTTTGCACAGCTTAATAGAGATAACGCCTCTGCCCCCCCTTTTCTGGAGAGGGTAATTCTTGATCTTAGTCTTTTTGCCGAGACCCTTCTCCGTTACGGTCAGCAAGTAAGTCCCTTCTTCAACAAGATCCGCTGACACAACCTCATCATCCTTTGAGAGCCTGATACCAATAACGCCCCTTGCCGTTCTACCCATATGCCTGACATCAATTTCATTAAACCTGATAGCCTTGCCTTTTTTGGTGCCGATTATAAGATCATTACTTCCGCCTGTCTTCTTAACAGAGATAAGCTCATCATCTTCGTCAATATTTATAGCAATGATACCCTTGTTTCTTGGATTGCTAAACTCATCAAGAGCGGTTTTTTTGACAATGCCTTTTTTTGTAAACATCATCAAAAAACCATCCTTGAACCCCTTCGTATTAATAGCCGTGGATATCCTCTCGCCTTCAGAAAGTTGAAGCAGATTGACTAATGCCTTGCCTTTTGTAGTTCTGCCTGATTCTGGTATTTCATATACTTTCATCCAGTATAACCTGCCCATATTGCTGAAGAAAAGTAAATAATCATGGGTAGAGGCAATGAAAAGTTGTTCAACAAAATCTTCTTCCTTTGTTTCCATGCCAATTAAGCCTTTGCCTCCGCGCCTCTGACTTCTGTATGTTGCCAATGGATTCCTCTTGATATAGCCACCATGAGAAAATGTAATAACCATCTCTTCTTCAGTTATCAAATCTTCGAGAGTTATTTCCTGAGTCTCTACCACTATATCGGTTCTTCTGTCGTCTGCATATCTGTTCTTTATATCAAGAAGTTCATCCTTGATTATTTCGGACACAAGGGCTTCACTTGACAAAATTGCCCTCAGTTTTTCTATTTCTATAAGGATATCTTCGAGGTCTTTTATTATCTTATCCCTTTCGAGTCCTGTAAGTCTCTGCAATCTCATTTCTAAAATAGCCTGTGCCTGAATCATTGTTAATGGATAATTTGAAGTTAACTCCTGCCTAGCATCTTCAGGAGTCCTTGATAGCCTGATCAATTTTATAATCTCATCCAGATAGTCCAATGCGACCTTCAACCCCTCAAGTATATGAGCCCTTTCCGCTGCCTTTTTAAGCTCAAACCGGGTTCTTCTTATGACTATATCCCTTCTGTGGCGCAAGAATTGTCTCAGTATCCTCCTGAGGTTCAAAATATGGGGTTGCCCCCCAACGAGGGCGAGCATGTTGATGCCGAAAGTCGTTTCCATTTGGGTATGCTTGTAGAGATTGTTTAATACAACCTGCGGCATATCAGCACGCTTCAGTTCTATAACTACCCGTATGCCGTCCCTATCCGACTCATCTCTTATATCGGATATACCTTCAATCCTTTTTTCACGAACAAGTTCAGCAATTTTTTCTATTAAACGAGCTTTATTTACCTGATAGGGGAGTTCTTCAATTACTATACTTTCACCGGCTTTTGGTTCTCTCTCTATTCTTACCTTTGCTCTGACTTTGATTAATCCCCTGCCATGTGTATAAGCAGAGATTATCCCGCTTGACCCATAAATTGTTCCTCCAGTAGGGAAATCGGGCCCCTTTATTACAGTCATAAGCTCATTAATACTCGTATCTGGATTATCGAGTAGCATTATCAGACCATCGACTATCTCGCCGAGATTGTGAGGCGGTATATTCGTTGCCATTCCCACCGCTATCCCAGTAGCACCATTAATTAAAAGATTGGGAATTCTCGCAGGTAAAATTACTGGTTCTTCGGTGTTTTCATCAAAATTCGGGATAAAATCCACCGTATCTTTATCAATATCTAACAGGAGTTCTTCAGCAATCTTTGCTAATTTTGATTCTGTATATCTGTATGCGGCGGCAGGATCTCCGTCCAAAGAGCCGAAATTGCCCTGTCCATCAATAAGCGGATATCTCATATTGAAGTCCTGAGCCATTCTTACAAGCGCATCATAGACTGCGGTATCTCCGTGAGGATGGTATTTTTTAAGAACCTCGCCTACCACACCTGCGCACTTAGAATATTTCTTATTAGGCAGCAATCCTTCCCTGAACATCGCATAGAGTATTCTGCGTTGAACAGGCTTCATCCCATCTCTGACCTCGGGCAATGCCCTTCCAATGATTACGCTCATCGCATAATCAAGATAACTAACCTTCATTTCCTCTTCTATATTTACAGACACCCTTGTCATAAAAGAATCACCTCGGAAGAATAAAATAAAAATTATTTCCAAGCGACGTTGCCTCATAACCCACAACGCCGCCATGAATCTCAACAGCATTTTTTACAAAAGAAAGTCCGTGTCCAGTCCCTGGTTTGTTTGCAGTATTAGAACCCCTATACCCTTCACTGAAAATATTGTCCCTTTCCTCCAATCTTATATGGCGGCCGGTATTGAATACATTATATTTTATACCGTCCTTGCCCTCGCCAAAATAGTCTTTGATAATCTCACGCCCATAGGCAATATATTTTTTCCTCTCACCGTACTGATTTATAATTTCTTCAGTATATTTGAGCGCATTTGAAAAAAGATTCGCATATACCTGAGCCATAAGCCCTATATCCACAACACTTACGACTTCTTCATCCGGCAGTCCGCTAAAGAGATCATCAACGGATATTCCCGTCTCATTAAATTGCTCTAAAAATCTATCAAGCTGCGGATAGACAACATCTTTTTTCATGTTGCACGGCATTATGCGTAGAGTGAGCTTGCCATGATCGAAATGGCTTCTTCTTAGAAGAGTTTCTAGAAAGAGACTTGTGTTGCAGTAATGTTTTTCAATATTTTCAAATTCCTCTCTCAACCCCCTATTGACATCCTGTAGTTCATCGAACAGATGCTCCAAACATAAACCGTCGCAAACATCCTCAGAGGAATGCTTGAGAAGAAATATTTCAATCTCTTTATTTTTATCTATCTTGCCTTTTAATCGTCTCAAAAAAAGCTTCAATACCATATTGGGAACAATGACATTATGCTCAATATCGGCGACAAGGGTTCTAATAAATTTCAAATGCTCGACATTTTTTTCAAAAAGAAAACGATTATGAATATTGAAACCGATTCTGTTTGCATATTTTTGCAGGAAAAATTCCTGATGCGTGCTTAAACTGTGAGCAGAAAAAATCTCTAACAGACCCAATACACCATTTCTTACCCTCTCAGATATCTGGTCTATAAGCAATTTATTGCCCTTGACAGGCAATACGAGACTGCCTCTGCTGGAATAAAATAAATTTTCTTCTGATCCAAGTTCGTTCAGTGACAATGGGCTGTATTCATTAAAGTCTCTGTCAGTGCTCGATACCAACAGCATACCATTAAACTTAGGGTCTATCAGATACAAGCCGGCATCCAGACCAAGAAATACCTTAGGTATAGCCGCGCAGAGGTAAAAAAAATCTTCAATGCTCTCAAATTCCTGTGCGAGATCAAAAAAGGTCATGAGAGCAGAGCTCTCAATCTGTGAAAAGTCATACTGGCGGTATGCCAGTTTTTTAGTCTCGATTCTATCGAGGGTTTCTTTTACGCGATCCACTTTCATTATTTTTGAACGTTATCCTTAATAAATTTAAGTATTCTTTCTTTAATCTCATCCCTCGCCCTTCTGAACTCATTCATAATCATATCCTGGGTTCCTATCATGCCAACAGGGTCTTTTATTGACCAGTGCAATCTCTTGATGCCTGCAGGAGCGTTGGGACACACATTATTTGCACCATCACATAAAGTAATAACAACATCCATAAGCTTAAAAAGAGCGGGATCTATTAACTTAGGTTTATGTGCGGATATATCTATTCCAATTTCTTTCATGACTTCAATAGCCTTTGTCTGAACATAATCAAAAGGCATCATACCAGCGCTATATGGTTCAATCGCTCCCTTGCCCAATGTCTTTGCTAATCCTTCTGCCATTTGGCTTCTGCATGAATTGGCTGTGCACAAAAACATCACCTTAAGCATTCTTTGACCTCCGTATTTATTGCCTGAGAGAAGCTTTTAATTATTTATTTTACCAATTATTGTATCAGAAAGACTAAACTTGTTTTTATTTTATTATAATTTAGCATTAAGACTGATAGCGTAGAGGGAAAAATAGATAAAAAGAATTTTGAAGGAGTTGATTTATATATCACTGGAAAAACCCATGAGTTTCAACAATTAAAAACGAATGCGGTCCCCTGCATTTAGCTCTGGATATGAGGGATAAGGACATAAACAAACCCCAATTAAAGAATTTTATATAAAAAACCGATAATATATTAATGAATGATAGATAAGTTTAATAGCCTCTTTTTGAGGCATATAGAAACTTGCTGCATAGCAGCGAGCATCATAATGTTTTGATGGAGGAACATATGAGAGTAGGCAGGTCATTAGGAATGTTGGTTTTACATGTAGCAATCGTATTAAATCTCATTTTTATGGGGGCATTGTATACTGCTGTTTTTGCAAGCGATGTTATTAAAATAGGCTTGAATTATCCTGAGACAGGACCATATGCTAAACAAGGTCTCGATCAAAGGAGAGCCGCAGATTTAGCCACCGAAGAGATTAATGCAGCCGGCGGCATCTTGGGCAAAAAAATTCAACTTGTTTATAGGGATACAAAAAGTAACCCTAAAATCGCAAGAGAAAATGCCATTGAACTGTATGACAAAGAGGGCGTGCCGATGATATTTGGCGGCTCATCGAGCGCGGTCGCAGTTTCGGTCGGCAAAACGGCTAAAGAAAAAAAGAAACTTTTCTTCGGAACTCTTACTTATGCAACAGAGGTAACAGGCGAAGAAGGCCATAAATTTATTTTCAGAGAGTGCAGTGATTCAGGTATGGCGGCAAAGGTAATTTCGGATTATCTCAAGAAAACTTTCGGTGGAAAGAAATATTTCTATATCACATCTGACTACAACTGGGGCTGGACAACAGAAGATGCATTTCGGATAAATACTGGCACTACCGACAAAGATTTTCATAAAGGTATTCTTACAAAACTTGGAAGCACAGACTTCAAAGGTCCGCTGACCATTGCACAGGAGGTAAGCCCTGATGTGCTAATCCTCGTGCAATTCGGCAGGGATATGGAAATTGCGCTAAAACAGGCATATGAAATGGGCATGAAAAATAAGATGCAGATTGTAGTTCCTAACTTAACTGAAGATATGGCAGAGGGTGCAGGACCTGAGGCTATGGATGGAGTATTAGGAACTTTGCCATGGTCATGGAAGATTCCTATTGATAAAGGCTATCAGAAGGGTATCTCATTTGTGAAGAAATTTGAGGAAAAGTATAAAAGATACCCAAACACATCAGGGGCGTCAGCCTATGTAATTCTTCACCAATATAAAGAGGCTGTTGAACGGGCAAAAACATTTGATACAATGGCTGTAATCAAAGCTTTTGAAGGTCATAAATACATTGGCTTGAAAGATGAGCAATACTGGAGAGCATTTGACCATCAATCGGTACAAACTGTTTATGCGGTCAAGGGTAAAAAAGCCGATGTAGTCAAAAAAGACAAGTACCAATTAGATTATTTTGAAGTAATCAACGAGATGAAGGGAGATGATACTGCGATTAGCTTTGACGAGTGGAGCGCTGTAAGAACTAAAGTCGGACTTCCGCCCACTCTCGATTAAATGTATTCTTTGTGAAACATTCATGAGGGTATGGCCAATTGGAATTTCTGCGGCTATACCCTTATGTAGAGTACTTTTGAGTAAAAACACTTTTAAAATCTGTGCCTGCAGGCGGGAAGAACTATGACTATCAAGATCAGACTTATTACTAATATAGTGGTTGTATTTGTTGCAATGATTATAATTGTGTTTTCGGCAGTATTTGGCATTCAGTCTATCAAGAAAAACATCGCTGAACTCACCCAGAGGACAACTCCCTATCAGATTAAAGCAATAAACCAGCAAAGGGCTCTTCAAGGACATGCTGCAAGTCTTTTAAGTGTATCTTCTTCAATATCTGTAGAGGAATATAACAGGTCAAAAAATACTATTGCTGATTCACTTGAGCAGGTTAAAAAGGCTTCAGAGGAAATGGCGATATTGAAAGGAGAAAGTTCATCCGATGACCGTGAAATTTCAGACATTACAAGAATGGTTATTCAGAATGTTGAGAAAAAATTGACATCGGAGGAGGCGACGGCAATGGCTATTAAATCGATAAAAAGCAGACTTTCAGAAGCCTCTAAAAAGATGAAAGACCTTGATATTTCAATGCGAAAACTCCAACAAAATACATCTGGCTCGATGATTACAGGTGTTGACAGCGTCATGACAACCAATCAACAAGTCAATAATCTTATAACAGTGCGCGATGGGTTGAAGGACTTGAATCTTTATATTTCCAAGATTCCTGCGACTAATGATAAAAGGCCCGTAGCGTTGCTCAAGGATAATGTCATTGCTACAGTAAAAACTACCCTTACTGCTTTAAAAAATGCAAAAGGAATTGAAAAAACAGTGCAGGAGTTTACACAAAAAATCAATTCAATTAATGAAAATGTTACAGGCGCAAAAGGGCTTGCTTCCTTGCAGTTGAATTATATAGGCGAAGAAAACGAGAGCCTTAAAGAAAGCATCGAGACAATCGCAAAACAGGCGGGCTATGAAATCGCATATATGATGCCAACAATCGAAAGAGAGATTAATAGTGCAAATGCCATTCTTAAGACGAATACAGGGACAATGTCTAATAATATCAACTCATTTACCGACACCAATAATATTATTGCAGCATCATCTACTCTCTCTTTAACTAATGCATCAATCGAATCGCATATAAATCATACCATCGGTTTAAAAAGAGTAAATGAATTCAATAGTGCAACGGCGGTAGTTAGCGGGCTTTTCTCTCAGGCGAATGAACTTGCAAAAAAATTGAAAGAATTATTAACAAAAGGTGGTTACGCCGAGGAGCAAAAGATATTGTCATCAGGCACGAGTGCGATCTCTTCTGTCCAACAGGAGTATATGGCAGCAGCAGATAAAATACGGGATGCATTAAAAAGCAATGAGGAACTTGAAACTCTTAACGCAAAAATGAAGGAGATAGTGGCAAAACAATTGGAGCAAAGCAATAAAGCAGTTTCAGCGGCAGGCGTAAACCAGGAGGCAGCTATAATTTCCGTCAATGAAGCGGCAAACAACACTGTCTATATGGTAGCTATTGTCGGAATAATATCTGTTTTGATAGCAACAACCCTTGGAGGCTGGATAGGACGGTCAATTGCCAAGCCAATCAAAGCAACGTCGGAGATGATAGCAGAGATAGGCAAGGGAGATTTGACAAAACGGCTCGATATTAAAAGCAAAGATGAGATAGGTGTCCTTTGCAAAGGATTGGACGAATTTGTCTTAAAGCTTCATGACAGCATCTCTCAAGTAGCTAATAGAGTGGATATAGTCGTAACATCGGCAACGGAACTTTCGGCAACTGCTGAACAGCTATCTGCACGGTCGCTCACTCAGTCCGCACAATCCGAAAGTCTTTCCTCTGCAGCGGAAGAGATGTCGGCAACGCTGCTCAGCGTGGCAAAGGATGCGCAAACTTCAGCAAACTTTGCAGAGGAAACCAAAAAAGAGGCAATTAAGGGTGAGAAAGTGGTAAAAGACGCGATAGACGGGATTAAGATTGTTAAAAATTCTATTAGTGAGATAGCACTATCTATCGGTGAATTAGTAAAGAGTTCTCAAAAAATAGGTGAAGTAACAGCGGTAATAAAGGATATTGCTGACCAGACTAATTTGCTCGCACTTAATGCTGCAATTGAAGCAGCTCAGGCTGGCGAAAGAGGAAGAGGTTTTGCTGTAGTAGCTGACTCTGTGCGTGAATTAGCTGAGAGAACTACTACTGCGACATCTGAAATTGCCGACATCATAAAGTCTATTCAGAATGGGGCATCAAAGTCTTCGCAAGCGATGAACAAAGGGATTGAGGATGTCAGCCGGGTGGTTGAAATGGCAAATAAGGCTGAAGATTCCCTCAAGGGAATTGTCATTAGAGTTGAAAAGAAGGCTGAGTTAATTCACCAGATGGCGGCAGCTTCAAATGAACAGTCAACAACCGTTGATTCTATGGTCTCTAACATTTCCAGCGTCGCTGAAGCAGCAAAGGATTTCTCATCAAGCACTTCGCAGATCGCAATGACAGCAGAAGATCTTGACAAGGTTGCTATGGAACTTCAGTCTGTTGTTAAACAGTTCAAGTTGTAATTATAACCTAAATTGAGCGATTCTTTTAGGTAATTTTCTCTAATAGCAGGCGGGACGTCTGTCCTATGGATCATTATTAATCACCCATTGGGCAGGACAGCTGTCTCGGCTGTCCTAAAGTTGCCAACAAAACCGCTCAATTTAGGCATATTGAGATTGCTATTTAAATGAACTGATAATGCCAAAAAACCTTTGTCCTGAAATACCTTGAGTCAATGTCCTGATGCTTCTATCTCTATCTTTCGTTTTTATACTGCATTTTGACAAACACACCATAATAAAGATTAATATAAATACTTATGAATTCATATCCAAGACTGATAATCGCCGGCATTAGAGGAGGGAGCGGAAAGACAACTATCAGTCTTGCTGTAATCGCTGCCCTCAGGTCAAAAAAAAATCTCCATGTAATTCCCTTCAAAAAGGGGCCTGACTATATTGACGCCGGCTGGATGTCAATGTTTGCAAATAGTCCTTGTTACAACCTTGATCCTTTCCTGATCTCGAAGGAAAAAGTCCTCGAATCATTTATCTCACATTTTAAAGGAGATATTGCCGTGATTGAAGGCAACAGGGGGTTATACGATGGGATGGATATCGAAGGCTCTTTCAGTACCGCTGAACTTTCCAAGCTTTTAAAATCCCCGATTATTTTAGTGGTTGACTGCTCAAAGGTTACACGCACTGCAGCAGCGATTGTAAAAGGCTGTATAGATTTTGACAAAGATGCACGGATTAAGGGGGTTATACTTAATCAAATATCAGGCAGCAGGCACGAATCAATTATTAGAGACTCTATTGAAAAATACTGCTCTGTGCCTGTTATTGGATCTGTTCACAGATTCAAAGAGGGGGCATTTCCAGAAAGACACATGGGACTTACCCCTCATCAAGAACATTCAGACTCTGAAAGGGCAAATTCATTTATCCAACAGATAGCAGATAAATATCTTGATATAGATAAAATCTTTGATATTGCATTTTATGCGGAACCTTTGGGGCTTGATGCCGATGGTCAGGGGATAGAAGTTCAAAGCATGAAGATGGAATTTCCAATTCTGATAAAGATAGGCGTTATAAAGGACTCCGCATTTCAGTTTTATTACCAAGAAAATCTTGATGAGTTGATAAAAAGTGGAGTTGTAATTGTTGATATAAATGCCATAACTGACTCCGAACTTCCCGAAATTGATGCCTTATACATAGGCGGCGGATTTCCCGAGACAAATGCTATATATCTGGCACAAAATGAATCTTTTAGAAAATCTGTAAAAAATGCCGCCGAAATCGGTTTGCCTATCTATGCAGAATGTGGCGGATTGATGTTTCTTGGTAAGGAGATAAAAGCTGGGGAAAAGACATTTCCTATGGTTAACCTTTTTCCTATTACCTTTAAGATGACTAGGAAGCCGCAGGCGCACGGCTATACTATAGTGGAGGTTGACTGGCAAAATCCTTTCTATCCGCATGGAACTATTCTCCATGGCCATGAATTTCACTATTCGGCAGTTAATGAATTCTCAGAAGGAGAAAATATGCATATGGCATTCAAGATGTTGAGAGGGAAAGGCATAAAAAATAAAAGAGACGGCATTTGCTACAAAAACACTCTTGCAACATATACGCACATTCATGCATTAGGTTCCAATGATTGGGTTGAGGGTCTAATAAAAAGTGCTGCTAATTATAAATTATCCAGAGGTAAAATAACAAATGATTCATGATAGAAAAAAAGAAAAAAACATTCCGAGATGCCCTTTTTGCGGCAAAGATATATCGAGGCCTATTATTACAAAAACCGATCTTGGCGAGATTTTATCTGGAAAATGCGATTGCGAGACCATTTTCGTCTGTGATCTCACAGGTCGTTGTGTCGGCGAAGCTTACATGGAGGCATTAGTTTTGTTGAAGGGAGATTGGGACATAGGCGTTTTGGACCCTGACAAAGACTATTCATATGCGGACATGGATTATGATTATAGGACTCACAAAAAAGTTAATTCATCAAATCTTGGTGAAAGCCCCGGCAAGCTTGTTTTTCTGAAACCGAGAAGGGATAATTCGCCTATAATTGATGAGCATGAGGAAAAAACTATGGTGGAAAAAAAAGGAAATCAAAAGAAGACATTAAAGAAACTCCTGCAGGAAGGGGACCTTGAAAAAATAGTAGAACTGTCTTTAGAAGATAGAGGTGTTATAAATCAGTTATTTTCCTTTTCATACGATAAAAATGATGTCATCACATGGAGAACCATAGAGAGTGTCGGTTTAATATCAAGAGAAATCTCAAAACACGATGCTGAATTTATTAGAAGTACAGCAAGAAGACTTTTATGGGCTATGACCGAAGAATCAGGGGGAGTTAGCTGGAGCGCTCCTGAAATGCTCGGAGAGATTATCAGAAGCAGCCCAAAAGATTTTAGTGATCTCATACCTATAGTATGGTCAAACAGGAATGAAGATGTTTTTACAGAAGGAGTAATGTGGGCAATGGGGCGAATAGCTGAGGTTGATCCGGAAAGTATAACTTTCATATATAACGATCTTAAAAATATGATTGAAAATCCCAACCCTGTTGTCATGGGCTATGCAATATGGGTTTTAGGCAAGATAGCGGATGTTGATTCAATAAGTGAAATTGAGAAGTATAGGAACGATAAAACCCAGATTCATTTTTATAAAAACAGAATCCTCTCTAAAATAACCATTGGTGAAATAGCTAATGAAACGATTAATATTATTTCATAATAGTTTCATAAGATATTTTTATTTGACCTTGAAGATTACTCTATATTATTGTCTAATCGCTTTTATTTAAATCAGTAGCTTTAAGCTATCCTTATACAGGATAAACATTTTTAATATACTCAAAAGGAGGAGAAGTAATGGCACATATTGAGTTTGAAGGAAAACAGGTCGAGATTGATGAGGACGGCTATGTCGCAAATCTTGATGACTGGTCAGAGGGTTTGGCAGTTTCTATGGCTCAAGCAGACGGACAGTCGCTCACCGAGGCTCATTGGGAGGTTATTAATTTTCTGAGAGCATATTATCAGAAGTATCAGATTGCTCCAATGATTAAGATACTCGTTAAGGAAATCGGCAAGGTTATGGGACCAGAAAAAGGAAATACAAAGTATCTATATGAACTGTTCCCGGATGGACCTGCAAAGCAGGCTTGTAGATATGCAGGGCTACCAAAACCCACCGGCTGTGTGTAATTCTTAAACGCAGTGGGATGGTCTTAAGCCGTCCCACTCCAATTTAAAAATAACTTACTTGTTTCGGATAATTTTAGGGGGAGATTTTTAAAGCGTGGGAAAATGGATCTGAAGGGTCTCTTATTTGAGAGAAAATCTGCAATCTTATCAAAGTGGTTTGAAGTAATATTGGATACTTATCCGGCGAAGACTTCAAAATTCTTAAAAAATCAAAATGACCTCTTCAGTAATCCTGTTGGTTCAACGATGTTTCAAGGACTTGAGAGCCTTCTTGAGGAGATCATTGATGATAATATGGACTCTCAAAGAGTCTCCTTGTTTTTGGATAATATTATCAGGGTTAGAGCAATTCAGGATTTTTCTGCATCTCAGGCAGTAGCTTTTATTTTTTCCACTAAAGATATTATAAGGCAAGAAGTTGAAAGCGCAGTCGCATCAGGCAATATTTTGCCTAATCAAGTCTTGATTGATCTGAGGCATCTCGAATCCAAAATTGATGGACTCGCTCTTTTGTCTTTCGATGTATACATGAAATGTCGAGAAAAGATATATGAAATAAAAGCTAATGAGGTAAAGAATATGACTTACAGATTATTGCAGCAAGCAAAACTTATCTCAGAGTCTCCTGAAAAGGAAAGCTGTTAGTAGTATAACCAAACAAAAACGAAAAAAGAGGTAGCTAAATGGGAATCTTATTTTCCTTTGCTGTAGTTTTAGCGATAGTTTTGCTCGTTTTTGCAGGGGTAAAAGGGGCTGGGTTAAATTATTTCTTTGGAGTCGCATTTCCATACATAGCCCTCCTCACCTTTGTAATTGGGTTTACATATCGTGTAGTTAATTGGGGGCGTTCTGCAGTGCCATTCAGGGTACCTACAACAGGAGGACAACAAGCTTCGCTCCCGTGGATTAATGCAAATAAACTTGATAATCCATCAACATCGTACGGAGTTATCGGCAGAATGCTGCTTGAAGTACTGCTGTTTCGTTCTCTTTTTAGAAATACAAAAACTGAGTTGCGCGATGGTGCAAGGCTTATTTATGGATCAGAAAAATTGCTGTGGTTAGCAGCCTTAGCATTCCATTATTCTTTTCTTGTTATATTGATAAGACATTTGAGGTTTTTTACAGTGCCTGTCCCTCCGCCTATAGAGTTCATGGAATTTATGGATTCATTTTTTCAGGTCGGCGCTCCATTGGTATATATAACCAATTTTGTGATTGTTATAGCCTTGCTTTACCTCCTTTTCAGAAGGATTGCAATGCCCCAGATAAAATATATCTCACTACCAGCCGACTACTTCCCGCTCTTTCTGATTCTCGGCATTGCTATTACGGGTATATTAATGAGGTATTTTGATAAGGTTGATATAGTTGGAGTTAAGCAGATAGCCATGGGTCTAGCTACTCTAAGACCTACAATTCCAGATGGTATCGGCGTAATCTTTTACATCCATTTTGCTTTGGTTTGCACTTTGTTCGCATATTTTCCCTTCAGCAAGCTCGTTCACATGGGCGGTGTTTTCCTCAGCCCTACAAGGAATTTGGCAAACAACAATCGGTTGGTAAGGCATGTAAACCCCTGGGATTACCCTATCAAAAGCCGTTCATATGAAGACTATGAAAATGAGTTTAGGGATAAGATGAAAAATGCTGGAATACCAGTAGAAAAGGAGTAGAAATATGGCAACAAAAGGAAAACCACCAAAACCAGATGAATTAACAAAGATAAGTTATACACCGCCCGCTAAAGGGTGGATGGATGCCCCAACGGAGTTTAAGCCTGGCATGTATTGCCACGGCACAAGAGCCAAATATCTTGAAGCAGTTGGCATGCCTTTTCCAAGGGATTGGTCTGCTGGGGAGCCTGATTGGAAACTTCCAGACAATTGGAAAGAGATTGTTCTTCAAGGTATTAAGGAGAGACTGCAAAAATTTAGGACATTCCATGTTTTTATGGATATCTGTGTTAGATGCGGAGCTTGCGCCGATAAATGCCATTTTTTCCTTGGCGGCGGAGACCCTAAGAATATGCCAGTCTTAAGAGCAGAGCTTTTAAGGTCAGTTTACCGTAAGTACTTTACAACATCCGGCAAGATTTTCGGTAAAACTGCTGGAGCGCGGGAACTTACAGAAGATGTACTTAAAGAACTTTGGTATTATTACTTCCAATGTACGGAGTGCCGCAGATGCTCTGTTTTCTGCCCCTATGGTATTGATCAGGCTGAAATTACAATTATCGGCAGAGAACTGTTAAACCTTTTGGGACTCAATATTGACTGGATTATGGGTCCTGTTGCAAACAGCTATAGGACTGGCAACCATCTTGGTCTTGAGCCGCATACAATCAAAGCCAATATTGATTTTATGATTGACGACATAGAAACAGTCACTGGCATCAAAGTTGAGACAACATATAACAGGAAAGGTGCTGAGATACTATTCATAGGCCCTTCAGGCGATCTTTTCGGAGTTCCAGGAAACTATGTAACAATGGGAGAATTGATGCTTTTTCATGAGCTTGGGCTCGATTACACGTGGAGCACGATGGCATGTGAAGGCGGAAACTTTGGATTTTTTACCTCAATGGAAGTGGCAAAAAAGCTCTATTATAAAATTTATTCTGAAGCTAAAAGGCTTGGCGTAAAATGGATTCTTGGGGGCGAATGCGGACACCAATGGAGACTCATGAACCAATATCTCGATACATGGTGGGGTCCTGCTGATTTCTTAGAAGAACCTGTTTCGCCGATTACCGGCACCAGATTTGAAAATGCAAAGGCAACAAAGGTTGTCCACATCACAGAGTTTACCGCCGACCTTATAAAGCACGGAAAGCTCAATCTTGACCCAAGCCGTAATGACCATCTGAACGTAACATTCCATGATTCCTGCAATCCAGCAAGAGCAATGGGTATATTTGAGGAGCCGCGCTACATTATTAATCATGTATGTAATCATTTTCATGAAATGCCAGAAAGCACAATCAGGGAAAAAACTTTTTGCTGCGGCAGCGGTTCGGGACTCAATGCTGGTGAAAATGTCGAACTAAGAATGAGAGGGGGGTTTCCAAGGGCGAATGCTGTTAAATATGTCAGGGATAATTTCGGCGTTAATATGCTCGCTAATATTTGCGCAATTGACAGGGCTGCACTACCTACCCTAATGGAATACTGGGCACCAGACGTTGACGTATGTGGAGTTCACGAATTACTTGGCAATGCACTCGTCATGAAAGGTGAAATTGAAAGAACCCTCGACTTAAGAACCGAACCATTGCCTGGAAAAGGAGGTGCCGAGTGATGTATAACGGTGGGAAAATCATAATAGGCTTGATTATTTTCCTTGGTTTTTCAACCCTTCCGTTTCTATTTACAATGGGCAAGGCTGTCGCAAAACCGGAACTTAGTCTGGATACGCCGGAAATACAAAGAATGGTCGAAAAGAAATGCGTTGAATCTAAAGAATATATGAAGACGGAACATATGGTCATGCTTAATGAATGGCGTGATGCAGTTGTCAGGGATGGCACAAAACTTTATAAAGCAAAAGACGGCAAAATATATGATATGAGCCTCCAAAATACATGTATGAAATGCCATTCAAGCAAGAAGAAATTCTGCGATCAATGTCATAACTATACGGCTGTCAAGCCTTATTGTTGGGACTGCCATATAGCGCCACAGGAGGGAACATAAGCCATGGGTATTAATAGAAGAGATTTTTTAAAGATTGCGGGCATCTCAACCTTAGCCGGTATCGGAGGGGCTGCCGGGCTTACCCTTGCGAAGAGTGGATTACTTGAGGCGTCTCAATATATTGATGACCCCAAAGGTCTTAAGGGAAAGAGATGGGCTATCGCTATTGATATAAGCAAGTTTAAGACACCAGAAGATTATAAAAGGGTTATGGATGTGTGTCATAGCATCCATAATGTCCCGGAAATAGGCAACACTAAAGAAGAAATCAAATGGATATGGACCGAATCTTATGAGAGTACTTTCGCTTCTCAAGAGTATGCCAATCCCTATATTAAGGATAATCTTAAGAAAAAACCATTTATCGTAATGTGTAATCACTGTGATAATCCGCCGTGCGTGAGGGTTTGTCCTACACAAGCTACTTACAAGAGAAAAAGCGATGGCATAGTTATGATGGATATGCACCGCTGCATCGGCTGCAGATTTTGCATGGCCGGTTGTCCTTATGGAGCAAGGAGTTTCAATTGGAGAGACCCACGACCATTTATCAAGAAGTCCAATCCTGAATTCCCTATGAGAATGAAAGGTGTTGTTGAGAAATGCACGCTCTGCTATGAAAGACTCGCCATAGGGCTTAAACCTGCCTGTGTAGAGGCTTCCAGTGGCGGGATGATATTTGGAGACCTCAATGATCCAAACTCTGATGTTAGAAGGGTTCTCAGCTCTCATTACTCTATCAGGAGAAAGCCTGAATTAGGTACTTCACCATGTGTATTTTATATCTTAGGAGGTCAATAGTATGCTTGAGACGGCGTTTAAAGGAAGCAGAACTTACTGGGCTTGGATCCTATTCTTGCTAACTGTAATTGCGATAGGTTTGTTTTTTTATCTCAGGCAATTCACTGTGGGGCTGGGAGTTACCGGCATGAGCAGAGATGTCTCGTGGGGATTCTATATTTCTCAATTCACGTTCCTTGTTGGAATTGCTGCATCCGGCGTAATGGTTGTCCTCCCTTACTATCTGCATAACTATAAGGCTTTTGGCAAAATAACAATATTGGGTGAGTTTCTCGCTATTCCAGCGGTAATTATGTGTATGTTATTTATCTTTGTTGATCTTGGGCAGCCGCTCCGTGTTCTGAATGTTATTCTGCATCCATCTATTAACTCTGTGATGTTTTACGATATGATTGTTCTGAGCGGCTATTTACTTCTTAATATCCTTGTAGGCTGGACAGCTCTCAGTTCAGAGAGAAAGGGCGTTGCACCGCCTAAATGGCTGAAGTTTTTTGTGATTCTTTCAATAATATGGGCTCCTTCAATTCATACGGTAACTGCGTTTCTTTATTCTGGACTGCCAGGTAAGTATTTCTGGATGTCAGCTCTTCTTGCCGCACAGTTTCTTACATCGGCATTTGCTTCTGGTCCTGCACTTCTGATATTGCTCGCTTTGATAGTAAGGAAGTTTACCAAGTTTGATCCCGGCAAGGAGGCTATTCAGGCTCTCAGCAAGATTGTAACCTATTTTTTACTGACAAGCGTATTCTTCCTTGGATTGAAATTGTTCACGAGTTTCTATAGTCAGATTCCATCATATGCGCATTCGATTGTTTACCTGTATGCAGGATTGGACGGCTATAACAAGCTTGTTCCGCTTATGTGGATATCCAATATTCTTATTGTCATAGCACTCGTATTGCTCGTTATACCACAGCTTAGAAAAAACGAGGCGCTGCTCGCTATCGCATCGGTATGCGTATTTATAGGACTCTGGATAGATAAAGGTTTTGGGCTGATTGTCGGCGGATTTGTCCCTAATTCATTTAAACAGATAACTGAATACTGGCCTACTCTGCCAGAAACGTCCATTACTCTTGGGGTTTGGGCTATCGGGTTCCTTATCTTGACTATTCTTTATAAGGTTGCAGTTTCTGTAAGAGAAGAAGTTGGCGATATAGATTTTCATCACTAAGCATGGAATATGTTATATTAAAATGTGACTGTGAAATTTCAACAGGCTCTATTTTATCAATAAAGGGGGTGAATTAATGTATATAGTAACAGTTGATGCAGCTAAATGTACTGGCTGCGAAGAGTGCGTAACCAATTGCCCTAACGAGGTTTTCAGAATGGTTGACGGCAAAAGTGACCCATATCAGTCTTCTGAGTGTGTTTTTTGTGAGACATGTCTGCAATGTCCTGAAAGTGCAATAACAATCACTGAGACCTAAAATTCGTATTTATCTCAATAAAAAAGGAGCACATTTTTTTATGTGCTCCTTTTTTATTTGGACTTAGAATAACTAAATAATTAGCCTTTCTGTATATAGAGCTCCCAATACCCTTTGTCTTCAATCTTAACTATCTCAATTGGACAGCCTTGTTTTTCAGCAAATCTCGGGATTGAATCCTCTGCAGATGCCGGCGCATCGGTCATAACCTTAAGCAAGTCACCCGAAGAGAGTTTTTCGAGTGCTTTTTTGGTCATTACAAGCGGATAGGGACAAACTCTGCCTAATACATCAAGAGTCTCAGTTGGGGTTTGTGATTTTAAATCTGCCATCTTACTTAATTCCTCCTTAATTAAAAATTAAAATGCAAGAATATGTTTTGTATTGCTTAAAATAGTCTGTATCTCGCTGAAAGGGACTATCTGTAGCTTTTTATCAGCGCCCATGTCCTCTGCATCTGCAAGTTTGTCTTCAGTAATGCCGAAACGCTCAAGGTCATCCTTACAAACATACATGTCTAAATCAACAAGCAATCCATTCTTGACATGAGATTCGATACTGGTAACTCCGTAGTTCTCCATTGCTTTATGTCCGCTGAGGCAGTTGAAAACGCCTTCACCGATAAAGCAAACTTTAGGCGTAACACCCTGTCCATCATCGAGAAACATGTCAACAACCTGATAAGATATGGCATGAGTTAAGCCCAAAGTTGATGTCTCACTTTTATAAGGGGGTCTTTGAATAATAAATCCTAAATCTATAACTGACATGCTACTCACCTCCTATATGAACTACCCTGTCACTGTTGTATATCTTTGCTAAATACCAATGCATAGCATCCCATTTAATGCCTTCAATGGCTTCAGGTTTATGAATGCCTCTTGCAAGGGCACAGGCTTCACAAACGCAGATTTCCGCGCCTTTATCCATAAGCTCCTTAACATATTTTTCAGCGTGAGAATAGTCCTTAAGATGCTTCTGATTAGCTTTAGCAATCATGACTGCGTTGCTGCTAAGCCAGATATTGACATTATGACCCTTATCGACCGCAGCTTTAGCTAATTTCAAAGTAAAATCCATACTTCTCGATCCGACAAGGGATGAAAAAGATGCAATTGTTAAAGTCCCCATATACCTCCCTCCTATAACCAAGCTATTTGTTCGTATTCATTGAAAATCAAATCTACAACATCGCTATAATTTACAACCTTCACCCGTTTGTCAACATCTGCATCCGTCAAGCCCCTTGTAGAGAGATCTTCAGAGAGGACATAAAAAGTTGCAGATTTATCAAGCAAAGAAGATGACTTGCCGTTTTCCTTAATGGTTGCATGAAATACACCATTTTGGATAAAAATCAGCCCAAGCTTCTCTGCAGTGAGCCTGTCAACCGTGTCTACCACACTCTTAAAATCGTTGACAAAAACACCTAACTTCATCATTAACCCTCCTTTTTTATAAATAATATCTATTCAGTAAGACAAAATATCCTAAATTATATGAAAGGCTTTAGATAGTTAATTTTGAGTGTTTCTTTATACCAGTTATAAGATATAGATGTCAATAATAAAATAATTATCTATATATTAAAAATATTTGCAACATCATAATTGCCTTTAATGAGCATTATGCCTTAATTATTAAACCGTAAAGTAGTTCATCCATCCTATTAATAAGTTTTTTAAACATACCCCCATGTCTTTTTGAGTTGGAGAAGAGTTCATTTCGGATTGTCTGTATGAGTGAATCATCGCATTTTTCATAAGTTATATGTTTCTCTTGAAGGGCAACTCGTTCCAATATAAGAAGTTCCTTTGCCTTTTTACAAAATGGAAGAAGTATTTCCTTAATTTTCAATAGTTCTATATTTAAGATTTCATCTGAAATATACACGGAATCCTTCGTGCTTAATAACTCCGCAATTTTTTTAATAAGGATATATAAGGTGCAGTATTCAAGACCTCTGATACCCCTGCGCCATTGGATGATCACGGGATTTCTCTGAAACCAAAGAAAGTTCCGAATTCCGAAATCCATCAAATCCCTTACCGTATCTTCTAATTCGAAAATTAAAGATGCACTCTGAACTCTGCGATGCTCATCAATGCTCGCTAAATCAGTGCTTCTATACACAGCACATTCTAAGTTGCCATTTAATAGATACTCCCATAATCCCATCAAAACAGCTTGACCATCCGTGTCATTAGGCGTATCAAAATGAATAAGCGATAAAATAACTCTTCCTTTTCCGTAATAGCCTTCAACAACGGCAGGTTCGTTAAATAATCTTGAAGGGTCAAGATTAATTTTATAGACAGACTCAAGTTGATTCCAGTTGCCGTTATTACACATTATATCCCCAACGCATAAGTCAGAACTGAATGCATCAGGCATAGCTTCGCCATAGGTTGCGAGTATTCTTATTTTTTTATCCAACACAGTGAATTGGGATGGCCACCATGCGTGAAATATATGCTCGCAGGAAAAAGGAGCATCACCCATATATTCATTTTTGTATAAACCTTTCCATATTGGATGCTTAGTTATCTTCACTCTGATTCTGCCGCTGAAACTTGGCACCCTGTCCTTTGTTGCTCTCCTTTTAATGTTAAGTAGCCCTATACTATCCAAAGTCGCGAGTCCGGCACCGCCGCAAAAACCGAGATAACTGCCCCCGCCACTGACAAAGCTACAGATTTCATTTATACCTTCATCGCCGAGAGCTTTTAATTTATTAAATGACCAACCACCGGGGACAAAAAGCATTTTGTAATCATGTATTTTTTTATTCTTGATATCATCTGAGCGAATCAAGTCAAAAGGCAGGCAGCTTTTCCGAAGCGCTTCGTAAGCCATTAATCCCCATAAAAATGATTCATCCCATAGAAATGCAGCTTTAATATTCATCCTGAAATCACTATCCGCAAAAAAAATTAAGAAATATAGAAATAATATTATACTCTTTTTTAAATTTTCAGCCAACAAATCCGGTCTTAGAAATCAGAGACAGTTATCTTATTTACAATTGAGCGAACCTTACTGCCAGTGAATGGCATAGAAATGAGGTGACAATTTAGTCAAAAAAATATAGATTGCTACGCACTCCTTGCACTGAGATTTCCATATTCTTTTTTCTGCACTTCGGTGCGAATGTTTCGATTATTGAGCTTGTTTAATGTAACGCCAAAATGATAATGTCCTATACTGCCAAAATAGAAATGTCCTATAG
>JBBIKS010000039.1:0-21726 GCA_037445375.1 Nitrospirota bacterium | reverse complement strand
CATCAAATCCTATTTTGATAGATATAAATGAGACAATTAACCATTTTAAAGAATTTGTAGCAGACATCTTGAATCATAATATCACCCTTAAACTGGAGCTATCAAAAGAGATTCTATCTGTTAATGCTGATCCCGCTCAGATTCGTACAATTCTTTTAAACCTTTTCTCGAACTCAAAAGATGCTATGCCTAATGGAGGGCTTATAACGGTAAGCACTGAACTTGTAGATATTGATTCCAGCTTTACTAAAACTCACGGCTTTGGAATTCATGGCAGATATGTCGTTATCTCCTTCACAGATAATGGCAGTGGAATTGACGAAAAAATAAAGGATAGGATTTTTGAACCCTTCTTTACCAGCAAAGAGGTCGGAAAGGGGACAGGTCTCGGACTCTCAATTGTTTACGGTATAGTAAAACAGCATAATGGTTATATAACGGTCTCAAGCGACAAGGGCTTCACTGCTATTAAAATATATCTGCCATATTTGATGACCTTTAACAAATTAGTAGATTTGAAAAAAATGGACGAACCTTCTTCTATAAAAGCAGATATCATTTTAATCGTAGAAGATAATGAAGTTGTCAGCACGCTAATAAAAGATATACTTGAAGGATCCGGATACAAGGTTGTTGTTGCAATAAATGGGGAAGATGCGGCTCAAATTATAAAACATAATAATGAAATTGCCCTTATAATAATTAATCCTATAATGTGTCTCAAAAGCGGCATAAGGGTATACGATTTCATAAAAAAAATAAATCCAGATATCAAAATGATCCTTTTGAACGGAGATGATCAAGATATTATATCTCTGAACTTACTTAATGAAAAACTTAGAAAATTTATTAAAAAGCCTTTCTCTGTAGCCAGCCTTTTATCTTCTGTAAGAGAATGTTTCGAACTCGAACATAATCAGCTTTCACGCTAAAGGATAAAAGCAGTGTCAGTGTCAGTGAAAAGAAAAAAATCCTTTGCTAACATTTAAAATTGGCACCGCACTGACACTAATCACTAAGACTGATATATAGACTATCTTTTCAGATTAACCAGTTCCTGCATCAAATCATCTACGGTTGTAACCATCCTAGAATTAGCCTGAAAGCCCCTCTGAGCCGAGATCATCTTTATGAATTCCTCTGCCAGATCAACGTTGCTCAGTTCGAGTGTATTAGAAAGGACCCTTCCGAGTCCGGATGAAGTCGGATTTCCAACTATTGGCTGTCCTGATTCGTAAGTCTCAGCAAAGAGATTTCGTCCCATTTTTAGTAGTCCTGTTGGAGCAACAAACCTTGCAAGTGCCATCTGCGCTAAAATCCTTGTCTGTCCATTGCTGAATATACCTGTAATAATGCCATTTTCCGAGACCGTTATTGTTTCTAAGGAACCGGCAGAATATCCATCCTGACTTATGCTCAGAACAGAAAATGGTGATGCAAATTGAGTTGTTCCATCCAGTCCGGTGCCGGGCGGGGTCTCTCCTGTGCCGGTGCCAAAATCAAATGTTATTGGCTGCGGTGTGGTCACGGAAGTCCCGAAATCGAAATCTATTGCTGTGCCGCTGTTATCGTCAACTAATGCTCCATTTTCATCAAATGTCAGAGACTGTGTACCCGCTAAAATATATCTATCTGGATCAGTGGGGTCTGGATTTTCATGAACATAATTGACATCCCATGCATTATCTCCTGTTTTTACGAAATAGAGGGTTACGGTGTGAGCGCCGCCCTGTGAGTCATAAACTGTAATTGTAGTGGAAGAATTAAAATTTGCCGGGTCGTCATTATTGCCGTCTCCATTACCGTCAAGGGTGAATGGATCGGTTGGAGCAACGGCTGTGGCATCTAGGTTCACTGCAATTGTGGAATTTGCGGTCGTATTCGGCGGGCTTTGAGTTGTTCCTAATTGTAAATCATTTACCTCGCCCAATATCCTTCCCGTAGCATCTGCAAGATATCCTTGTAAGAATAGCCCTTCAGGATTGACAACATATCCATCCTTATTTAAGGAAAATTGACCTGCCCTCGTATAATATTTTGCCCCCCCGCCTTCCTTGACAATAAAAAAGCCCTCACCGTCAACCGCCATATCGAAAACATTCGCCGATGTCTGAAATGAACCCTGCGAAAAAAGAGCAGAGACATCACTGAGCAAAACCCCCCTTCCTATCTGTGATGACCCCCCGGCAAGAGTCTGACTGAGTATATCTCCGAATGCAACTCTGCTTCCTTTGAAACCCACAGTATTGAGATTTGCTATGTTGTCTCCTATTACTGTTAGGGCGGTCCCATTAGCGCTTATTCCGCTTACCGCTGTGTATAACGATGTAATCATGTTAAAACCTCCTTAGCATATTTCCAAGATTTCGTTGAGCTTAAACTTTGTTTTTCCATCAATGACAAGATATGTTGTATTGTTTTCAAAGGTAATCCCTGTCACCACTCCTTTAGATGTAGTTGTTACCCCAACCGGGTTTCCTGAAGCATCTAAAGCCTCAACTTTAAATGAGTAGCTACCATCTGGCATCTTGTTGCCACTTGCGTCTTTCCCATCCCATACATAATTATTTGCGCCGGAATTATGTTGTCCTGCTTCAATTTTTCTGATAAGTTTTCCCGATGAATCGAGAATTGAGATGGTTACTTTTGATGAATTGGCGGAAAGATTATAGTTGATCTCGCCTTTATCCTTCAGACTTACCTGATTGCCGGAAAACTTCACATTCTTGCCAATAAGATTTAATGTCAGGGTATTTTGAATAGAGTTTTGATAAAGCAGCATGTCATTCATTTGCATTACCATATTGTTTAAGGCGTCAAGGGAGCTAAGCTGCGTAAGCTGTGATGTAAATTCCGTATTGTCCATAGGATTTAAGGGATTCTGATAACGAAGCTGCATCGTAAGCAATTTTAAAAATTCATCTTTCCCCGGTGTCTTTTTTGTTGCAGCATTATTTGAGTTTGCTGCATTCTGACCTATTTGCAAGGCTTCCATGATTATCTCCTTTCAAGCAAAAATACTAATCAAGTTATTTTTGTTATTGTTTTTTAATAAACTCAAATCCTCCAATACTTTAGTGCCTCTTTGCCTTGTTCCGTTATTATTGTCTCCCGTGCCATTTTTTCTATCCCCTAATGATACTGAAAATTTTCCGACATTTAATCCCTCTCTTAAGAGATTATTTAATATATTGGATAGGTTATTATCGAGGAAGTTCTTGCCGGCAGACTCCGAGGCAAGTATATGTGCATTGACAATACCCTTTTCGAGTGTGAGTTCAATATCGAGCATCCCCATCCCTTCTGGTTCAATTGCAAGCCTGACAGTTGCATCATCTGTTTTAGAAAAGTAAATTTTATCCCCATTAATATTTGGAGATTCATTATTTATAACTTTTATTTTTGGTATCGATGATTCCACGACAGTGTTTTTAATAATGGATTCCGAAAATGTCTGTCTTGATTCAGATAATGGAATTTCATTTGAGGCATATTTAGTATCTTTCTTTCCAAAAAAAGAGAATTCATCGCCGCCGGGCTGATCTTTCAAGTAATCCGATGATGTGTTAGTCTGAATTAAAATATCTGCCTCTTTTTTGGAAGCAAAATAATATTTTGTGCTGTTTGATAAATTGTTATATTTGTTAAGGGGTTCTTGAATCTCAGGTTCTGAAATTGTCAGTTCGTCATTATTATGTATGGGCAAGATTGCTTGATTGATTTGCCTTTCAGTCAGTTTTTGAGCATTTATCATGTTTTTTTGTGAACCTGCGCTGTCGCTTTCTGAATCTATAAATGCCTGCAAATCTGCTTTATTTGCTAAAGCAACTTTTTCAGGTTTTGCAATTAATTGCTGTATGTCCTGACTTAGTTCTGCTGCAAAATCAATATCTGAAATATTCTCTGAAGACATCTTTTGAAAATAATTAATCTTTTCGTCTATCTCAGTTAAGAGCTTGATATCTTGGCTATCGTAATTTGTTTGAAGAAACTCATTATTATTCTCATTGAGGTTTTGTTCTGAAACATTCACAAGATTTTGAAGCATACCATTATTTTTCATGGAACTTAGAGCTGCCATCATAGACGCAATAACATATTGAGCTGCTTTTAGTTCTTCAAAGTTCTGATTTATCTGTTCAGCAAGCTTAATTGATATCTCATCGATAATGCCCAGAAGTTCATTCTTATCGACCCCTTCTAAATTATCAGAACATTGCGATAGTCCTTTCATCATTTTATCAGTCAATGTCTTGTTTTCATTGACCATCTTTGTAAGAATAGCAATAAAGTCTTCTCTTGAAATCTCTCCGCATTGGGTCGCATCCTCATTTCCCAAATAAGACTTGATGTCATATCCAAAAACATTATTTGTAAGCATAGGGAATTCCATGCAAATGATATGTCAATAAATATGCCAGCCTAAAAAAATATATTTCTCATTTAATTACTAAGGAATACATAAATAAAGCTCCCGCAAGGTGAGAGGGTCATATTATGTTCCCCTCCCTTGACGGGAGAGTTTTTGTTAAGTTAGATCTTAGTAAGCCTAAGTCTATCTATCAGGGTTAACGTTTCCACAGAAAACAGATGCATATATTCCCCAGTTCAAGTCGTAGAATGACGAATTGGCTTGGTTTTGCCGAATTATCGCTGGATTTGGGATCCTTATTATTGAATAAGACGGAATAACTTGGGCAAGTTTTGATCAAGTGGGAAAGATTTCACCTGATAGGAAATTTTTTCTCGATACTGCTTATGCTTTGGGTGATTGAAGCTGCCTTTTTGGCATCCATTAATGCCATTACAGCCGCTGCTTTTTTTGGCTTCATCCTTAGAATTATCTTTACAAGCAATTCTTCATCTAAAGATGAGAGTCTTTGGGCTGCCTCCTCAGGCGGCATCGTCTCATAGGTCTTTATGATATGCTCAAAGTTTTGGTCTTTTGCTTGTTCAATCTTTTTTAAGACATTTTCTATCTGGGTGAGAATCTTTGTGTATTTTTCTATTCTTTCGTCAACATCCTTTTTAAGGGCTTCGAGCCTTTTTTCTTCCTGTTTAAGAAAGAGTTCTTTATCTTTGAGTTCAGTCTGCTTTTTCTCTATCAGTTTCAGCATATCATCTTGTGCCTGTGCATAAGTACAAATTGTAAGGGACACAAAAAACACAAAGAACAAGGAACTTGCTGAAATAGTCAAGCATTGCTTAAGTATTTTAGGAATGATTATATGTATATATTTTTGCATTTTTGAAGATATCCTTCGAAAGCTGTATATCTATTTAAATTAAAGGTTCTCACTTTCTTGTCTTTCTGTAAAGAAAATTAAGGTCTATTTCCTTTTGTTCTTTTTTATCTGCCTCTTTGGTTTCTTCTTTGAGCAGCTTGTCATGGATTATCTCGACCATTTGTTTTTCCTTATAAGCATTAATCACTTTATCCTTTTTATTTTGAACCTCGACTGACTTTTTAGAAATAATATTTTTCTGTTTTTCTGCCTGCCTGTTCATATGCCGCAGATAGTTATAAAAAAATTCAAGCTCATGAACATTAATTGAGCCATCTCGTTGAGATTGAGCGTACAGGTTTATTGTTTCCTCTATATCTTTCTCTATGCAGGTAAGCTTAGTTTTTTCAGCCTGCAGGGACTCCAGAGTCTTCTTAAGTTCAGTCTCATAAATATCCTTTGTGAATTGCTTCAGTTCGAGTATCTTGGATATTCTTTTGCTGGTCATAAATTCGCTCCCTATTAATCGAAGATTAAGTATAAACCCTGTATGCTGTCAGCAAGGTCGCGCCTCTCTTCAATCCCCTGCTTTATGTAAGCCTTAAGCTTATCTATTTTCTTAATTGCGTAATCAACTTTAGGATTTGACCCCTCTTTATACGCTCCTAAATTGACCATGTCTTCGAATTTTTTATAGAGTGCAAAAGTCTCTACAAATTTAGATGAATACTCTTTGTGTCTAGACCCTACAATATCAGGCATAACCCTGCTTATGCTCTGCAAGATATCAATGGATGGATAAATATTTTCCATTGCGAGTTCTCTCGATAATACTATATGCCCGTCAAGAACAGCCCTCACCGCATCAGCTATAGGCTCTGAGAGGTCATCACCTTCTACCAAAACAGTATATATTCCTGTTATGCTCCCCTTTTCCTCTGATGTGCCAACCCTTTCAAGCAGTTTTGGCAAAAGCGTGAAGACCGATGGAGTATATCCCCTTGCGGTCGGTGGTTCCCCGATTGCAAGACCGATCTCACGTTGAGACTGAGCTATTCTTGTTATAGAGTCCATCAGCAAAAGCACATCATTGCCCATATCCCTGAAATATTCGGCTATCGCAGTCGCTACTAATGCGGCTCTTATCTTTGAAAGCGGGGGCTGATCAGAAGTCGCAAGTACCAGTATAGATTTAGCCATGCCTTCTTTGCCGAGGTCTTTTTCGATGAATTCTCTAACTTCCCTGCCTCTTTCACCTATCAGCGCTATTACATTAATTGAAGCCTCTGTATATCGGGCTATCATCCCGAGCAGAACGCTCTTCCCAACTCCTGAACCAGCCATAATCCCTAATCTTTGCCCCTTCCCGCAGGTCAGCAGTCCGTTTAATGCTCTTATTCCCAAATCCAATGGTTCGGCAATCCTTTGTCTTTTAAGGGGATGCGGCGTTTGCGAATAAATGGGATAATCAATGCCTTTAATTTCGCCCTTCCCATCCAGAGGCTCGCCCCTGTCATTGATCACTCTACCGATGAGCGCAGGAGATGCTTTTATGAATGCCCTTTTGCCCATAGAAAGCACCCTGCTTCCATGTCTCACACCCGTAAGGTCTCCAATGCCCATAAGCAAAGCCTTCCCATCCCTGAAGCCGACTACCTCTGCGTCAAGGATGTTATTATTTGAATATATTTTGCACGACTCCCCAATGCTCGTTCTAAGCCCCGTTGCCTTAATGATTATGCCCGTAATCTCTGCAACCATGCCATAAACTCGCAGCGGTTCTGAATTCTCGATAGAATTTATATATTGTGAGAGATCAATCCCTGGCAAGCCTCACTCCCATATCATCTAAAATATTTTTAAACTGTTCTTCAATATCTGTAATAATGCTCTCCTCTGGTCCGATTACAACTGCTCCGTAAAGCGGCAGCTTTGCATCCAACTCAAAAACAATATCAGGAGAAACATTTATCAACTCAGATTTATTTCTGATAAAGATTTCATGCAGTGAGGGGTGTATCCTGATGATAATCTGTCCTGTTCTTTGCAGTCTCGTCAAAGCCTCTTTAACAATATCGGCAATAATATCAGGGTTCAAAGTGAGTTCTTTTAAAACAATTCTTTTGGCAATCGCAATAGAAATATCGAGCGATTGTTTTTCCAATTCCTTTATTTCTTTTTTGTGGAGGTCTGCGAGATCCGAAATAGCTTTTTCGAGTCTTTGAATCAGCAAAAGAGCCTTCTGTTCCCCCATCTCAAAACCTGCTTTTTGTCCGGACTCAAACCCTCTCTCATAAGCTTCCCTTTCAATCTCTTCGATTCTATGGATATTCAATGCAGCATCAGCAGTTTCTTTTACGCTGCCTTCAATCACCATTGTTTTTATAGTATCAAGGGATGGCATTATATAAGGCATTGCATGAGCAAAAACCAGTTTCTTCTTAAACAAGTTCTTCTCCCCCTTTCTTTGCAATAATCAACTTGCCGTCTGATTCTAACTTTCTGACAACATTGACGATATTCATTTGAGCCTTCTCTACATCAGAAACCCTTACAGGTCCTTTTGCCTGCATCTCTTCCTTAAGTATTACTGCTGCTCTTTGAGACATATTAGAAAATATCTTTGCTTTCAGTTCCTCAGAAGCAGTCTTCAAGGCAATGCTAATGTCCTCAGTTGATATTTCCTTGAGAATCATCTGGATGCCTCTGTTGT
The DNA here is from genome assembly GCA_037445375.1 of Nitrospirota bacterium. Lineage (GTDB taxonomy): Bacteria > Nitrospirota > Thermodesulfovibrionia > Thermodesulfovibrionales > Dissulfurispiraceae > DYHD01. The sequence continues at coordinate 13,788 of JBBIKS010000039.1, read as the reverse complement.
CAATCGTTACAATATCTTCAAATACAAACATCAATTGTCTTATGGAATCTGCCAAATCCATATTTTGTTCGTCAATTTTATCAAGAACTGTTTTTTCCGTAGATTTGTCGCATAAGTTTAATATCTCAGCAACAGATTTAATTCCGCCGAGTTTTTTGCCTTTCCCCTTGCTTAAATCAAGCTGCCCTCTTAAGACCTCTTTTATTTCATCGAGGGCTGTATCCGAGATACGCCCAGTAGTCGCCATTCTAATAATGACTTCACTCTTAATATGTTCGGGCAGCCCGGACAATATATCAGCAGCCTGCAACGGTTCAAGCAGACACATTATAAGGGAAACAGTCTGGGGATGTTCAGCAGAAAGAAAACTGATAAGGGTTTTTGAATCTACCCACCTAAGATCTTCAAGTGGGCCTTCCTTGGATGCAATTTCGAGTATCTTTGCTGCGCCTTCATCTCCAAGCCCTTTGGATAGAACTCTTTTAATAAAATCCTCTCCCCCCATATTTAAATTGCCCCCAGTAGCGCCATGAGAGACTTCCCTTACGAGGTCTTCAACAACTTCTGCCGGCACTGTTTTTAATTTGGACATCTGCATTGTTATTCTGCCAATTTCCTTTACTTCGAGACCTTTCAATATTTCAGCCGCAACTTCTTCGCCGACTAAATTTAGGAATACAGCCGTTTTTTCGTATCCGTCGAGTTTGCTATCTTTCATTTATCCATCCCTTTATGAGACTAGTTGCCTCTTTTGGATTGCTCTTAGCCCATTCTGCAATTAGCTCTTTAGGAGTTTTAGTAGGTAGTTGCTTTGTCTTTTCCGTCTCTATTTCGAGCCTGGTAATGTCGGGCAAAGACGGTTTTTCAGCCGCCTTTGGAGTTGTAATGACTTTCATAAGTGGCCTGATAACGAAGATGAAGAAGAATAATAATGCTATAATCGGCAGAAGATATTTTGCTGCTTCAATCGCAATAGGTATTATCTCTGTTTTGACAGGGGGAATCTCCTCAACGGGCGCGGACTCAAATGGCATATTAACAACCTTTATATCATCTCCCCGTTCAGCGCTGAATCCTATTGCCCTTTTTGCCATTTCTTCAAATTGCTTAATTTCTTCTTCTGTTCTAGCTGTATATTTAACTTCTTTAGTTTTAGTATCCTGCTGGGCAACGTAACTGCCGTCAACCAAAATCGCTGCTGAAAGCCTTTTAACCTCACCGGGTCCTATTATTTGATGGCTTGTGGTTTTGGATATCTCATAATTTATAACTTCATTTTTTTTATCTGTTTGCCCTTTTAATGATGCCGCTGCTGGGGGTGTTTTGCTGGGGATGTTTGATGTAACGCCGGGAGTTCCCCCTGATGTCCCTGTTGCGGACTTTTCGGAACTTTTCTGCTCACTTCTTGCTACCTGTCCTTCGGGGTCATATTTCTCTTCAGTTTTTTCGGTCTTTGAGAGGTTTAGTGCAACAGCAACCTTTGCTCTTACCTTGTTCTTGCCTATAACTGGTTCGAGCATGGTTATTATCTTGCTTTCAAGATCTTTTTCGATCATCTGTTGTTTTTCTAACTGAGCATTTGTCATGCCTATTGCCTCATCAGAAACAGAGGTGAGCAATTCTCCCTTGTTGTCAACAACTGTCACATTTTTCGAGTCAAGTCCCTCGATACTGTTTGCAACAAGATGGACTATGCCGTCAACCTGTCCCTTTGATAATCTTTTGCCGCTTTTCAGTTTTACAAATACTGATGCCTTAGGTATTTCAGCAGCCCTCGCAAAAACAGATTTTTCCGGAACAGCCAAATGAACCCTGCACTGTTCAATCTCTGGCAATGCCTTAATAGTGCGTGAAAGCTCTCCCTGTAAAGCCCTGCGGTAGTTCAATTTCTGCACAAAATCCGTTGTAGATAGATCTGTCTTATCAAAAAGCTCAAATCCGATCCCGCCTCCTTGCGGGATCCCTTGACTTGCAAGCTGCAGCCTCAAATCGTGCACCTTTTCAAGAGGCACTTTTATGGCATTCCCTTCAAGCTTATAAGGAATCTTCTGTTCTTTGAGTTTTTGTAATATTAATCCCGCATCTTCGTCGCTTAGATTTGAAAAAAGAACTTGGTATGAAGGCATCTGGATAATCGTTATCGCAAGTATAAGAGCAGCTATCGCAAGTGTAATTCCACCAAAAAATATGAATTTTTTTGTTAAAGAAAGCCCTTTTATTAAATCGTTGATTCTATTAAAGACAGCCATTATACCTGCATCCTCATAACTTCATCATATGCATTAAGTAATTTGTTTCTTACTTCAACCATCAACTGAAAAGACATGTCAGCTTTTTCCATCATTATAATCGCGTGGGTAATATCCCCGCCTGATGCAAGTTCCTTTACAGCAGAGTCTGCATTATTTTGAGCCTTAGAGAGCATCTCCATTGCTTCCTGCACAAGATTATTGAAGCCCGCTGCCTGCTGAGTTTTGTTGGTGCCTGCATTTGATTGCAGATTTTGGATGCCGTTTTGAATTGCCTTTATTTCAGACATTACTACCTCCCGAGTTCAAGGGTTTTAAGAAACATGGTTTTTGTTATATTGAAGGTTGAGACAGATGCCTCATATGCCCTGTAAGACATCATCATATTGACCATTTCTTCGATGACGCTTATATTAGGCATCTCTACATATCCATCCTTTCTTGCGTCTGGATGCGAAGGGTCATGGATGAGCTTCAATGGCTCCTCAGTCTCAACAATATCAACAACACTTACCCCTTCAACAGCTCCGGCAGCAGATTCAAGGGGAATAGCCGAGAAAATGACATCTTTTCGCTTATAAGGGCCTCCCTGCTCTGTCCTTGTTGAATTAACATTTGCCATATTTGAAGCTATAACATTCATTCTCTGCCTTTGTGCCCATAATGCAGAGGCGCTGATTCTCAAAGTTCCAAAGGAATCCATGTTCTATCTCCTTAATGCACTTTTAAACATTCTGATTTTTGAAGAGAGCATATTTATGCCTGTCTGATATAAGACTGCATTCTCTGTCATTTTAGCTACTTCCATATCAAGTTCCACATTGTTCTCATCGAGCCATGGCTGGGTTGACTCCCCCTTCAATTCAGTAGAAACTACGGGATTGGTGTTGCCGATATGACTTTCTGATGTAATCTTCAATGCTATAACCTCGTCCCTGAGATTCATCTCAAACTTAATATCCTTCGCTTTATATAAAGGCGTATCAACATTGGCAATATTAGATGCTATTAAGCTGTGTCTTGCTTTTGTGATATATAATAAACCTTCCAAAACCTTAAATCCTTCGCTCATACTAAAATCTCCCTGACTTATAAATGGTATTGTCAAAAATTAAACACTCAAAACACAGAAAAAAAATAATGTATCACCTCAACTAAAAGGAATTTATTACCCCCATCTTCTTTAGAACATCGAGCTATCCGTGATCTGTGGCTTGATATACTCCCCTCATTTTTTCACATAATTTTTTACATTACCTTCATTAATTACAATTATTGTGCCAAAAGGGGGTATTCAAGCCCATATTCATTTAATTTATTCCTGATAGTCCTTACGCTCACCCCCAAGATTTTTGCTGCTTTTGTCTTATTTCCCCTGACATCATTCAATGTTTTTATAATTAGTTCTTTTTCCATTTCTTTCAGTTTTCCATTAAGTCCTTTCCTGACCAAGGTGTCTTCAAGCAAAAAGTCATTAATCTTGATCTTTTTTTCTCTGCACATAAATACAGCCCTTTGAATTACATTCTCTAATTCCCTGACATTTCCCCGCCATTGTTGTGTTTTAAGAAACTCCATTGCCTCAACTGTAAAACCCAAAACATCTTTTGAGAAGGTGGCTGAAAAAATTTCCGAAAAGTGTTTCGCAAGGATGGGGATATCTTCCCGCCTTTCCCTAAGAGGTAAAATCTTGATGGGAAATACATTAAGCCTGTAATAAAGATCTTCTCTGAAACGGCCTTCAGCGCATTGTTTCTGCAAATCCTTATTTGTAGTCGCTATAACCCTTACATCTACCGGGATTGGTTTTCTGCTGCCCACCCTGTCAATCTCTTTTTCCTGAAGCACCCTGAGCAGTTTTGACTGAAGGATGATGGACATCTCGGCTATCTCATCAAGGAGTATAGTGCCTCCATTTGCGATCTCGAATTTGCCAAGCTTTTTGTCAATAGCACCTGTAAATGCCCCCTTTTCAAAACCGAATAATTCGGACTCTAAAAGATTATCAGGTATTGCTGCACAGTTGACAGCTACAAATTGCATCTGACTTCTTTTGCTAAGGCTGTGGATATACCTTGCCAAAAGCTCTTTTCCAGTTCCGCTTTCCCCATATATAAGGACTGTAATATCGTTCATCGCAAGGCTCTCTGCAAGCCTTAATATATTTTGCATCTCTGGATTGTCCGTAATTATTTGCCTTCTCTGGTTTTCTTTGCATATGATGGAATCAATTGCCTTTTTGACGGCATCGAATGAGAAAGGCTTCAAAAGATAATCTACTGCCCCTTCCTTCATAGTATCCACAGCATTTTCTATTGTTCCAAAAGCTGTAATTATTAGAACCGGTATTTTTGATGATGCCCGCCTGATCGCTCTCAGTAGCTCTAAGCCCGTCATGGCAGGCATCTTCATATCGGTGATTATCATGGAAAAGTTGCACCTCTGGAATTTTTCGAGGGCGTCTTTGCCATTATCAGACAAAACCACCTCATACCCAAGCCTTTTTACAGCCTCCATCAGGGCAAGTCTCATCTGAGGATCATCATCTACTACAAGTATTTGCTGTGCATTTTTTGATTGCATCCGAACCTCTCTTATTTATCCTGACGGACTGCTCCTGCGATTTCCTATTCTTATTTTTTCTGAAGTAAAGACGGAAGCAGCTCCCCCTTCCATGTTCGCTCATTACCTTTATATATCCGTTATGGGACTGAATGATCTTCGCTGAAATAGATAGCCCAAGCCCGGAGCCGCTCTCTTTTGTGCTGAAGAATGGGTCAAAAATCTTCTCGTGATGTTCTTTTTTTATGCCGATGCCGTTATCTTTGATATCAACAATAACGAAATCGTCGTCTTCGTTCATATTAATTTCAATCAATAGGCTAAATGCCTCATCAGGTTTAGCCTGAACAGCATTTATTATTAAATTTAAAAAAACCTGCTTTATAAGTTCTCCATCTCCTTCTATTTGAGATATGAACAGAGACTTTTGGATTTTTACTTTAGAGGATTTAATCAATGGCATTATCATTTCGATGCACTCGTCAATTGTCTTGTCTATTCTTACTGGTTTCAGTGAGGGCTTATTCGGGCGAGCAAATATAGACATATTAGTCAAGACATTATTAAGGTTGCTTATACTTTTCGAAATTCCCGCAGCAAGTTTTTTATGCGCCAAATCTTCAATATCATTTTCGAGCATTGAGGCGTATAATTCAATGCTGCAAAGGGGATTCCTTATCTCATGAACAATCTTTGCAGCCATCTCTCCCATTGATATAAGCCTTTGATTTCTCTCGTTAAGAACTTCAAGCTCTCTTAACCTTGACACATCCCTTATCAGTATTACCTTGCCCTTAATATTGCCTCCTGAGTCAATCACTGTAGAGCTGGAGACGATAACATTGTATCTTCTTCCGTTTGCTATCAAATAGCTATCAGAGCCATCATCCACAATGCTGATTTTCATTTCATCAAAAGACTTTCCTTTGACAGCCGACGGGTCAAGCTGAAGGTATTTCTCTGCAGATTTATTGATCATAGTAACCTGTTCATCGCCGTCAATAACTATAATTATATCCTCAATGTTATAAAGCACTGCGTTTAAGAAATCATTTGCCTTTTCTGCATCTAAAAGTGCATTGTTGAGCTGCGTATTCTTTTTTTCAATCTCGAGTGTCAGGAAATTAATCTTTCTTTGCAGCAGTTCATAGTAAGATTCGATACTTTTGGAAGCTTCCGAAAAGCTATGAAATGCCTCTTGTAATTGCGATATATTCATTAAAAAAGCCCTTTCAGCCTTTCATTCAGGCTGTTTTCTTTGGATTTTGCGCCAGCAAAGCGGTTTACTGATTCTTTCCCCTTTTGAAGTCCTTTGGCTGATTCATCTGATTCATTTTTGGCTGAAAGCATGGATATCCTGTAAAGACACCAGTCTGTGTCTTTTGTTGAGAGACTCTTGCTTTTTTCATTGATAGTTATTGCCGCCTTATATTGTCTCAAGGCGTCCTGCCCCTTCCCAAGCTGGTAAAAGACATCAGCAAGATCAATATTGAATTTTGGTTTGTCATCAATATTTTTTATAGCATTTTCTAAGAAATTGGCAAGATTTTGGTGGTTCTTTACCGTAGGCGATATTTGGGATGAAACATTTATGAACAAACCAATATCCTGATCATTAAGATTCTTTATTTGCCATAATGCTGAGAGTGCTTTTTCATGTTCTCCCTTTAAATGAAACAGCCTTGCATTTATTCTATTCATATCATCATTTTGAGTTGTTGCCTTTACATTTTGGATGTATTTTGAAGATGTTGCAATATCTCCCATCTCGGCATAAAATTCCGCCAAGAGCAGGCTTCCTTGCATTTTAGCCTCCCCTGAACCATGCTTATGCAGCCATTTGCAGACATCCAGATATGGCTTCCCTGAAGGCTTAAGGTCTTTTACAATCTTTAATATGAAATCAGAGCGTGACGGTTCAAGCAGCCACTGACCTACGGCTTTCCAGAGTCTTATGAAATCATTATTGTCCTTATCTCTTGCTGCAAGCAGCAAGACTTCAAATTCATCAAGGGCTGCCTTCTCAGGATTTTTTCTAAAGACCAGCTCTCTTAATACGGATGCAGCATCATTGAAACCGCCCTCGTTTTTATATATACCCGATAGTCTTAGCAATGCCTTATCATAATCTTTTCCGTATGGATACTTATGCCTGATCTCAATGAGCTTTGTTTTTGCTTCCTGCGTTTTGCCTGTTTTCATTAAAACTTCCGATAGATAAAGAAGCGATTTCCTTTTAATTGTTCTATCAGGGGATTGTAAGGCGAGTTCAAAGTGTTTGGTTGCTTTATCATTCAGCCCCTCATCTACAGCTATAAGACCGCTTGATAGCTCCGCATTATATTTAAGAGGGTAATCTTTCACAAGTGCAAGATAGACCTTGGCGAAAGATAATTTATTCATAAGTCTAAAATTTTCGCCTATGTTATATAAATTCAATTGTGACTTTTCAAATCCCTTGTCTTTATTTATCAAATCCAGATATTGCTCATGAGCTTCCCTTACCCTGCCCATTGCCTGCAAAGCGTCTGCCTTTCCATATTGCGCCCTGTAAGAATTCCCGACTTTTTGAAAAAATATAAATGCATCATTAAAACGGCCAAGATTGTATAATGACTCGGCAAGACCCAGATATGCCCGTTCCTTGAGTTTCGATTCAGGGAACTGTCTGAGAAAAATTCTAAAACATAAAGCTGCTTCGTCATAATTTTTATTATTTGCATATGTATCTGCTCTATCAAAAAGAATTTGTTCTTTTTCATCTTTGCTCTGTGAATATATATATGCCAGACGAAAATGCTCCATAGCATCATGAATCCTACCAATTTGTGCATATGCTTTTGAGTATGCATAATGGTATGAAGCCAAAGAGGCACTATCAGGAGAAAAACTTGAAAGGGCATTTATGGCATCAATAGCTCTTTGTTTTTCTACTAATTCAAAAGCACTTTTAAGCTGCTCTGATAATGAATCCTTATTAAAGGGTTCTGCAGAAACAGGCAGTAAGAGCAATATAAAAAAATATATGGGCAGAAAAATATTCATGTGGAAATGTGTGCAACAAATGTGCCATTCACAAGGATAGAGATTTAGAAGGAGTTAGGCGAGACAGTATGTCATTAATATGACATATCGGAAAAATTATTTTTGGCTTTTATCAATGTCCATTTTTTTCATCTTTTCGATGAGTGTTGTTCTGTTTAGCCCAAGCAGATTTGCTGCTTTACTCTTAACCCCGCCAGCCTTTGCGAGGGCATTAGTGATGAGTTTTTTTTCCAGATTATTAATGATATTATTTAGATTGCAGCTTTCTTCAGAGATATCAAAATCCCTATCAAGATTATCGGATTTTGGATTTTCGTAATTTTTATAATCTTCCATCGCCGCAGGTGAATGAAACTTTTCTGGCAGATCTGCTACTGAAATGATATCGCTGCCTGCCAATATAGAAAGTCTTTCGATAAGATTTTCAAGCTCTCTTACATTTCCCTTCCAAGCATATCTGAAGATGCACTGTCTTGCCTCAGGAGTAAACTTAAAAGGTTTTCTATTTCTCTTGTTGCAGAAATAATTAACAAAGTACTCAAGCAGAAGCGGTATGTCTTCAATCCTCTCCCTAAGCGGAGGCAAGTGAAGGGGAATAACATTTAATCTATAAAAAAGGTCTTCCCTAAAGTTACCTTCCCTTGCAGCCTTTTCGAGGTCCTTATTAGTTGCTGCAATAATTCTGACATTCACTTTGATAGTTTTAAGACCCCCTACCCTCTCAAATTCTTTTTGCTGCAGAACTCTCAAAAGTTTAACCTGTAATGAGGGGTCTAATTCTCCAATCTCATCCAAAAACAATGTTCCACCATGAGCTAACTCAAATCGTCCTATCCGTGTATGAATTGCTCCTGTGAATGCACCTTTTTCATGCCCAAAAAGTTCTGATTCAAGAAGATCTTTTGGTATAGCAGCACAATTCAGAGGAATAAAGGAGTTACTGGAGCAGGAACTGTTAAAGTGTATTGTTCTTGCCACGAGCTCTTTTCCGGTGCCGCTCTCGCCTGTAATCAGGACCGTGCTGTCAGTATCTGCTATTTTTTCAATCATTTCAAAAACTAATTGCATTCTGGGTGAATCCCCTATTAATCCTTTAAATGCATATTTCTTCTTTAATTGCTTCTTAAGTATGACATTTTCCATTTGGAGCTTAGAAATTTTCAGAGCCCTTTTAATTATTATGGACAGCTCATTAAGATTAAAAGGCTTGGTTATATAATCAAATGCCCCCTCTCTCATTGCTTCTACGGCAGTTTGTATTGTTCCGAAAGCAGTCATTACTATGATAGGAGTCTTTATATCGAAAGACAATGTTTCTTTTAAAAAATCTATTCCATTCATATTCGGCATTACAAGGTCAGTCAAAATAATGTCAAATACCTCATTTTGCAAGATTTCAATGGCTATTTTTCCATCCGAAGCAGAAGATACTTCAAATCCTTCATTTTTTAGAAATGTCTCAAGCATCTCTCTGATAATTATGTCGTCATCAATTATGAGAGCTTTATGCATAAGAAAAGAATATCAGATTTATTAAGTCATGTCAATAGATTGACAGTAATTTAATTATAACCCTTTCTCTCATTGAGTGGGAAACATATTTAAGTGAACCTCTCTGTAGCAAGCTACAGAGAATTACGAGTTAAAAAAATAAAAAAATATCAAGTCTCAATGTTACACTATCGCCTCAGAGGATGGAGTTGAAAAAGAGAAATGGAATCTCAACCCTTTCACAACTGATGTTATACAAAAGGTGGATATACTCGTCCTTATAGGGCTAAATGTTGACATTGACAAATTAAGCGGACGACAGTAATCAGATACTTATTTCAATCTTCCAATTTTTCGGATAAATTAAGGTGATGATTTGATCACCTATCCGTGCTTCAAAGGATTACTTTGATATAAAACTTCTTTATTGAGTGAATGGCAGGGAATCCCTTATTTACAAACGCTTGGAATCCTTTCTTTTTAAGGAGGCTTCTCAAATAACATTTTAGGAGTAAAACATTTGAAGATTATCGATGCCATTTCTACAATTCCTTTATTCAAGGCATTATCGGAAGATCAATTAAATCAGTTAAGCGATATAGTTATTGACCAGACATTCAGCCGTTCACATGCAATTTTTTCAGAAGGGGATGAGGCGGCAGGTTTTTATGCCATTGTATCCGGGCGGGTAAAGATATTCAAACTTTCACCAGAAGGCAAAGAGCAGATAATACACATCTATGGAGCGGGCAATATTTTTGGAGAGGTTCCGATGTTTGCAGGAGGCAGTTTTCCGGCTAATGCAGAGACATTGGAAAAAAGCAGATTCTTTTTCTTTCCAAGAAAATCCTTTATAGAGCTTATAGATAAAGACCCATCATTAGCGATGAACATGCTTGCTGAGCTTTCAAAAAAACTGAGACATCTTACTCATCTTGTTGAGGGATTATCTTTAAAAGAGGTGCCCGGAAGGTTAGCGGCTTACCTGCTCTTGCTTAATGATAATACAGGCAAATCTGAGATAGACCTCGACATAACTAAAAGTCAGCTTGCAGGTGTTTTAGGAACGATACCAGAGACTTTATCACGGATATTAAGCAGGATGGTCAATCAGGGGATTATACATGTTAGCGGTCGGACGATAAAAATAATTAATCATCAAGCTCTAAGAGACCTTGCAGAAGGCGATAAGAACTATTTTTAGAGTTAACCCCAAAAATTGTGTTTAATTCTAAAAGAACAGGCATGGATACCCGAAAAAACTTTTTTCTTGAAATACTAAATCAGTTCGACAGTTTTTTTGAATTTTGAATTGTCTTTTCTTTTAGCGATTTTACGTCTGATGTGTAAAAATCTAATTGCAATTTTTGTGGTTATGCCCTCAATGAATCAACTATCTTCATTCTGGATGCCCTGAAAGCTGGAAGCACCCCTCCGAGAAAACCCATCACGAGGGAGAAGAAGACTGACATCAATACTATCTCGATAGTCAGGTTAAAACTGAATGCCAGTTCAGAGAATGTCTGAAAGTTCATTGTAGATACTGTAAAGAACTGAAGAAATGACGCTAAAATTAAGCCTGTCAAACCTCCTATAAAACTTAAGAGCAAAGACTCCATTAAAAATGCCAGAAGTATATTAATCCTTTGAAAACCCAAAGAACGCAATGTCCCAATCTCACCGATGCGGTTTGCAACGGCTGCATACATTGTAATCATAGCTCCGATGGTTGCCCCAAGGGAAAAGATGATCGTTAATGACAGCCCCAGTATGCGAAGGAAGTTAGCCATAACTTCTGATTGTTCGGCATAATATTTTACTTCCCGTTTAGCTTCAAGGGTAAGTCTTGGATCCGTTTCAATACGGGATTTGAATGCTTCAAATCCCGAAGAATCCCTTATTTTGAAAATTACAGAGGAATAGACAGGCCTTCGGAATGCTGACATCAACTGCTCAACATCAGCCCATATCTCTGAACTAAAGCCTGTCTTACCTGCATCAAAAATGCCCACGACTGTCCAGCTTCGCATAGCAAAATTGATATTTTCTCCTATTCCAGCGCCCTTAAATCTCTGGGCAATATTCATACCCGCGATAATCTCTGAGGTGCCGGGATTAGGCATCCTGCCTTCAACTATCTTAACCTGCGGTCTCAGTGATAGCGAATGTTCTTCAATGCCTCTTATGACAACATTTGAGGGCTTATCAGTTTCACGTTTTGGGAGGCTAATTAAAACAACAAGCTCTTTTGCAAGAAGATGTTTCCCGTCCAATCCTATTGCAACCTCTGGCTGTGTCTCAAGTATTGAAGCCTGATGCCGTTCGACACCGCTTTGAATCTCTGATATCGCTCCTTTGCGGACTAAGATTAAATTGTCATAAGAGCCGGTATCTACAAGCGTCTGCCTGAGTCCCTCGGAGAGCATTAATATAGAAGCAAAAACGAACACTACGAGTCCCATACCTAATGCAGTCAGGATTGTAGTTAGCCGCCGTGATAAAAGGTTCCTAATGCTGTAGAGAAGAAATATTCCCATTATCTTACCCTCATAAGGTTCTCTGCAATCTGCACACTTGTCGCCCTTAGGGCTGGAAGCGTTGCTGCAATAATGCCTATGAGAAATGAAACGATTATATCGAGGCATATAGTTTCTTTTGTAATAATAAATACAGGGAAATAGTTGCTCATTTCGCTTGCAAAGGCAGCAGCAGCAGGAAAGGTTAAGATTATACCTAAAATACAGCCGATGCTCGTTATAATAAGAGATTCACCGAATATGAGGAAGATGATACGCCCGCCCCCGAAACCGATCGTTTTTAGGACAGCAAATTCCCCCATTCGTTCTCTCACAGACATTGCCATTGTATTTGCGACCACAGCAAGGATTATAATTATTACTATCAGCGATACGAGTTGGATAACGATAAGTATCGCCTCGGTCATATAAATAAAGCTCAATTGAAATGACCTTTCGGTCTCTGTCATGGTTTCAGCTAATGAATTTTTAAATGTCTGATCAATCTTTTGAGAGACCGTTACAGCAAACCTTGGATCATTAACTCCTATAAGATAGAATCCAGTCTGGTCTCCCATAGCAGGGGCAGCTTTTTTAAGCATTTCATTTAAGTAATCCCAGTGAAAAAAGAATTGGGATTCATCCGTTGTCTTATCCCTCCCCTTGTAAACCGCTCTCAGGCCAAACTCCCAGTTACCGGGATAGATTGTCCCTTTTAGGGTAATATTATCGCCAATCTTCCATCCAAACCTATCGACAAGGTTCCTTCCTACAACAGCACCCTTTTTATCCCTTAAAAATGCCTTTTTCTGTTCTTCAGAGATTATGTATTCGGGATATAGCTCAAGGTAGCTTTTGGGCTCTACAGCAAAGTTGGCAAAAAAATTCTTCTGGTCTATATAAATACCGCCAAACCAATTACCATATGAGACAGTCTCAACTCCCTCAATCTGCCTGATTTTTTCCTTATATGCTATCGGCAGACGAAATACCAATGAGATGGAATTCCTTGTCACAAGTCTGCTCGCAGAGGATGCCTCTACGCCTGCATACCATGCCTCAACAACCGTCCTTAAGAAGCCGAAGGCGATTATTGCAAGCGTTAACCCTGCGATTGTAAGGGCTGAACGGAGCTTTGAGCGGAAGGCATTCTTAAGTATGAGTTTGAATATCAGCATTCATGACTCCCTTTTCAAGCTGGCGGATTAGACGAGCCTTTTTTGCCGCTCTTGGGTCATGTGTAACCATTATAATGGTCTTGCCAAGTTCGGTATTTAATCGGGTCATCAATCCGAGCACATCTTCGGCTGATGCGCGGTCAAGGTCTCCTGTCGGCTCATCTGCAGCAAGTATGGTAGGGTCGGTAACAAATGCCCTTGCAATAGCCACCCTTTGCTGCTGCCCGCCTGATAGTTGGCTTGGATAATGATTCACCCTATCATCGAGGTTTACAATCTTTAGTGCATGAGCGGCATGTTCCTGCCTTTGCTTTTTTGAGAGACTCGTTAAGATAAGTGGCAGTTCAACATTTTCAATGGCTGTAAGGACTGGTATTAGATTATAGAATTGAAAGATAAAACCTACATTTAAAGCCCGCCAGTGGGCTAATTCGGTCTCAGATAGTTGGGCGATATTAACACCCTCAACCGCTATAATTCCGCTGTCAGGCTTGTCAATGCCGGCTATTAGATTTAATAGAGTGCTCTTGCCGGAACCAGAAGGTCCCATAAGGGCAAGAAATTCACCCTGAGCTATATCAAAAGAGATATTTTCCAATACTGGAATTACTAAATTACCCCGTTGGTAGGACTTGTAAATATCCCTTATCTCTATTAAGGGTTTTTTAATATCCATTATTTTTCAGATATTTTTATTTGTACTTGTCAAGACTTGATCTGACAAATCCCTTTGTCATTACTCTACTG
>JBBIKS010000038.1:0-21997 GCA_037445375.1 Nitrospirota bacterium | reverse complement strand
TAAATTAGACAGTTTAGCAGTCTCTCTATAGGACATTATCATTTTGGCGTTACAGTAGAAAAATATTAAATTACAATGGTTGTATCTTCTCGTTAAAGTTTAAGTTTATCGATTAAATATACTCAAACATGGTTTCTCAACATAAGCTCAAGAGGATGAGGGTTTAGATAATACTGCCTCTTTAAATACGGCTCATTATATTTTCTGGTATAGTGGTTAATCAGAGTTATAGGGACTATTAGAGGGATTAATCCTTTGTGATAATTCGAGATTATCTCATTTATTTCTGTTTTTTCATCAGCCGATAGAAATCTTTTCAAATAACCTGATATGTGTTGAAGAACATTGGTATTTTTTTTGACTGTGGCAATAAGTTTTAATGCCGCCATCAATGTGGTTATATACTCCTGCTGAAGCGTTTCATTTTCCTTTTTCCCTGCATTTGCAACCAGCCTTCCTAATTCAGTATAGTGCTTGGGGCTATGTGAAAGAATAAGAAATTTGTGATCTGTATGAAATGATACGAGTTTCCAAACCAAACCATCTTCTTTAAGCAAATCCAGCCATCTTTTATAGATAAAAATCCTCTCTATGAAATTTTCCCTTATTGCAGGGTCGTGCAGTCTTCCATCGTCTTCAACGGGAAGCAAAGGGAATTTATCCATGAATGTTTTTGCAAAAATGCCCGTTCCTGTTTTTGCAGGAATTCCAGAATTGCTATATACTTTAACACCCTTCATGCCTGAACTGGGGGAACGGCTTTTAAATATAAATCCGCATAATTTTTCTTCTTTCAATTTTATCAGCCTTTGCTCAGCCCATTTAAGCATTTGATTTGTATAATCTATCTGTGTGCGTATGGTCATCAATTGTGGAGAGTCAGGATTGCCAATCAGTCTCATTGCTTCACGGGGGACTGGGAGTCCCATCTCTACTTCCGGGCATACCATAACCCATTCGACATATCTTCCTAATGTATCTTTGAGGTAGTGGTCAAGTTTATGTTCTCCGTCATATCTTACCTTTTCACCTAATAAGCAAGAACTTATGCCAACTTTAATCCTATCTTCCATATTTTATCTCCCATTAAATATAATAGTAATAAATATTTAGGGTTGTTCAAATGTTATCAATAAACAGATTCATTTATTTAATTATATTCTTTTTTGCTTTTTCGTGTTCAAGTTCTTATATTCAGCATAACTCTAATAGCAGGATATTAAAGAATGTCCCATTTTATCCCCAGCAGGAATATCAATGCGGACCTTCTTCTCTTGCGGGGGTTATGAATTATCATGGCCTTGATATTACCCCTGACAAAATAGCTGATGATATCTTCAGCAAATCCGCTAAAGGGACTCTCGGGCTGGATATGGTTATATACGTTAAAAATAAGGGGTTTAGAGCTATGCAATACGCTGGGAGCATGAATGATTTGAAGGCTAATATTAACAGCGGCTATCCAATTATTGTGCTCTTAGATTATGGCTTTTTATTTTATCAGCATAATCATTTCATGGTTATAATAGGGTATAATGATTATGGAGTCATAGTTAATTCAGATAAAGCTGAACAGCAATTTATAGATACAGAAGATTTTGTTAAGGCATGGGGAAAGACGAATTACTGGACGTTATTAGTAAAAAAGCAGGATTAGTACATTCTGGATCTAAAATGTTTCTGGATTATTTTTTTAATTTTCGATTTATTAGAGTTTATATTACAGCAATATTTATTGCTAATTGCCTTTTGCTTTCTGGCTGTTCACTGCCGCGAATCATAATCCTTGATGATAAGCTGACTCTTGAAGAACATATTGCGCTCGGTGTGGCTTATGAAAAAAAAGGGCAGTTGGATAACGCAATAAAAGAGTATGAAATCGCTGCAAAAAAAAGTCCCGTTGCTTTTTTATATCTTGGAAATGCCTATTTTCTAAAAAATGATTTTGAGGGTGCTGAAAGATATTATAAAAAAGCTATCAAAGAGAACCCCGAGAATGCTGATGCTTATAATAACCTTGCATGGATATATTATCTTAAACGGGAAAACATCGTTGAGGCGGAATCTTTGGCGTTAAAGGCTGTAGAGTTGAACCCTGAAAAAAAGGAGGTTTATCTGGATACATTGAAAAAAATAAGGGGATTAAGACAACCTTAGTAAACATACCCAAGAAATATAAGGAGTTAATGATGAGCGAGGAAAAAAAGAAAATAGGCTCACTATTTATGCAATATGGTCTTATAAATGAAGAGGATTTAAATGAGGGATTGAAGCTGCAGAAGTTAATGGGGCTGAAGTTGGGTGAAACACTTGCCAAGATAGGCAAGATAACCGAGGAAAATGTGCAGTGGGTTCTTAGTAAGCAATTTGACATACCATTTATAATTATAGAGCATGTAGAGATTGACAATGATTTGATTGTAAAATTGCCGAAGAATTATCTTTTTGAAAATAGGATTTTGCCTTTATTCGAGACGGATGATGAGATTTGTATTGTAACGGATGATATTTTTAACTACGCTGCCCTTGCATTTATCGAAAATACCTTAAATAAAAAAATTAATGTTTCAATTGGAGAGGGAAAAAAGATAGAACAAGCCTTAACAAAATTTTTCAAAAAGGAAGCAGTTCCTTCTCTTCTTTCCATTCTTCAAGATATCTTAGAGAAAATTAAAGACACATCTTTTTACAGGATAGATATTATTATAAGAGAACATAGTTGCGCGGTTAGTATCTATGGAAACGGCATTTTAAATAAGATTGTAAAGATAGATATTGATGTGAAAAAAGAAGATGTTTTTAGGACACTTGATTTGCTCCAAATCTCTTTTATATATAATATCTGCGATAACTTCGAGAGAATTATTTTTTCAGTCTATCCATTGATAAATAAGATTGATGATATAATGTATCCCGCTATTTTGGGAATGAATGGATTAATTTTACCTGATGAGACTACCTTTTCAGATATGCAAAGCTCCGAGATCGAGAATCTGATATATTGTGAAAGGCCAGTTTACGGATATCCTTACATTTCAATAAGTGGCAAAAGAATTAATTACAATAAAGTAATATATACAGTTGATTCAGCCCCTGAAGGCTTTCAGGATTATTATGTAAAAATGTATGCTCCTGAAAAATGCATTTTCTGTGATACTAATGGGTGTGATAATTGCAAAGGACTCGGATATACATTTAGGAAGATAGATGGGTTGTATAATTCTGACGATTTAAAGAAAGCCTTGACTGGGGATATAAAATAAGCAAGATTAATAAATTACTTGACTATAGAGATATCAAAGGTCTTGCAGGTTAAGAAATACGGCGGTACCCAATCTAATTAGTGTCTACTTATAAATTGCATTTCGAACAGAGCGAGAAATCTAACATTTTTAAAGATTCCTCCCCTCAGTCGGAATGATAACAGCGCGGATTTATTTACTTTATAAACTATCATTTTAATTTTTGTCATGCCAGAAGCCTTTAGTCTGGCATCCAGAAACACTTGAAAACACTGTGGTTTTGCTTTCGCGGGAATTACGGTTTCTTATGAAAATCATGCTTTATGGACAGACTCTATGTAGATTATCCTTTTTATGGCACTTTGGAAGATATTGCTACCCCTTTTCTTTGTTGTATTGAATTGCATATATACAAAGAACATTGAATTTTCGACAGAATTAACCATATTATCCAAGTTTTGGACTTTATAAGTGTTTGAATATTCATACAAAAAACCTTTCTCAAGAGTTTATCCCCAGAGCTTTAAAGCAATGAATTTGTTTGATTATCAAGGTGCTAATAAATATGTTGTCTTTTTGGCACACCATTTGCTCTATTAATAGTCTGTTTATAAAGTCCACCCCCCCTGCCTTCCCCTTGTCCTACGTGAGGACACGCAGAGACAAGGGGGAAGGCAGGGGGGGTATAAATATTGCTTTATATTTATTTGTTGCAATAATATATAAGAAACTTATGAATGCAGAGTTTATATCTCTACAACAAACTTTAAGGAGGATGGAATGTATAAGAGTTTATTTCATGTCATTTTTTTAGTACTTATTTTTTCTTTTTTGGTCGGATGTGCAGGAGAGACTAAACAACTGCATATGATGGATACTTCAGGAGCTAAAAAAGAGATAGTATTCCCTAATGGAACTATTTTAGGAGGTGCCTCAAAGGAACAGGCAACTGCACTTGCTCAGATTTTTGTTGACTCTCATAACATGGCTATGCAGGAAATGGATGAATTGAAAAAGCTCAGCAAGAAATCTCTTGCCAATCAGGAAGCAATAATGGCTTCTCAGCAAAAAAATCTTGAGACAGCGGAAAAATCTTTAAAAATGATAGAGAAGCTCTCAAAGAATCAGGGAACAGGAGCAATAACAATATTTTTCTCTGTAGGCTCAAGTGATTTACAGAAAGGCTCTCACGAGTTTCAAAGACTTGTGAATTTTACTGACTATTTAGCCCGTGAAAGCAAGGGCAGGAAGGTTCTTTTGATTTCTATCGGGAGTGCATCTGCTATTGGTAATCAGAAAATTAATGAAAAATTAGGGAAAAAACGTTCAGAAGTCGTTGTTGATGTTATTGATAAATATCTTATCAATGTGCCGCATCAATTTTTTAAGATATACGGTACAGGCGACATTTATGCCCCAAAAAATGTAACAATGAAGGAGCATCAGAGATATCAGCATACAAGGATAATTGCATTTTACGAAACAGACCAGATACCGCAGCTGCCAGAAGAACCCAAAAATTGATTTTCTTATATTACTAACTCTCATATCTTGATGGTGTGAGAGTTAGTTTTTTATACCCTTTATTTATATAAGCTGAAAAATCACTGCAGCATCAATCAATAATCGTCATTTCGACCGCAAGGGAAAATCTAAGATTTCTTAGTCATGACGAATCATAGAATATCGTTGAGATGATAATAGAAAATTGTGCAGATATTCTATGAGATTGCCGATCTTGTCGATATAAAATGGCTTAAATAAAAGATTTATTAAGTTGAAATGCCTGTTTTTTAGGCTCCAAAATGTTGAGTGCAGGTTGGCATCTCTGTTTGTAGGTCATTCTTTTATGTTACATTAAATCTAAATAGAGCGTTTTTTCTCCTGCCCACCTAACCCGCCTGAGAGTCGCATCAAAATAGAAAAACATCCTATCTCCTTGATATAGACAGGTGATGGTTTTGATAATTATTTCAATATGTTATTATGTTTTCTTAATTAAGAATCGCTCAATTTAACTCAAAATCTTCAATCTTTCTGTTATAATATAAAGCTGTTTTCAGAAAGGGGGGTATTTTGGAAAAAAAATATGCTATAGGTCTAGATATTGGCGGTACTAATATAAGGATAGCTTTAGTAAAGCGAAATAGTGAGATTTTGCTTAAACTTAAAGAACCGACAGGCAATGAACCTTTTAACACAATGCACAAATTACTCGATGAGATTTATGAATGGTATCCGGATGAGATTTTAGGAATAGGCATTGCTGTTGCTGGAATCATAGATAGGGAAAGCGGCACAGTCGTAAAGTCTCCTAATATAAAAGAATTAAACGGGGTTAATTTAATTTCTGAGATTTTAGCAAGGCATAGGTTTCCTGTCTTGATTGAGAATGATGCAAATGCCGCAGCTTTTGGTGAAAATATTTCGGGTGCCGGGAAGGACTATACAAATTTTGTTATGTTCACTCTCGGAACTGGCATAGGCGGCGGGGTTGTTATAAAAAATGAATTATTGCCGATCTCTGCCGAAATAGGACATATTACGATTAATCCTAATGGAAATAAGTGTTCATGTGGTAATATCGGGTGTCTTGAAGCCCACGCATCAGCAACGGCAATTGTAGAATATGCAACCTCTCATATAAAAAATGGCACAGAGAGCATCTTATCCAGCCTTTATAACGGTAATTACTTCAAGATTACCGCTGAGGATATTTATAAATCTGCTCTTGAAGGCGATGCGCTGTCCAGAAATGCCCTCAAGGAGGCTGGAAGAAATCTTGGCGTGGGGCTGGCAAGTGCAATTAATATTTTTAGTCCCGAAGCCATAATCCTCACAGGAGGGCTTGTCGGTTCATGGAATATCTATATTGAACATGCTATAAAAGAGGCTTCAAGGAGAGCTCTGAGTGAGCTTTCTGAGAAAACAAGGATTCTCCCCTCTATTTTAGGTGATGATGCAGGGATTATAGGTGCTGCATCCCTTGTCTTTAAGAGATTTAACCATATTTAAAGTTCTAAAATACACTGAATTAAGACTAAATTAAGATATTTATGCAAAAAAATATAAGAAATTTTTCGATAATAGCTCATATAGACCACGGTAAATCTACCCTTGCCGATAGGCTTCTTGAACATACAGGTGCTGTCAGTTCGAGGGATATGGTAGCACAGGTTTTAGATTCTATGGACCTCGAAAGAGAAAGGGGCATTACTATCAAGGCTCATGCCGTCAGGTTGAATTATAAAGCTGATGACGGAAATACATACATTCTTAATCTTATTGACACGCCTGGTCATGTAGATTTTTCCTATGAGGTATCCAGAAGCCTTGCATCTTGCGAGGGGAGTCTTCTAATAGTTGATGCAACACAGGGGGTGGAGGCTCAAACACTCGCAAATGCTTATCTATCAATTGAACATAATCATGAAATCATCCCTGTTATAAACAAAATAGATCTTCCTGCTGCACAGCCTGAAAATATCAAAAGACAGATAGAGGAATTTATCGGCATAGACTGCTCTGAGGCAGTTTATACGAGTGCTAAGACAGGTGAAGGGACAAAGGAAGTATTAGAGGCAATAGTCAAAAAAATCCATCCGCCTCACGGTTCAGATGCCAAACCTCTCAAGGCGCTTATCTTTGATTCATGGTTTGATAATTATCTTGGTGTTGTAATTTTGGTGAGAGTATTTGATGGTGTTATAAAATCTGGAATGAAGATTAAATTAATGGCTGTAAATAAAGAATACGAGGTCGGAAGAGTCGGTGTTTTTACTCCTAAAATGTCGGATGTTAAAGAATTAACCTCTGGAGATGTCGGTTACGTTATTGCTACAATAAAAACCATCAGCGATACCAAAATCGGCGATACAATTACGGATGCAGCCAAGCCTGTAGAAAACCCTCTTCCCGGCTATAAAGAGGTAAAACCGATGGTTTTCTGTGGTCTGTATCCTACCGAGCCTGCTCAATACGAAGATCTGAAAACTGCCCTTGGCAAGCTCAGGCTGAATGATGCCTCTTTTACTTTTGAACATGAGATATCATCTGCATTGGGATTTGGCTTCAGATGCGGATTTCTTGGGCTTCTTCACATGGAAATTATCAGGGAGAGGCTTGAGAGGGAATTTGGGCTTTCTCTCATCAGTACTGCCCCAACAGTCATCTACAAGGTTTTTTTAGTTTCAGGAGAAGAGATTTTTATTGACAATCCCAGTTCCCTGCCTGAGAGATTTATCAAGATAGAAGAGCCTTATGTGAAGGTTACTATTTTTGCCCCTCAGTCTTGTTTAGGGCAGATATTTGAATTGTGCCAAGGCAAAAGAGGGATACAGAAAGACTTCTCATTTATCAGCAAAGAAAGGGTGATTGTCTCATATGACTTGCCGCTGAGTGAAATCTTATGGGATTTTTATGACAAACTTAAGTCGCTCTCAAGAGGTTATGCATCAATGGACTATGAATTTATCGGGTATAAAGAATCAGACCTTGTAAAGCTCAATATATTATTAAATGGGGAGCCTGTAGATGCCTTATCCTTGATAGTTCACAACGAAAGGGCATATTATAAAGGCAGGGAGATAGCGGAAAAGTTAAGAAGTCTGATTCCCAGACAGCTTTTTGAGATAGTTATTCAGGCGGCTATCGGAGGAAAAATAATAGCAAGGGAAAACATCAAGGCACTCAGAAAAAATGTTCTTGCAAAATGTTATGGCGGCGATATAACAAGAAAAAGAAAGCTCCTTGAGAAGCAGAAAGAGGGCAAGAAAAAGATGAAACAGATAGGCAGAATAGAAATTCCGCAAGAGGCTTTCCTGTCTATTTTGACGGTTAAAGAATAAAAGAAAGGAAATCAGTGGATTGTAATGAATAAAAAACCCCAAAACAAGCTCTTGGAATACGCAAAGGCAATTGGTTTTGCGCTAATATTGGCACTTTTTATCAGGGCATATTTTGTTCAGGCATTTAAGATACCATCAGGCTCTATGATACCCACGCTTCTGATAGGAGACCATCTTTTGGTTAATAAATTCCTTTACGGGACAGAAATTCCCTTCAGCAATGATAAAATCCTTATAATAAGAAAACCCGAAAGAGGAGATATTATAGTATTCAGATTTCCTCACGAACCTGACAGGGATTTTATCAAAAGGATAATCGCTACTGAGGGCGATACAATCGAGATAAAAAATAAAAATGTTTATCTAAACGGGGCATTATTAAATGAGCCTTATATTCAACATACGGATATCTATGTAATCACTGGCGGCAGAGAACCGAGAGACAATTTGCCTCCTCAGGCAGTTCCAAAAGATATGTATTTTGTCATGGGTGACAATAGGGACCAGAGTTTTGACAGCAGATACTGGGGTTTTGTTAATGCAAAAGACATCAGAGGCAAGGCATTCATATTATATTGGTCATGGGATGATGTGAAGAAATTGCCTCGTTTTGGGCGAATCGGGAATTTAATACATTAGAGGCTCTTGCAAAAGTCTTTGAATTGTCATTTCGCCGATTATTTGAAAATGGGCGATAAATCTGATAAGTTATTGATATTAAAAGTTTCATCGCATTCGTTCGGAATGACAAAAATGCTTGTTTCTATACTTTTTCAAGAGGCACATTAAAATATATTATAAAATAGCTATGTTTACTGGATTAATAGTTGAACTTGGTGAGATTGTTTCCCTTGAAAAGAAGTCAGGAAATGCCATTCTGTCTCTGAAATGCAATACAATACTCGGTGACGCTGCAATCGGAGACAGCATCTCTATCAATGGTGTATGCCTTACTGCTACTAAGATTAGCGGAAACATCCTCTCGTTTGATGTCTCTTATGAGACCTTAAAGACCACCAACTTAGGAGAACTGAAAAAGTCGGACAAGGTCAACATTGAATCTTCCCTCAAGCCTAACTCAAAAATGGGAGGGCATTTTGTTACTGGACATGTTGACGGCATTGGTAGAATTAGATCAAAAAGGGTATCCGGCAATGTAATGAAGATTGAGATTGAAGCCCCTGCTGAGATCCTTAAATTTATAGTTCAAAAAGGTTCTATCGCAATAGACGGCATAAGCCTGACTGTTGTGGAGATTTTTGATGATTCATTTAGCATCGTGATTATCCCTCATACCTCCTCTATGACAACAATCGGTCTCAAAAATCAGGGTGAAACTGTTAATCTCGAAGCGGATATACTGGGAAAATATGTTGCAAAGTTCCTTAATATCAACAACGATACTTCTTTATTATCAGCACTTAAAAAATCGGGCTTTGTCTAAAGATTAATCCGCAAGACGCAACGCAAATTTTATATAGCAGACACAGCATAGTGTCAGTGTCAGAAAGAAAGATTTAAGATTCAAAAAAACTGACGCTGACACTAAGAAGGAGGATAGATGACCATTACAGAAAAAATACTCGCAGCACATTCTGCTAAGGAGAGGGTTTATCCGGGCGAGCTGATAAATGCTATGGTTGATCTTATTTTGGCAAATGATATAACCGCTCCGATAGCGATACAGGAATTTAAAAAAATAGGCGCCAAAAATGTATTTGATAGAAAAAAGATAGCCTTGATACCCGATCATTTTGCGCCGCAGAAGGATATAAAGGCGGCTGAACAGTGTAAGATATTGAGGGATTTTTCTGGTGAGCAAGATATTGAGCTTTATTTTGAGGTCGGCAGAATGGGGGTAGAACATGCACTCCTGCCAGAGCAAGGGTTAGTCGCACCTGGAGACCTTGTTATCGGAGCTGACAGTCACACATGCACTTACGGCGCTCTGGGGGCTTTTGCCACAGGCGTAGGCTCAACAGATGTTGCCGCTGCAATGGCAACCGGGGAATGCTGGTTTAAGGTCCCTGAATCTATCAAATTCATGTATTATGGAAAACTGAACAAATGGGTAGGAGGAAAGGATTTAATACTCCATACAATTGGCGACATCGGTGTGGACGGAGCATTATACAAGGCTATGGAATTTGAGGGGGAGGTTATAAGGTCGCTGCCGATGTATGGAAGGCTCACAATGTGCAACATGGCAATAGAAGCCGGGGGGAAAAGCGGGATTATTGTCCCTGATTCCATTACAGAGGAATATGTTAATGGACGCGTAAAGAGAGCTTATACCTTCTATAATTCAGGTGCAGACTCCCATTACGAGGAAATCAGGGAATACGACTGCTCAAAGATACCATTGACTATATCCTGTCCACACTCGCCGGCAAATACAAAACCAGCCTCTGAACTGTCTCATATAAGTATTGATCAGGTCGTTGTAGGTTCATGCACAAACGGAAGGCTCGAGGACCTTAGGGAGGCGGCAGCCGTGATAAGAGGTAAAAAAGTCAATCCCAATGTGAGAATGATAGTAATCCCTGCTACACAGCTCATTTACAAACAGGCTATAAAAGAGGGATTGCTTGAGGTCTTCATAGATGCAGAAGCAGTCGTCTCAACGCCGACCTGTGGACCATGTCTTGGTGGTTATATGGGGATTCTTTCCAAAGGGGAAAGGGCTTTAGCAACAACGAACAGAAATTTTATAGGCAGGATGGGACATCCTGAAAGCGAGGTTTATCTGTGCAATCCAGCCGTCGCTGCCGCATCAGCCGTCTTGGGAAGAATTAGCGTGCCTGAAGAACTGGGGCTATAAAACTCATTGTGGTTCATCTTAAGTTCCCTCTCAAAAGGTTAGGAGTTTGTAAAGAGATATATTTTACCATTGGTGTCCAAAATAATATTACAAAATGAATATGAGGTGATTTCTTAGCATCAAAAAATTATTTTGGGCAGATATGATATTTTACCCTCTTGCAATGAGAAAGAACCCAAAAATAGCTATGTCAACTGATATCGAAAATAAACTCGGAGAATTGGGCATTGTCATACCTGTGACATCTGCCCCATTAGGTTCTTATGTCCCATGCATACAGACGGGTAACCTATTATTTCTAAGTGGGATACTTCCGTTGAGAGAGGGCAAATTAGTCAGGACGGGCAGGGTAGGGCAATCGGTCTCGCTTCTGGAGGCTCAGGAAGATGCAAGGCAAATAGTGCTTAATGCCCTCTCAATCATAAAAAAACATCTTGGAAGTTTCGACAAAATCAAGAAATGCATTCGTTTAAATGGCTATATTGCATCAGCAGATAATTTTACAGAGCAACCGAATGTCCTCAATTCTGCATCTGACCTTCTAGTAGAGATTTTCGGAGAGTCGGGCAAGCATACAAGAACAGCCGTTGGCGTATCAGTCCTCCCATTAAATTCACCATTGGAGATTGATTTTATATTCGAGGTTTAAATATAGCCACCTAAAACATAAATAGGGGTCAGGCGTGAATTAGTGGGTGTAATGTTAAACGATCTACACCATTGCCATTATTCACGAACCTCTGGCTTGGCTATGCAACGTCTGCCTGCAAATCGCCGACCTGCCATGTGCTTGGGCAGAGAATAACAGCCCCCCCCTGCGTCATAGCAGGTCGTCTGCCCCATCTTTGGCAAATCAACCATACCGGCAAGGCATAGCCTGATGCCAAAAATACTACTGCCATCAGTAGAAACACTACTTTTTTAACTCGTAATTCCCTGTAGCTTGCTACACGGTTTCCTTATACTTCCCTCCCCCTTGATGGGGGAGGGCGAGGGTGGGGGTGACAAGAAACTATTTTCACCCTCTCCTTTTGTCCAAATGAAATTTGCACCAGTAACTGTCATTTTTGGCGGTGACAAGAAACTATTTTCACCCTCTCCTTTTGTCCCCTCCTTTGATGGGAGGGGAGATTTTAGGATACCCCGCAGCTTGCTGCGGGAAGGTTCACTAAAAAACTTCAACAATGACAATATATGCGACATATTTAAGGATAGAAAAAAATAACCGTGGTTTATAAACAGACATTAAATAAACCTGAATTGCTTTTCCTAAGAAATCTATTGCAACTAAATTATATATAGCCTAAAATATAAAATCATGAGAATAGGTTTAATAGGTGGAAGCGGACTCTATGATATTGAAGGATTGAATATTGCAGAGGAGATTTCTTTATCTACGCCTTTTGGCAGCCCATCATCAGCTTATAAGATAGGCAGGATTCATGATGTTGAAATAGCATTTCTTGCGAGGCATGGGACATCACATAATTTTCCTCCGCACAAGGTTAATTACAGAGCAAATATCTGGGGTTTTAAATCTTTTGGAGTCCAAAGAATAATATCTGTCAATGCAGTCGGCGGCATAAATAGGTTATTACACCCGGGAGATATTGTATTATCGGACCAAATAATAGATTTCACTTATGGAAGCAGGATATCAACTTTTTACGAGCAGGATAAAGTGGTGCATGTGGATTTTACGAGCCCTTATTGCGGTGAAATGCGGGATTGTCTCAAGGATGCCGCTAAAAATGTGGGCATTGATGCAGTAAATAGCGGCACATATATATGCGTAAATGGACCAAGACTTGAGACCGCAAAGGAGATAAGTTTTTTTTCCTCTATCGGTGGTGATATCGTAGGAATGACAGCTATGCCCGAAGCCGTCCTTGCAAGGGAGCTTGAAATTTGCCTTGCATCTCTTTGTGTGGTTACAAACTATGCAGCAGGCATTTCCAGCGTTAAACTAACCACCTCGGAAGTGGTCGCTACAATGGAAACCTCTATTGATAAAATAAAATCAATTATCAAAGAGACGGCTAAAATAATCCCCCCACTTAGAAACTGTCCATGTAAAGATGCCCTGAAAGATGCTGAATTATAAAACCATATCAAAGATTATTGCGAGCCTATTCTATGTTGGCTATATCCCTTTTGCCCCCGGCACATTCGGGAGCCTTGCGGCTTTTGTCTTTGTTTTAATACTGAAACCAGTTAGCTTCTGGCTGGTCACGCTAATAATTATCTGCTTTATTGCAGGAGTCATATGCTCCAATATCGCTGAAAATGAATTTGGGCAAAAAGACAGTCCTAAAATCGTAATAGATGAATTTACAGGTTACCTTGTATCAGTTGCATTTCTTCCTCTTACACTTGGTTATTTAATTTCAGCCTTTTTTTTATTCAGATTTTTCGATATACTAAAACCGATACCGATAAGCAATATCGAGCGACATTTTCATGGCGGCTTGGGTGTTATGCTTGATGATATCGCTGCGGGAATATTTATAAACATAATTTTGCAGGTCTGGAGGATATCATGAGATGCTTTATAGCAATTGACCTGCCAACTGAAATAAAGAGACAAATAGGGTTTGTTATAAATCTTGCCGCCCCCTTATCAAAAGATATTAAATGGGTGCCTTATGAAAATATCCATCTGACCCTGAAATTTCTCGGCGAAGTGAAGGAAAATATGCTGCCAGAAATAGAGCAAAGACTAAGGGATACTTGCCGACTTTATGCGCCTTTTCCAATATCTGTGCGGGCAACGGGGGCTTTCCCTAACGAAAAAAAACCTAATGTCTTATGGGTGGGTATCGAGAGGTCTGATAGTTTAAAAGACCTATATTTGGATATTGATAAATCAATGTCTGAGATTGGTTTTGAGAAGGAAAACAGAAAACATTCTCCTCACCTTACGATTGGAAGGGTCAAAGATAGAAAGGATATTTTGCAAGTGATGAATTGCATTCATGAATTTAAGAGCAAGTTATTCGGGAATGCTGATGTAGTGGAAGTGCATCTGATGAGGAGCATTTTAAAGCCTTCAGGGGCTGAATATTCAAAGGTGTGCAGCTTTAGACTGAATAGAGAAAGAGTGGTTTGAAATAAATTTCAGGATGGAGGAAAAATGAATATGGATAAAATAAAAGCCTTGGATGCGGCTATATCGCAGCTCGAGAAAAGCTTTGGCAAGGGTACTATTATGAGACTCGGTGCGGCAGACATAACTGAAGGTGTTCAAGTAATTCCCACAGGCTCTCTAACTTTAGACATAGCTACTGGCATTGGCGGATTTCCAAGAGGAAGGGTAGTAGAGATATATGGACCTGAGTCCTCTGGAAAGACCACGCTTGCTTTAAATGCCATAGCGCAAGCTCAGAAATTGGGTGGTATTGCTGCATTCATTGATGCAGAGCATGCGCTTGATGTTAATTATGCCTCAAGATTGGGCGTTAAACTCGAAGAGCTTTTAGTCTCCCAGCCTGATACAGGTGAGCAGGCACTGGAAATCGCGGAAGCGCTTGTCAGAAGCGGGGCAGTAGATATTATCGTGGTTGACTCAGTTGCTGCACTTGTTCCTAAAGCAGAGATTGAGGGAGATATGGGTGATTCACTCCCCGGACTGCAGGCAAGGCTCATGAGTCAGGCATTAAGAAAGCTCACTGCTGCAATCTCCAAGTCAATGACAACCGTTATATTTATAAATCAGATCAGGATGAAGATAGGTGTCATGTTTGGAAATCCTGAAACTACAACTGGAGGCACGGCTCTTAAATTTTACTCATCTATGAGGCTCGATATCAGAAAGATTGACAGCCTGAAGGAAGGGCAGGAGATTATAGGCGGAAGGGTCAGAGTAAAGATTGTAAAGAACAAGGTAGCTCCCCCCTTCAGGCAGGCAGAGTTTGATATATATTTTAATGAAGGAATCTCAAGAGTGGGTGAAATCATTGATCTGGGGGTTGATAAGAATATAATAGAAAAAGCCGGGTCGTGGTATAGTTATAAAGGCATTAGAATCGGTCAGGGAAGAGATAATGTAAGGGAATATCTGAAGAATAATCCAGAGACTGCATCAGAAATAGAACAAAAGATTATAGAGGGTAACGAAAAAAAAATTATTGAAAAAGGAGGAATTTAACAATGGGAAGGTTATTGTGTGGGCTTCTGCTCATGATAGTTCTGTTTTCTTATGGGTGCGTTTCGACGCCGATCAGATTCACAAGTGATGAGATAAAAGGTTATCCGCTGGAGATTCAGGAAAAGATTATAAAGGGCGAAGTTGCACTCGGCATGACCACTCAGCAGGTAAGATATGCATGGGGTTCTCCGAACACTATAAGAACCTTGGAGCCAATGGATGGAAAGCAAAGAGAGGAGTGGATATATACGACTGCCCGCATATTTGAAAATAGGAGACTTTTTTTTGCTGATGGCAAGCTGATTTATGTAATCCCTGATTCTGAAAGAACAATAAAACAGGAGTAAGAATGAACATAGCGGAAATCAGAAACGCCTTTTTAGAGTTTTTCAAGTCGAAAGGCCATGAAGTAGTGAAAAGTTCTTCTCTTCTGCCTAAGCATGACCCATCTCTGTTTTTTACGACTGCTGGGATGGTTCAGTTTAAAGATGTTTTTTTAGGCAATGATATAAGGAATTATTCAAGGGCTGCAACTGCTCAGAAATGTATGAGGGCTGGCGGAAAGCACAGCGATCTCGAAAATGTCGGTCATACCGCAAGGCATCATACTTTTTTTGAGATGCTTGGCAACTTCTCTTTTGGCGATTACTTTAAGAAAGATGCGATTCTTTTTGCATGGGAACTATTTATTGAATGGTTCAAGCTGCCCCCTGAGAAGCTGTGGGTGTCAGTTTTTGAGAAGGATGACGAGGCAGAGGAATTATGGCAGAGGCTTACCGGCATACCTTCCAATAGGATAGTTAGGTTAGGAGAAAAGGATAATTTCTGGAGGATGGGTGATACAGGTCCGTGCGGACCATGCTCTGAGATACTTATCGATCAGGGCGAAGATGCAGGCTGCGGGAAGCCAGACTGCAAAATAGGCTGCGATTGCGACCGCTTCTTGGAGCTATGGAATCTCGTCTTTATGCAATATAACCGAGAAGAATCGGGCAATCTCATATCTCTGCCTAAGCCGAGCATTGATACTGGCATGGGTCTTGAGCGGATAACCGCTATACTTCAAGGCAAGAAGAGCAATTTTGAGATTGATGTATTTGCGCCGATTATTTCATCAATTGAGTCCCTATCCCATGTGCGATTTAAAACCAATTCTGAAACTGATATATCAATAAGGGTCATTGCAGACCATATCAGGGCTATTACCTTCCTGCTTGCGGAGGGGCTTATGCCTTCAAATGAAGGAAGGGGGTATGTGCTTAGACGGATCATAAGGAGGGCATCAAAACACGCAAAGACATTGGGTCTTGAAGGGTCGGTTTTATATAAGCTTATAGACTCAGTTGTGGAATCAATGGGCGATGTATATCCTGAAATTGTGCAAGAAAGGGAAAGGATATCAAAACTACTGATTTTTGAGGAGGAGAGATTTTCAAGGACACTTGAACAAGGAGTAAAGATAATGGATGAAGTCGTGGATGGTCTTAAGAAAAGGGGCAATAAGATTATCCCCGGCTTCGAAGTGTTTAAGCTTTATGATACATTCGGTTTCCCCCTTGACCTTGCAAAAGACATTGCCCTCGATAATCATATGGTCGTGGATGAAGACGGATTCAACAAGGAAATGGAATTGCAAAGGGAACGTGCTAGGGCTTCATGGGTTGGAGAAGATGAGGCTATTGCATCTATTTATAGGGAGCTTCAAGCCGAGATTGGCGAGACGGTATTCATTGGTTATGATTCGTTGGAATCAAAATCTACTGTTAAGGCTATCTTGAAAAATGGCAGAATGGCATTAGAAGCTCGGGAAGGGGATGAGGTCGAGATATTCCTTGATGTCTCGCCTTTTTATGGGGAATCAGGCGGGCAGGTGGGCGATTCAGGATACTTACATGGAGATAATGCTGAGACCGAGGTTTATGATACAAAGAAAGAATTGGGACTGCACAGCCACTTTGCGATAATTAGGAGGGGCGCACTTAAGATATGGGACAAGGTGCACTGTATCGTTGATATTGAAAAAAGACAAGCTACAGCAAGACATCATACCGCAACCCATCTCCTTCACACTGCTCTGAGGGAGGTTGCAGGAGAACATGTCAAACAGGCAGGCTCACTCGTCTCACCGGAAAGACTCCGTTTTGATTTCGTTCATTTTCATTCCCTTAATAAAACCGAGATAAGCGAGATAGAGAATCTGGTAAATGAGAAAATACTTCACAATATACCCATTCAAACAGAGGTAACCGATATACAGAATGCACTGAAGTCTGGCGTAACAGCGCTTTTTGGGGAAAAATACGGCGAACAGGTGAGGGTCGTAAAGGTGCCGGGGGTGAGTGCAGAACTTTGCGGTGGGACTCATTGTAAGGCAACAGGCGATATCGGGCTGTTCATAATTTCCTCTGAAAGCAGCATCGCCTCTGGTATCAGAAGAATAGAGGCATTAAGTGGCGTTGCTGCCTTAAATTATCTCAGAAGCGTAAGTGATGAATTGGGTAGAATCTCTGAGATATTGAAGTCAGATAACCCTTATGAAAGAGTTGAGAGGCTTATTTCAGAACTTAAGGAGCAGGAAAAGGAAATAGAATCTCTTAAGGCAAAAATTGCTTCTGATATTTCGGCATCCATTGTGCAAAAGACCAAAGATATTAATGGTGTCAAGGTTATATCATGCAAAGCCGATAACCTCGAACAAAGGGATTTAAGAATACTTGCCGATAATGTTAGGGATAGAATAGGTTCTGGTATTATTGTGCTTGCATCCACAAAAGACTCTCAGGTTTCAATTGTTGCGATGGTTACAAAAGACCTTACTAGCATCTATCATGCCGGCAACATTCTCAAGGAGACCGCCCAGATTGCCGGCGGAAAGGGCGGAGGCAAGGCAGACATGGCTCAAGGCGGCATCTCCAAACTTGAAGACCCATCTCTGCTCGACAAGGCTCTTGAATCGGTGTATGATTTAATTAAGAATAAGAAGGGTTGATCCCCCTTAAATATGTAATCTAATAAAGGTGGTGATTATAGCTATGTTCGATCTTGTAAGAAATATACTGTTGGCTGGGCTTGGCGCTCAGGAAAAAATCAAGGAATCTATTGATGAACTCGTAAAAAGAGGGGAGTTAAGCGAATCTCAAGGAGCTAAAATAATCAAGGAATGGACAGAAAAAGCAGACCGCAGCACATCTGATCTCAGGGGTGATTTGTCTGAAATTGTCACTAAAACATTAGAAAAGATGAATATACCTGCTAAGGAGGAATTCGATGCCTTGCACAAGAAGGTAGAGAGTCTTTCTGCGAGAATTGATATGCTTGAGAAAACACAAAAAGAAAGCGACAAGGGTTAACTCAAAAAATGGAATTAGTTTTTTATATAGCAGGCATAAATAACCTCAAATCCTTTGTATTCAACAGGATTATCTTTATGCAACGCTGTAATTTGGGCAATCTGGGTTGTATAAAAATATTCAATCAGGGATTGCAGCATTGCATCTTCAAGGTGTTTCAGGACAAAGGTTTTTCTGGTATCCATGCCTGCTTTTTTAGAGTTAATCGCATTATTTGGGTTATTTAGGATTAGTCTGTGGATATTGGAAATCTTACAAGAAAATTTAAATCTGCAAAAAGACTCCAACAGGTTATTAATGTATTTCTCAAGTATGGCTTTGGACAGATAATTGACCAGATTCAACTTGGCAGGTATATACCATTTAAAAAAAGATTAAGGTCATTTGGAGCATGGCCTGCCCTTAAGGGTCCTACAGTTCCAGAAAGGCTTAGATTGGCTTTTTCAGAATTAGGACCTTCATTTATCAAACTGGCACAGCTTCTTTCATCCCGCCCTGATCTAATCACAGCACAATATGCTAATGAATTTAAGAAACTTCAAGATGAAGTGCCACCATTCGATGTTAATGATGCAAAAAATATAGTTGAGGATGAGCTTAAAAAACCTCTCGATAGCATATTCATTAAGTTTGTAAATACCCCGATAGCAGCGGCTTCTATTGCTCAGGTGCATGAGGCTGTTTTGCGGGATGGAACATCTGTAGTAGTCAAGGTTCAGAGACCAGAGATAAGAGAAATAATCGAGTCCGATCTTAATATATTAGATACTATTGCCCGCCTTCTTTTTAAATATGTCCCTGAAAGCAGATTTTTTAACCCTATAGGTATCGTTGAAGAATTCTCCAGAACAGTTATAAAGGAACTTGACTTTGTAACCGAGTCAAGGAATTGTATGAGGATTAGGAGCGATTTCGAAAAAAACCCTGATGTTTATATCCCCAGGATTTATCCAGAATATACCACTGAAAAGGTTCTAATAATGGAGATGATAGTGGGTGTAAGGATTGACAACATAAAGGCAATAGATGAAATGGGGCTTGACCGGGCAAGACTCGCCAAGGTCGGCATTGATTTATACTTCAAACAGATATTAGAGAATGGCTTTTTTCATGCCGACCCTCATCCTGGCAACATCCTCGTAAGGACTGATGGTGTTATCTGTTTTCTTGATTTTGGCATTGTCGGCAGGGTCTCTGATGAACTTAAGGAGATAATGGCAAATACCTTTATTGCTATTATGGACAGGGATTTTGACCGTCTGATTGACCAGTATATTGAATTAGGCATAGTGCCTGACGATATAGATATTGAGTCTTTCAAAAGAGAGTTCAAGGCAGATATCAGAGACCTATTAGAGCCACTCTATGGACTCAAGCTGCAGCAGATAAATTTTGCACAATATGTTGAAACGCTCATTCGCCTTGCAACAAGGTATAATCTCAAGATACCTTCCGATCTATTGTTGATAGACAAGACACTTTTGATACTCGAAAATTTAGCCCGACAGCTCAATCCCCAACTTGACTTTATTGCCGAAGCAGAGCCGTATGCATCAAAAATCGTTATGAAACAAATAAGCCCATCTCAACTTTATGAAAAGGCTAAAAAGAATGTTACGGACATTGGCGATTTTGTATTTTATTTCCCGAGAAGTATGACAAAGCTCCTTAAAAAGGCGCTGAAAGACGACATTCAGGTCAAGATGTTTCATGTAAATCTCCCGGACTTTATAAGAGATATGGATAAGGCGAGCAATCGAATAGCCTTTGCTATGGTTGTAAGTTCCATAATTCTAAGTTCTGCAATACTTCATGCAGCAGGCGTTGAACCGAGAATATTCGGTTTTTCATTTTTTGGGTTAATTTCATTTGGATTTGCCTTTCTGCTCGGTGTATGGCTGATAATCTCTATTATACGCTCAGGAAGGCTCTGAAAAGGGAATTTTTCGAATTGAAAGTAGTATAATGTTCCACTCAATAGGAACTAAAATTTATATCGAATATTCCCTTCTAAAAAGAACGGTTTTATTGCATTAACTTATTGAAGTTATTAAGTTTTGTTGCGAGATGTTAGTTGTACTTTTCAAGACTTGATCTGACAGTTCCCCTTTTTTTATCATGCCACCTGTAAGTTGTACCCTATCATTTTTTCTTCCGCCTCATAATTTATCTTCACTAATGCCGGCAATCTTCATGATTGACCTTAACATTCCAACTGAAGGGTGGAATCTTGAAAATTGAAGATTTCTCGCTCTGATCGAAATGGCAGAAAAGAGTTGCAAGCAGTTTATAAATAGGCACTATTTAAACCGAATTTCCTTCTTTGATGGTATAGTTTATTTTTACAACCATATCCTTCCTTAGAGAATGATATACGGAGCAATATTTTTCATGTGACAAAGAGATAGCCCGCTCTACTTTCTTAGGATCAACATTCTTCCCAGCAATATTTAGGGTCATCTCAACTGCCTTATAGTACTGCGGCGGTGTTGGATTCCTTTCAGCAGTGATATCAATATTAAAATTGCTAATCTCGATATGCATTTTCTGTAGAAACATAACTACATCAATTGCTGTGCAGCCGGCAAGCCCAAGAAGCAAAGCATCCGTAGGTTTACAGCCCCATTGAAGATTGGCATCAAATTCTATTTCATACCCCCTTTGGGTCCTGCCAATAAAAATAAATTCCTTGTCCCATTCAAGGGTAGCCTTTTCGATGATTGGGACCTTTTCTTTATAACCTTTTAGCGATTCAATGAGTTCTTCTTTTTTTTCATCCATCTTAAGATCCTCCAAATTGATGTGTGATCTGAAATCCTGCATTGATAGTAATTATACATATCAGGGTAAAATTATAACACAACTCTCAGATAACATAATAATTATGCAATTAAATCAAATAACAATTTACTTAGCACCTTTTAACATAGAGAGTACAAAAAAGTTCATTAATTCGAGAGAATATTTTGTGGTTATAATATTTTAGTTAAAACCAAAATTCAGTGTTTTGCACTCTATCTATAAAATAAAAAAAAATTATTGTTATTTTCATATATTTTTAAAGTTAGTATTTAAATATCATGTCCTTAACTGTTAGAATAGTATCATATAGCATAAATTATCAGGAGTGACATAAAAATGTTTAGAAGTTTCCTAAGGGCAAAGATTCACATGGCTAAAGTTACCGAGGCTAATCTTGCATATGAAGGCAGCATTACTATAGATCAGGAATTAATGGATTTGGTGGGCATCCTTCCATTTGAACAGGTTATGATAAGTAATATGAACAACGGAGAGCGCTTTGAGACTTATGTTATATCCGGAAAGCCGGGCTCAAGAGAAATTTGTCTTAATGGTCCGACAGCCCGAAAAGGACTTGTTGGCGATAGGATAATAATTTTTTCATACTGCTTGCTTGATGAAGACCAAATAGAGGATTTTATACCAAAAATTATAAAACTCGACAAAGACAATAATCCCTGTGCTGATTTAATCGTTTAAATCTTCTTGGTTGCAATTTTTGAGTTTATTTTAAATCTGCAATAGATTAGACTTAATCTGACATTCCTTGGTAAATTAACAATCAATAA
>JBBIKS010000037.1:0-22918 GCA_037445375.1 Nitrospirota bacterium | reverse complement strand
TTGGCTTAGAAGCAGCCATCATTTAAAGAAAGCGTAATAGCTCACTGGTCGAGTGGCGTTGCGCCGAAAATGTAACGGGGCTAAAGCACTACACCGAAGCTACGGACTTAGACAGACGGTTCAAGCCGTTTAAACGGTTTAAACGGTTTAAGCCGTCTGTTTAAGTGGTAGGGGAGCATTCTATGTGCCTGAGAAGGTGAGTTGTGAGGCTTGCTGGAGGAGATAGAAGGGACTATGCCGGCATAAGTAACGTAAAGGCTGATGAAAAGTCAGCCCGCCGTAAACCTAAGGTTTCCTGGGGAAGGTAAATCCTCCCGGGGTTAGTCGGTCCTAAGGCGAGGCCTAAAGGCGTAGTCGATGGACAGCAGGTTAATATTCCTGCACCATTTATATAGCGTTTGACTGAAGGGGTGACGCAGGAGGATAGTTTGGGCCTGGTGATGGTTCAGGTACAAGCGTTTAGGCTGATGAGTAGGCAAATCCGCTCATTATTAAGGCTGAGGCGTGATGTGCAAGCCCGTAAGGGTGAACTCAGATGATTCCACGCTGACGAGAAAAACCTCGTAGGGAGTTATGTAAGTGACCGTACCGCAAACCGACACAGGTAGGTGGGTAGAAGATACCAAGGCGAACGAGATAACCCTCGCTAAGGAACTCGGCAAAATGACCCCGTAACTTCGGGAGAAGGGGTTCCTGAGCAATCAGGACACAGTAAAGAGGGCCAAGCGACTGTTTACCAAAAACACAGGAGTCTGCGAATTTGAAAGAAGAAGTATAGGCTCTGACGCCTGCCCGGTGCCGGAAGGTTAATAGGAGAGGTCATTCGCAAGGAGAAGCCTTGAATTGAAGCCCCGGTAAACGGCGGCCGTAACTATAACGGTCCTAAGGTAGCGAAATTCCTTGTCGGGTAAGTTCCGACCTGCACGAATGGCGTAACGACTTGGTCGCTGTCTCAGCGAGGGGCTCGGTGAACTTAAGATACCGGTGCAGACGCCGGTTACCTGCAGCTAGACGGAAAGACCCCGTGCACCTTTACTATAACTTGGCAGTGAGTTTTGGCAGGGCATGTGTAGGATAGGTGGGAGGCTATGAAGTGTGGACGCTAGTTTGCATGGAGCCATTGTTGAAATACCACCCTTGCGTTGCTGGGGCTCTAACCTGCACCCATTAACTGGGTGGGGGACACTGTCTGGTGGGTAGTTTGACTGGGGCGGTCGCCTCCTAAAGAGTAACGGAGGCGTCCAAAGGTCTCCTCAGGCTGGACGGAAACCAGCCGTTGAGTGCAAAGGCATAAGGAGGCTTGACTGTGAGGCTGACGAGCCGAGCAGGTACGAAAGTAGGGCTTAGTGATCCGGTGGTTCTGAGTGGAAGGGCCATCGCTCAACGGATAAAAGGTACGCCGGGGATAACAGGCTTATCGCGTCCAAGAGTTCACATCGACGACGCGGTTTGGCACCTCGATGTCGACTCATCGCATCCTGGGGCTGAAGTAGGTCCCAAGGGTTGGGCTGTTCGCCCATTAAAGCGGTACGTGAGTTGGGTTCAGAACGTCGTGAGACAGTTCGGTCCCTATCTGCTGTAGGCGCAGGAGACTTGAGGGGGGCTGTTCTTAGTACGAGAGGACCGGAATGGACAGACCTCTGATGTTCCAGTTGTCATGCCAGTGGCAATGCTGGGTAGTCATGTCTGGAAGGGATAACCGCTGAAGGCATCTAAGCGGGAAGCCCACCCCAAGATTAGGTCTCCCGACCCGTAAGGGTCCTAAAGGTCTCTGGTAGACCACCAGATTGATAGGCTGGCGGTGTAAGTAGAGTAATCTATTGAGCTTACCAGTACTAATAGACCGTGTGCCTTGACCACTTTACTTTCCTTGCTTATATATTTCAAAGCCGATCTGAGGTATATATCTCAGATCGGATTAGCATGTAAATAAAATAATTTTTGTTCTTGCTTTTTCATCACTGTTGTGTTATGCTATTAATCTAAACTTGAATTTGATTTCCGGTGGCTATACCGGAGGGGTCACACCCGTTCCCATTCCGAACACGGAAGTAAAGCCCTCCAAGGCCGATGATACTATGACCGCGAGGTTATGGGAAAGTAGGACGCTGCCGGATTAAAATAAAAAAACCCCATTCATTTGAATGGGGTTTTTTTATTTTTTGATGTTAGGATTAGAATAAATACCGAAGTTCTTTGTAAGTTTGGGGATTGAACATAGCGATATGAGATAAAAAGCAATGGCGGTGCAGGGATTTGAACCCCGGACACTGCGGATATGAGCCGCATGCTCTAACCAACTGAGCTACACCGCCACAAAATATAAGTATAACAGAGAGTTGATTTTAAAGGCAATCTTATCTTCTATGTTCCCGACTCCCGATTGTGAAATTTGATTGTGCTGTCTCAACACCGAAATATCTCAAAAGAATATCTCAAAAGTGGCGAAATTAGCCGTCTTCGATAGAGATAGGGATTGTTAACAAATTTAGCGCTCGACTGCAGAGAAGATGGTTTGGTTTCTGTAGTAAGGATTCTCAAGGAGCCTCGCCAATTAAACTCTTTCGCTACATTAACTTCGTTCAGAGACCTTATGATTGCTTTGGTTTAATGCTATCTCGATGACACTCTCATATTTCCTATGCCAAATCGTTGGAATGAAAGTAGGGGGATATATTTATAAGGTTTTTATCAAGTTTAATAGACATTATCTCATTAGAATTGATAAACTTAACGATTCAAAAATATTGACGACACAAAGAGAGTGCCTAAGACTTCACCGAAAATTGAATATAGATATGTATGCTTAAGGGTTATTTAGCTATCGACTGACCCTGACCGCTTTCGGCATTGTGCTTTTAACAAACTTGGCGGGCGAACTTTTAGCGATATTTACTGACTTAGAGAGTAAGAGGTTTTTGAGGAGATATATGTGACTGATAGAGAGATTGAAGATGTATATCAAATCGTAAAAGATTATCATGAAAAATATCTGAACAAGCATGGCGTAAAGTTGCCGAAGATGAAGAATGCAGATGGGACATATGTCAAAGATGCCCTTGTATTAGTTTATCTTGCAAGGTTTTATCCAAGCACTGTTTCAGTTATGAAGGGTGAACTCACGGAATTTATCAGGAAATTTTATCCAAAAATTAATGATGTTCAGCAGGCAAGACATCTTGGGGCGCAAAAAAGGATGGTTTATTTCAGCAGGCGGCAGGGACAATGTTCATGTAAAGAAAAGCGGCGAGTATCGTTTGATTACTCTGGAAGGACTTAACCTAACTTCAAAAGACACCGAATTGAAATAGCTAAATTAAGGATTGAAAAAATGCACGGGGCGCTATCAAATATAATATCTCAGGCATGGAAAAACAATTGCGGATATGTGAGAAAAAAGCAGTCTATAAAATCTCAAGAAAATTGAAATGACAACTGATACCTAAGTTGAGCAATTCTTGCACTTTAAACTTTAAAAATAGATCGCAGGCATGCCTCAAAGCCTTTAGCAGCGATACATTGGAGGCGATCCCTCCCAGCGTAGAGGCAATTTCAGTATAATTTACAACATTCAGCAAAATAAAAAGTCATTTAATAAATCTTATCTCATTGCTAAAGGCTTTGAGGCATACCTGCGATTGATAATCACATAAGAATCGCTCAATTTAGGTGATAGTAATTTTATTAGTGAAATTAGATCATATAAGACAGAATTTTGGGGGTTGCTTTGCAAGGAAAATATAATCCGGAAAAAATTGAACTAAAGTGGCAGAAATATTGGTCTGAAAAAAATTTACACAAGGCTGACACCGAAACCTCTAAAGAAAAATTTTACTGCCTTGAGATGTTTCCCTATCCTTCAGGCAAGATTCACATGGGTCATGTCAGAAATTATGCTATTGGGGATGTTATAGCAAGATACAAGAAAATGAGAGGCTTTAATGTTCTTCATCCTATGGGATGGGATGCATTCGGACTGCCTGCTGAGAATGCTGCTATCAAGAATAATGTCCATCCTGCAAAATGGACTTATGAAAACATACATCACATGAAAAAGCAGCTTAATCGCATGGGATTAAGCTATGACTGGGACAGGGAGGTAACAACTTGCAGTCCCGAATATTATAAATGGAATCAGTGGTTTTTCTTGAGACTGCTTCAAAAAGGTCTTGCCTATAAAAGGGCTTCTTATGTGAACTGGTGTCCTGAATGTGCTACTGTTCTTGCTAATGAGCAGGTTATTGATGATAAATGCTGGAGATGCGATAGTGTTGTCTCACAAAAAGAGCTTGAGCAGTGGTTTTTTAAAATTACTCAATATGCCGAAGCTTTGCTCAAAGGCTGCGATGAATTGATAGGATGGCCAGAAAGGGTTGTGCTAATGCAAAAAAACTGGATAGGCAAAAGCAGGGGAGTCGAGGTGGATTTCTATGTTGAAGGAAGCAATGAAAAATTAAGGATATTTACAACCAGACCCGATACACTTTTTGGCGTTACATTCATGTGCCTTGCCCCAATGCACCCCCTCGCTGAAAAATTTGATATCAACCCAGATAACCTTGAAACAATAAAGTCAAAATATGGTGATATTGAAGTAAAGGAAGGTTTCTTTACAGGGCAGTATGCGGTTAATCCTCTTAATAATGAAAGGATACCGATATATATAGCAAATTTCGTTCTGATGGAGTATGGAACTGGGGCTATTATGTCTGTGCCTGCCCATGATCAGCGGGACTTTGAGTTTGCAAAAAAATATAATCTCCCAATAAAGGTTGTAATCGTGCCGAAAGACAGTGCGGCAGTGCGACAGTGTGGCAGTGCTGAAGAAAGAATAATTTCACCAGGGGCTTCCGAACTTATTTCTGCTTTTGAGGATGACGGTGTTTTAATAAACTCCGGCAAATTCAGCGGACTTGAATGCAACGAGGCAAAAGACAAGATAATTGAGCATATTGAAGAATTTGGCATAGGCAATGAAAAGATTAATTACAAGCTCAGAGACTGGGGCATTTCAAGGCAGAGATACTGGGGAACACCTATCCCTGTTGTTTATTGTGAGAAATGCGGCATTGTGCCAGTGCCTGAAAAGGATTTGCCGGTTATATTGCCAGAGGATGTAAAATTCTCAGGTACTGGGGGATCACCTCTACTTGAATCAGATGTCTTTCTTAATGTAAAGTGCTTTAAATGCGGCGGAGGCGCAAGGCGGGAAACTGATACAATGGATACCTTTGTAGATTCTTCGTGGTATTTTGTTGCTTACTGCTTTGAGAATGAGCAGCAGAGAGAGAAAGCGAATAATTTTTTTGATTTTAACTCATCACTGATCGAACATCACCCATCATTGTCCTACTGGATGCCTGTTGACCAATATATTGGCGGGATTGAACATGCTGTTTTGCATTTACTATATTCGAGATTTTTCACAAGGGTTTTAAATGAATTAGGAATATCCAAAACAAGCGAACCCTTTTTGAACCTCCTGACTCAGGGAATGGTTTGCAAGGAAACATTAAGATGTCCTCAGCATGACTGGCTTTTTCCTGAAGAGGTAAAAGACTCTTTCTGTATCCATTGCGGATGTGCTGTTACAAAAGGGAGAGTTGAAAAGATGTCAAAATCCAAAAAAAATGTTATAGACCCTGATGTCTTGATTCAAAGGTATGGCGCAGACACAATGAGGCTTTTTGTGCTTTTTGCTGCTCCGCCAGAGCGTGATCTTGAATGGTCAGACAAAGGCGTAGAAGGAGCTTACAGGTTTTTAAATAAGCTGTGGACAATAGTGTATAAATATATTGCAGCAGTGCGGCAGTGCGACAGTGCGACAGAAACGAGTGAACTGCCGAACTATCACACCGTTATACTTTTACGAAAGACTCATCAGACTATTAAAAAGGTAACGAACGATATCGAAAAAGAATATCATTTTAATACAGCTATTGCAGCCCTTATGGAACTCTCAAATGAGATGTCTTCATTTGAAGCAAAAACAGATGAGGATAAGGCAGTTTTGCTTCTTGCGATTAAAAAGACCCTTCAAATGATTGCTCCATTTGCTCCTCACATTGCTGAAGAACTGTGGGAATCCATAGGAGAAAAAAACAGTGTTTTTGAACATGACTGGCCTGAATGGGATGAAAATCTTGCAAGAGATGAAGAAATTGAACTTGTTGTTCAGGTAAATGGTAAATTAAGAGCGAAGATTCTTATTCCAGCAGGGTTGTCTGATGATGAAGTAAAACAGAAGGCTCAGAATGATCCCAAAATCTCTGAAATCATAGGAGATAAAAAAATAAAAAAGATTGTGGTAGTGAAGGGCAGGCTTGTTAATATAGTAATTTAATTATCATGACATATAAAAACCCTTTTCCA
Organism: Nitrospirota bacterium; assembly: GCA_037445375.1. Taxonomy (GTDB): domain Bacteria; phylum Nitrospirota; class Thermodesulfovibrionia; order Thermodesulfovibrionales; family Dissulfurispiraceae; genus DYHD01. The sequence goes on along the minus strand of JBBIKS010000037.1, from coordinate 16,546 downwards.
ACTGTTGATATTATAATAGAATATAAAGGCGGGATAATTTTAATTAAAAGAAAAAACCCTCCTTTTGGATGGGCGCTTCCCGGTGGGTTTGTTGATTATGGAGAGAGCCTAGAGAAATCAGCGATTAGGGAGGCAAAGGAAGAAACTGGGCTTGATATAAATCTCATCCGCCAGTTTCATACCTATTCTGAGCCTCAAAGGGATCCCCGTTTTCACACTATAACGACTGTTTATATCGCAAGGGCAGAAGGCTACCTTGCCGCAGGAGATGACGCAGCAGAGACAGGTCTATTTAACAAAGACAATCTGCCTGATAATATAGCCTTTGATCATAAGAAAATTCTGGAAGATTATTTTAATAGGAGGTATTAAGCATGTTAAAAACAATGAGGAAACATGCAAAATATTTTTATGTCCTTTTCTTTATCGTAATTCTCTCTTTTATCTTCTGGGGAGTGGGACCTCTCGGTAAGCCGACTGAGATTACTGTTGTAGAGATTGGAAAGGAGAAGATATCTGCTGAAGAATATTGGAGAACTTACGAAAGGGCGAGGGATTTCTACAGGCAGATATATAAGGGGCAATTCACACAAGAGATAGAAGATAGTCTCAAGCTTAAAGAAACGGTTTTAAATGGTCTGATTGAGGAAAGGGTGCTTCTTGCTTCGGCTCGCGAGGCTGGATTGAAGGTGACAGATGAGGAACTGCAGGAGGCGATAACAACTGATCAAAGATTTATCAGAGATGGAGTATTCAAAAAAGACGTTTATCTAAAGACGCTCCAGCTAAACAGATTGACTCCAGAGTTTTTTGAAAATTCAGTTCGTCAACAATTGACAATACAAAAGATGAAAATGCTCATCTGGTCTTCTGTTGATGTAAGTATTTATGATATTGGGAATTTATCTCGGGATGAGAAAAAATTGAATGAGATGAGACAAATACTTATTTCTCAAAAAAGGGATAAAGCTATAAAATCTTATATTGAAAGCATGAAGCTAAAACTGAATGTTAAGGTGAATAAAGATTTGATCTCTTAAACTCAAAGGGAGTGCTGCTTGTTTGAACTTATCGATCAATTAAGGTGGCAGGATGCCGTTGATATTATTTTGGTATCAATCATCCTTTACAGAATCCTCCTTATTATAAAAGGCACAAAGGCTGCTAAGATGCTCTTAGGCCTTGGGGTGCTGCTTGTGGTATCATTTTTTTCGAAATACCTCGAGCTTTATACGCTTGACTGGATGATATCAAGCTTTTGGGGGCAGGTAGTTATCGCAGTAATTGTCCTTTTTCAGCCTGAAATACGAAGGGCTCTCGCTCAGATGGGTGAGACATCCATCTTGCATAGCCTTACTTCTGCAGAAGAATTGAAATCACTGGAAGAGATTATAAGGGCTACCGTATCTCTTTCAAATAAGAAAGTGGGCGCCCTTATCGTTATAGAGAGAGAAGTAAGTCTCAAAGATTATGTTGAAATAGGGGTACCATTAGATGCGAAGGTTTCAAAGGAATTGCTTTTAAGCATTTTTCATCCTACTTCCCCTATTCATGATGGTGCGGTTGTGATCAGAGGCAACAGGGTTATGGCTGCCGGCTGTTTTTTACCAATCTCCCTTGAAGTCGAATTAAGCAAGTCTTATGGCACCCGCCACAGGGCAGGACTGGGCATTACAGAAGAAACGGATGCAGTTGCAGTAGTGGTATCAGAAGAAACTGGCATGATTTCAATCGGGGTTGACGGCAAGCTCGAGGCACATTTCGATGTAGGTTCTCTGAGAGACAAGCTTACAGACTTGTTTACAAAGCCAAAAAAGGAGAGGTCTTCTTGATACAGAGAAAAAAATTCCAACAAAGGATGCTTGAAAATATCTGGCTCGTTATTATTGCGCTATTGACTTCTCTTTCACTATGGTTCTTTGTGACATATAGAGGGCAGTCTGAAACAGTCGTAGAGGCATCGCTGGAATTTAAAAATATACCCAAAGGGCTTGAGATTTTAAAGCAAAACATAAAAAAAGTTAATTTAAATATCAGAGGTCATGAGAGGATTATCAAGAATTTAGGTCCGTATGAATTGAGAGTAATTGTTGATCTCGCAAATGCAAAACAGGGCGAGATAACCCACTATTTTGACAAGGAAAATACAGCCATTCCCAAGTCGGTAAAGGTTTTAAGAATAGAACCAAATTTTGTAAAAATAACCCTTGATGAATCCATATCTAGGACTTTGCCAGTAAAAGCCTTTGTAGTTGGTTCTCCTGAGAAAGGATATACTGTCAGTTCCATAAAGGTTCAACCTTCCTCTGTTGTCATAGAAGGCTCAAAAATGGAGATATCAAAAATAAGACTTATAAGGACTGAGCCAATTGAGATTGCAGGTCTTGATTCTGAAATATCAATAAATGCAAAACTCAATCCAAATGGAAGAAATGTAAGAATAGAACCTCCAGAGGTCAATGTTATCATAAATATTTCGAGGAGCAAGAAATGAGACTTTTCGGAACAGATGGTGTTAGAGGCAAGGTTAACAGTATCCCAATGACCCCTGAGATTGTTCTTAAAACAGGTATGGCAGTCGCTGAAATCCTTAAAAATTCTAATCATAGAAATATGGTTTTAATCGGCAAAGACACAAGGCTCTCAGGTTATCTATTAGAGAGCGCACTTACTGCAGGAATATGTTCTATGGGTATGAATGTTACACTTGTTGGTCCTATGCCTACACCTGCAATTGCATTTTTGACGAGGTCGCTAAGGCTCGATGCAGGAATTGTGATTTCAGCTTCCCATAATCCTTTTCAGGATAACGGAATTAAGATATTCTCCTCTGACGGGCTTAAGTTATCAGATAATATCGAGAAGGAAATAGAAAGACTTGTCTCGGCTAAAGACTTCCCCTCAGAGAGGCCAAGCGATAATAAACTCGGGAAGGCTTTCAGGCTCGATGACGCAGTCGGGAGATATATAGAGTATGTTAAATCAACGATACCCAGAGGGTTCAGTTTGGAAGGAATCAAGGTTGTTGTTGATACGGCTAACGGTTCAGCCTATAAAATAACGCCGGCATTATTAAAAGAACTTGGCGCTGAAGTCATTTCGATAAATGACAATCCTGATGGGATAAATATAAACGACAATTGCGGTTCAACACATTTGGACTGCATCAGAAGGGTTGTATTTGAATCGAAAGCCCTTATAGGAATAGCACATGATGGTGATGCTGATAGAACGCTCTTTGTTGATGAAAAAGGCAATATAATAGACGGCGATATAGTGCTTGCAATCTGGGCGAATGAACTTAAATCAGAAGGTAGGCTTAAAGGCGATACCGTTGTCGCCACAATTATGACCAATTCAGGCATAGAAGAATACCTGAACTTTCATGGAATTAAGCTCATACGTTCAAAAGTCGGCGACCGTTATGTTGTAGAAGAGATGATAAAAGGTGGATACAATCTTGGCGGTGAACAATCAGGGCATATAATATTTTTTGATTATAACACTACAGGAGACGGGCCAATCACTGCATTACAGGTTCTGTATCTTATGAAAAAGACAAATAAGGCAATCTCAGAGCTTGCAAAAGACATTCAGCTTTATCCGCAGGTGCTGTTGAATGTTCCAGTCTCAAAAAGGGATGATATAGAGCAAGTGCCTGAGATAATGAAGGCAATCGAGAAAGGGCAGAAAAGTTTGCATGATAAAGGCAGAATTCTGGTAAGACCCTCAGGAACAGAGCCAAAGATACGGGTCATGGTTGAGTCAAATGAATATGAAATGGCAAAATCAATAGCCGAAAATATAGCCAGAGCAATTTACAAGAGTTGGGGCAAAGATAGTGCATGAATTATGGATATTCTCCTTTATTTCATTTATGGTGCCGCCCTTTTTTATTTCTCAAAATTCTTTCCTTATACAGGCTTAATAGTATCCGTTTGCCTATTACTTCTAATATCCCTTCATAAATATAAATCTGCCTCATTAAAATTATTCAGCATAGTTTTTATTATAATTCTTTCCGCAACCGGTTTTTTTTATGCAAAACTCTCATATATTTCTCCGCCATCCCCGTCTGAACTTGCTGGCAGCACGATAGAGGTAAGGGGAATCATAAAATCAGAAAAGATATCATCGTCTATTTATAGAGGCGCAGTCTTTTTGCAGAATATACAGGTTATCAATGCCTCAACGGTTGATGGAGAGAAATTACCACTCAAAGAACTACGCGCCATAAATGAAACAGGACTCGATAAGGACAAGGTTTACTATTTTAGGGGACGTTTTTCGAGGGATGGATATTCTCTCAACCCAAGCTCCAATAATAATTTACCTGCCTTATATGTCTTGTCATCAGAAGAAATGGGGAAATATGTTCCTGACTTTTTTGAAAAAACGAGGTTGCGTCTCAACGATTTCATAAAAAGCTCTTTTTCTGATGCATCATCTGCCTTTCTGCTCTCAATTATCACAGGAGAACGTGCATTCCTGACAAGTGAGACCAAAAATGCCTTCAATGTAACTGGTCTTGCTCACATACTGAGCATCTCAGGCTCGCATTTCGGCCTATTATTTATTATTCTTTTTAGTTGTTTTAGAATAATCTTTTTATATTTGCCCTATAAATTATTATCAAAACTCACCATTTATGTCACGCCTTCACAGATTGCTGGGATTATGACGGCTCCGTTTCTTGTGTTCTATCTCGGCATTTCATCCATGAGCATACCAACCATAAGGGCTTTTATAATGATAGCCTTTTTCCTTGCAGGACTATTGATTGGAAGAAAGGGATTTTGGCTCAATACACTCGTGATTGCAGCTTTTATTGTGCTTTTGATAGAGCCAACTGCTGTTACAGATCTTTCAGCCCAGCTCTCGTTCATTGCGGTCTTGTGCATAGGTATAATCGCTGAAAGAATAAGGAATGAGCAATGGCATGACGATATGCATAAGGTAAAGGAACGCAAAAATCTTTTCTCAGACTCTGTTGCATTTGTTTTAATGAATCTTAAACATTCACTACTCATATCACTTGCAGCAAGCGCAGGGACAGCGCCTCTTGTAGCCTATCATTTTCATTATTTTTCATTGGTATCGCCTCTTACAAATCTTTTGATAACCCCTTTGATTGGATTCCTTATTCTTCCATTTACACTCATATCATCCCTGATTTATCTTGTCTTTGACATTTTTCCTTTAATATCTTTAATAGACAAGTTCACCCTTTTCATTCTCGGCTTGATTGGGGATATCGCGGGCTGGAATTACATAGATATCAAGATACCGGCATTCCCATTAATATTGATTATTGCTTTTTATATAGGACTTCTAATTTTTTTGATAACTAACCATTATAATGATAAAAAAGAGAGGAAAGGCTTGGTATTGTCATACGCAGTTGCTATATTAATTGCAATATTGCCGATACTTATATATTTCGGGTTCAAGCTCATTGAAACCAAAGGATTGGCGGTTACCTTTCTGGATGTCGGACAGGGGGATTCATCTGTGGTTGAGCTTTCAGACAATCGGATAATAGTTATAGACACTGGCAAAACGGGCTATCAGGCGAGTGAATATCTGAGGTACAGGGGTGTGAAAAGCATTGATGCAATTGCAATATCGCATATGCAATCAGATCACGCAGGCGGTATTGGATATTTGCTTAACAATTTTAAGGTCGGCGAGATATGGGTCAGCGGTTTTGAGGACAGCTTCAAGATGCCTGAGCAAGCATTTAAATATCGAAAACTCGCAAGAGGTGATACGATAAGCGGAAATGGTTATAAAATAAATGTCCTTCACCCGTATGATGAATTTTATACCAATAAAACAAAAGGTGAGGAAAATAATTTCTCATTGGTATTAAGCATCACCAGCAATGGAAATAAATTTCTTTTTTCTGGGGATATAGAAATTGAAGCTCAAGAAGACTTATCAAGCATGGAGCAACACCTTAAAAGCAACGTCTTAAAAGTCCCGCATCACGGGAGCAAATCCTCAGGGCATGAAATCTTCTATCGTATGGTCTCTCCTGAAATAGCTATAATCAGTGCAGGACGAAGAAATCCTCATGGACACCCGCATCACGAAACCCTTTGGATGCTCAGGGGGTCGCGTGTTTTAAGAACAGATATTGACGGAGCTGTCGGACTGAAAGAAATGCCCGACGGAAGTATCAGCATAAAGACCTGTAGTGAGTTTCAATTCAAAGAGGCACAAAAAATAGATGACGAGATATCTAATATAAAAAGACTTTTTACAGTCTGGTAAGGTTCTTCTTGTTTAGAACTGCCCGCCATTAAATTTCTGCGTAATTTGATTTAATGCAAAACTATAATCCTGTTTTTTAATAGTAATTATCTATTTAACTTATTGAATATTTCTATTCTATTATTTAATTTTAATAGTAATTATCTATTTAACTTATTGAATATTTTTATTCTATTATTTAAATTTAGATTTGATTATGCAAGTTGGTTCTAATATTAACTGTGTGATTAAAATAGTGATCTTGCAAAATTCTTACTTTTTGATAGATAGGGTGCCTTGCATTAATATTTCAGGCTGTAGTTGACCGCATTTGCGTTGTTTGACAAATCTTGGAGGGAATTTATCACGGTTATATCAAGCATGATAAAAGCCAGCTGTATGATCATTCATCGACTGGATATTAGTTGAACTCACAGACTCTAATTAAGAAGCCTGTTTTACAGGAAATACTTCACTATTAAATTAAGAGGATAAAATGTCTGAAAAGAGCAACATAACAAGGAGAGAGCTTTTTGCAGGGGCAGGTATATTTGCAATGGGCACTGCATTTGCACAATTAGGCGGTCTTACATCAAGCGCAGAGGCTAAAGGCGGATCTACTGAAAAATGGCCCTGGCCGTATGTAAAACTGGATCCCGAAAAAACCGCAGAATTAGCTTACAACGAATGGTACAGGATATTCTGCGGAGGTGCCGTTATAAGCAGCATATTCACCCAATTGAGGAAAAAGGTTGGAAAGCCTTATACTTACTTCCCAATAGACGCATTTATTTATCTTGAGGGCGGCAATGTAGGATGGGGAACTATTTGCGGTTCAACTGCAGGCGCAAGTCTGGTCAGTAATGTAATCATAGGTCCCAGAAGTGCCGGAATAGATGAGGGTCATGAAATTGCCGATGAAATGTTAGAATGGTATTCGGAAATAGCGATGCCGGTTTACACCCCTAAAGATCCGAAGGTAAAAACAGAAATCGTCAAAACCGTGGCAGAGTCACCTCTTTGCCACGCATCTGTCGGCAGATGGATGAAAGCATCTGGATACCATATCAGCAGCCCGGAGAGAAGGGACCGCTGTGCAAGGGTTACAGCAAGCGTTGCATATCAAACTGTAGTGCTTCTAAATGCGTGGAAGGACCGCAAATATGAATCAAAGGCAACATGGACTCCGATAAGCAGCTTCGGTATCTCCTCGCAGCAGAACTGTATGAGCTGTCACAGTTCAGATATTCCGACACCACCGCTTAAAAAATAAAAACATATCTCATGGGGACGAGTGAAACGCTCGTCCCCAGAGCTTTCAAATCATTTAACCCAAAAACGCGTTTAATTCTAAAAGAGCAGGCATGGATGCTCGAAAAACTAACATAGTGTCAGTCTCAGTCTCAGTGATAAGTATCAAAAACTATTTTTTCACTAAGACTAAATTATGTCTGATATATAAAAATCTGATTGCATCTTTCGGGTCAAGAATCTTCTAATTTCCCTTTTACCCTCAAAGTGTGTTGCTTATTACATTTCCTATCTTTATAGTTAGTTGTCTGTCTTGTTTTCATGAGATGTTTTTTGTTTTTTGAAGGTTATTTGTTACAATTTTAATAATAAGATGTGCAAACTGTGGTTAGTATTGCCTAACTATTGCGTTAATAATTATGTGTTTAATTATGACGGACAAAAGAATTTATCTAAGAATTGGAGACAAGGTCAGCCACCGCAAATATTTTTCTTGGGGATTTGGCGAGGTAATCGAAGAAAAACACTCCGACCTTCCAGGGGGATTTTGTTTTGTAAGAGTAATATTTGACGACGGCAAGGAACGTTCATTTATTAACGATCTCGATAACGAGCATTGTTGCTATTACTCTGGAATCCGATTAATTGAGCAATTCAGCATCTGGGAATCCTGAAAAACATCTCACAGGTCGTTATTAAGAGGACATTTAATGCCCTCAAAAGCAAAAATTATCCTTTTTTCCATTTCTTTTCTTTCTTCAGGACATGAGTCAAAGACTATGTCTTGAAGAATCCTCTCAGCTTCATCCCTTGCCGGGATTAATTCAAGACCTCCCTCAGTAGTTGAGCCATTTAGAATATTAATAAGCCTGACGGCTTCTCCGTCTGTTATCAAAGCATGAGGAATCCGATATGAATCTATAGCCCTGCAAAAGGCAATTGCAAATCTCTCCCATGAATCCATTGAATTTGCAACACATTTAACAAAAAGGAAGTTCTTATCATTGATTGTAAGAATCATATCAGCAGAAGCGTTAAAATCAAAATCTTTTAATCTTATCGAAAAAACCTTATTAACCAGAATATTTTCAAGGCGATAGCCTTTACTGTGGAGAAGGTATTGGATTACCTTTTTTTGAATATATGAGAGTTGGAGGCTGTCAAAATATATCTCATCTTCAAAATGTTTAGCAAGAAGTTTTCTTCTCTCCTCTGGGCTGTCGGGCGTTTTTTCAAGCTTAATGTAAAAAGACACTGGTTGACTAACTCCTCATGCCTTCTTTTAGAATTATGACATATCTTTGATGCTCAAGCCCATGAATATCAGGGTATTTGCCATAAAGCCAACCGCTGAAAATGATTCTGCCCTTTTCCGATATAATCACCTTAACAGCAGGATTATTCGGCTCATTGCTTTTAGATGTTATAACATCTTGCTCCATTTTAAAATCAGGAAGAAATTCATTGCAGACTATCTTAAGGTCTGTGCCTGAAATGTTCAGTTCTGAGCCGAGCTTTACAGTATATTCAACCTTTTTCTTTGAGCTTCTATCTTCAAACAATAGCTTTACAGAAGACCAACTGTTTTTCACTTCAGGCGGAACGATAATCTTTCTCTCATTTTTGGGAGTCACATTGCTGTGCGGCGAGCGAGGTTTTTCCTCCGGTTTAGCCATTGGAGTCTGTAAAGGCGTCTGAACAGGAGAGAATGGCTGTGTCTTGGTTGGAGTAGGTTCTTGTTTTTTCTCACAACCATAGAAAATAATTATACAAAAAAAGATGAAGATTGTTAAAAAATATCTCTTCAAAAATGCCTCCATAGCATCAGAGCGGCAAACTGGCGGAGAGGCAGGGATTCGAACCCTGGGTGGAGTTTTACCCCCACAACCGCTTAGCAGGCGGCTGCCTTCGACCGGCTCGGCCACCTCTCCAATAATTCACCACCCCTTAAATTGAGTGAACTTTTTAATAGAAAAGTCAGCCACAAGATATGTAACTTCTGCTTGCATGGCTGCGCGTATTCACACCTGTATCAGTGATTGTGCAAGCACCAGAACCGCAATATGAGAAAAAGAATTGCTCAATTCAGATTTTAATAATATCAGTTTGTTTGCAAAATTGTAAAGAAAAGCGGGGTTTTTGAAAAACAAACATATTATTATCGCCGATTAATTGAGTTAACCCAACAATTCTCTGTTGTGCAAAATCATGTAACAAGTCTCTAATTTTTCGGCAGCAACTTGACGCTTCTTATATGAATCTATTAAACTTTATATTCTGTGAAATTTAAACAATATGATTTTAAATTTTTTATATAGAAGGAGGAGAAATGCCGAGGGCAAAAGGTGGTTTTAAGACAAGGAGATATCACAAGAAGGTTCTTGATAAAGTAAAGGGTCAATATGGCGGGCGCAGCCGTTTGTATAAGGTTGCCGCACAGGTCGCTGATAAAGCGCTTCTATCTGCATACAAAGACAGAAAACTCAAAAAACGCGAGTTCCGGGCTTTGTGGATTGCGAGGATTAACGCTGCTGTGAGATCCTTAGGTTTAACTTACAGTATTTTTATGGACAGGCTAAAAAAGAATAATGTAAATCTGAATAGAAAAGCTCTTGCTGACTTGGCATATAATGATCCCGCTGCCTTTGCAAAATTAGCGCATGAGGCAAAAAATCAGGAACAATCTGTGAAATAAACATTATTTATGCTTGAAGAAATAAAAGAAAAATTCTCTGAAGACTTAAGCTCTACCCAGAATCTACAGGAACTAAACAATCTGAAAGTCAAATATCTCGGAAGAAAAGGGATTATAACTGCTCAGTTAAAATCCCTGTCTTCGCTCTCAATCTCTGAACGTCCTATTGTCGGGAAGCTTATAAATGATATCAAGCTATTGATTGAAAATGAGATTGTCTCAAAGGAATTTACCCTCAGGGATGCTGAATTAAGAAATCAGTTATTATCTGAGTATATTGATATCACCCTTCCCGGGAAATATACCCCTTTTGGCTCTGAACATCCCTTAAACAAGATTCTTTCGGAGGTTGTTGATATTTTTGTAAGGATGGGATTCAGTGTTGAAGAAGGTCCGGAGGTTGAGCTGGATTATTATAACTTTGAAGCATTAAATATACCTAAAGAACATCCTGCACGAGATATGCAGGATACTTTTTATGTATCCGAAGATATTGTATTGAGAACTCATACATCGCCCGTGCAGATAAGGGGAATGGTAAAAAGAAAACCTCCGGTAAGGTTTATCGCCCCAGGCAAGGTTTACAGGTGTGATGCAGATATATCACATACTCCAATGTTTCATCAGATAGAAGGGTTAATGATAGATGAGAACATTACTTTCAGCAATCTAAAAGGCATATTAGTTACCTTCATACACCTAATGTTTGGGCATGAAATCCCCGTCAGGTTCAGACCTAGCTTTTTCCCTTTTACCGAGCCATCTGCAGAAGTAGATATGGGTTGTATTCTGTGCAATAGCGTCGGTTGCCGGGTTTGTAAGAATTCAGGATGGCTTGAGATACTTGGTGCGGGCATGGTGCATCCTGTTGTCTTAGAGAATGTTGGATATGACACTGAAAAATATAATGGCTTTGCCTTTGGGATGGGAATAGAGCGAATTGCTATGCTCAAGTATCAGATTGATGATATCAGACTCTTTTTTGAAAATGACATCAGATTTTTGAGGCAATTTTAATGCGAATCCCCTTAGAGTGGTTAAAGGAATACATAAATATTGAAGCCTCTGCCGATAATTTGGCTGAAATTCTCACAGTAATTGGGCATGAGGTTGAAGCCATTGAAAAATTTGAGGATGATGTTGTTTTTGAAGTCAATGTAACCCCTAACAGACCTGATTGTCTAAGCATCTTCGGGATTGCAAGAGAACTATCCGCCTACTATAAGACTCCTATTAAATTTCCAGAACATGGCTTCTCCGCAGAGACAGGGGAGCTTGACTTCAATATAGACATACTTGACCCCGATTTATGCAATCGTTATGCAGGAAGAATTGTAAAAAAAGTTAGAATTGCCTCATCGCCTGAATGGATGAAAAAAAGGCTCGAAAAATGCGGCATAAGGGCAATTAACAATATTGTAGATATAACTAATTATGTGCTACTCGAGCTCGGTCATCCCTTGCATGCATTTGACCTCAAGACACTAAAGGGCAATCGGATCAGAGTCGGCACCCCTGAGACAGTAAGAGGGAAAGGAACTATTCTTAAAACTAAGACGCTCGATGGCGTTGAAAGAGAAATTCCGTCTAATTCCCTGTTGATTTGGGATGCCGAAGAACCCATAGCTATAGCAGGCGTTATGGGCGGTCTGGATACCGAGGTGAAAAGTGGGACTGAGAATATCTTTATTGAGAGTGCATATTTTAACCCTGTTTCAATTCGCAAGACATCTAAATCACTCGGATTGAAAACCGAATCATCTTATAGATTTGAAAGGGGTGCTGACATAAGGATGCTCAAAAAAGCCCTTGAGAGGACTGCTTTTCTTATGAAGGAACTTGCCGGCGGACAAATTTGCGGCAAGATTGATATGTATCCCAAATTATATAGTCCTAATAATATTGTTCTCCGATATATAAAGGTCAATTCAGTTCTTGGGTTAAATCTATCACCAGACGAAATAGAAGATTGCCTTAATGGTCTTGGTTTTGAATTGCACCAGAATCCAGAATTTCTCAATGTTAAGCCTCCGGCATTCAGGGGGGATATTCAAAGAGAAATAGACCTTATTGAAGAAATAGCAAGGCTATATGGTTATGATAAAATACCGGCTGAACTGCCAAAGGCGTCAATCGGGTTTGATAATACTCAGGACAGGCTGATAGTTGCCAAAAATAATTTTAAAGAAGCAATAAGGGCGTCCTGTTTGAAAAAAGGCTTCAACGAGGTTGTCAATTTCAGCTTCATGGGCGTAGAAGACCTCGACATACTCAAGATAGAAGATGGTGATGAGAGAAGAAGGTCAGTCAAAATAATGAATCCTCTGAGAGTTGAGGATTCATATATGCGCACGACCTTGTCGCCTTCATTGATAAAAAACATTCAGTACAATTTAGCCCACGGTAACAGGGATTTGCGGTTATTTGAGATATCAAGGGTTTATATTCAAAAAGATACTACAAATGCTTATCCCGATTCAAAAGACTCAAAACTGCCCGATGAAAAAACGCATTTAGCAGCCGCTTGTTATAGGGAAAAGACAAAAAATCTTTATAAAGATGACACACATGACTTCTATTTGATGAAAGGGCTTATTGAGGCAATGCTTAAAAGTCTTAAGATAAATGACTACTCTTTTGTCAGATCTTCTGAGCAATTTCTGCATCCCGGTCAATCAGCCGATTTATATATTTCCGAATCGAAGGCAGGATTTATTGGTATGCTTGCTCCTTCTGTAATAAGCAGACTCGATATTAAGGCGCATAAGCCTCAGATTGCCGTCTTAGAGCTAAACTTAGACTTGCTGATTACCCACTCAGCCAGTAGTATCTTATATAAGCCGATATCCAGATACCCCTATATTGAAAGGGATACAGCAATAATCGTAGATTCTTCGTTAGAGTCCTCATTAATAAAAAATATGGTAACGGACTACCCATCTGATTTGTTAGAGGATGCCTATATTTTCGATGTATATCAAGGAGACAATATTCCTGAAGGCAGAAAAAGTATAGCTTTTAATGTCAGATACCGCACATCTGACAGAACATTAAAAGATGAGGATGTGGACATCTTGCATAAGTCACTCGTAGAGCATATACTGGACAAAACGAAAGGTCAGTTAAGGGCATAAAAATCTAAAACTCTTTCTCCGTGGCACGGTATGCTGCCTCTATGCCAATTTTTTCAATCTCGGTTGCACCTGCTTTCGGGGCTTGAACAAAATCTTCTCTTAGCTCAAGACCGAAGTCCGGGTCAATGAGTTCTCTGAATTTTTCCTCAATGGTTTTACCTATCAATTCTTTAAGCTCATCTGTAGTTAAGTCAGCCACTTTCATGTTTGCACCTCCTTTAGTTATTTTACCCTGTCCCCTCCACAATCTTAATCTCATCATCTGTCAAACCGTATAGTTCATATACCATCTCATCAATCTGCCTCTCAAGGGCAGAGGTGTCAGCATCTTTAAATTCCCCTCTTGATAGAGGGGATTGAGGGGTGTGTTGCTTTTTGGCGGCGAGGATTTGGTCAACGAGAATCAACATTTGTTTATTCCTCCTCATTATCAGTTCTAAATTTCAAATCGTAATTGATTATGAATTGAATCTCCTCATCAGTTAAGCCGTAGGCATCTTTTATTGCTAAATCTATTTCGTCAATTATGCTCTTTGAATATCTTGCGTAATACTCGCGATATTCAGACACATGGGCATAGCTGACTTTCTTTACTTTTGAATTTTTATGGAGGTCTTTTAAATACATTTCATAAAGAGCTTCAATATTGCTGATGTCTTTTTTACTAAAGGATTCAATTGCTATTGGGAATATTGCCAGTTCGTAAGATTTTAAATCAAGGTTGTTTGAGTAAATATGATAAAACCAGAAATACAGATTACTGCTTAGGATAGCTGCGATTAAATCTCTGTATTCTGACTTTACCAAAATAGATTTTTCTTTTGTTGAACCAGTTGTAAAGTTAGTAACTATCTTATAATAACGCCCGCCAGAGCTTCTGTAATAAACAGGTTTGCCGTTTGTATCATATAAATCAGCAAGAGTTGTCTTTGACTTATAAATCTTCTGAAGAATTGACAGCTCAATATCAGAGCCAACCTTTGGAATGCGTCCATATTTAACAAAAGGAAGACTGTTGATGTAGTGCAGGTTGTCAATTACTTCTTGGACGCTCGTATTTTCATATCTTTTATTAACCTTTGTTGTAAAGAGGTTTTTAATTGGTCTGTTATTTTTTTGACAGATAATAATTGCAACACTCTGCTCGGCACTGTCAAATATCTTATTAGGGCGGTCTGAATAAGTAGAAACATAAATAGTATCGCACATCCTGAATATCATGTTATGGAGAGATGTCATAGCCTCGCTTGAGGCAATCGCCATCGGGACTATGTAAGAAAGCACGGACTGATTATTTGCAAGGATTAAGCCCTTGTCTATAAAAAGCGAAAATGTGTCAAGAGAGCCTTTTTGTTTCCCGGAGATTGTCTTTGCTGACTCGTAATGCGCCTGAAAATATTTTTTATGCTCTATCGGATAATCAGCTCCATACGGCGGATTGCCTATCACAACATCAAATCCTTCCTCACCCTTACCCTTACCCTCTCCCGCGTGGGGTGAGGGATTCTTTATCCCGAACATCCATTCCGGATCAAAAAAATCCGCTGATGCGTTCTGGTCATAGAGGTCAAAGGCTGCAATTTTTTCTGCGATTTTAATAACAAAATCACCTTCAACCTGCTTTTGAATACTTCTTAATTTCTTTTCGTGCTCGTTAAGATTAGATTTTATCTCTTTGATTTTTTTCTTTTTATCAATTTTTATTTGGTTTATCTCTTCCAACAAAGTTGTCTGTTCAATTATTGCAATATCTTCCGGCTCCTGAGTAACTTTCTGTAATTTTAACTCTTCTTCCTTTATTGATTTTTTAATTTGGTTTATTTCATCTTGTTTTTTATCAGTTAAATATTCTTTAACTTTTTCTGCAAGTTCTTTTCTGAGTTGTTTATCTTTGTTTTGATATTCTATCTTTTCGCTTCTTTTTTTTGCGCTGAAGTACAAATGTCTGACATTCTCTAATTTATTTTGCAACAGTTTTATAGGGTCATTTCCTGAAAATAAATCTTCAGTTGGCATTTCAAGTCCTATCAATGTATTTGCCGCTACGAATTTTGTCTCAAGGTTCGGAAGCGCCCTTATGCCGAGGTTTTCCTTTATCCTGTCAACTTTTTGGTCAAGGACAAGGGAGATAAAAAATCTGAGTTTGCTTATCTGAATGGCTATGGGCTGGATGTCAACTCCGTATATGCAGTTTTCTATCAGATACAGCTTACGGGCATAGTCAGGATAGTTTATGCCTTCGTCAAACGCCTCGTTTATCTCTTTAAGCCTCTCCTGTCTCTGGTTTTTATCGCCTAATTTAAAAGTCTCTTCAGTCTCCTTTAATGCCTTTTGATACTGAAGTTCATGCCAGTGTTTATTATCGGGGTCTAATTTCTGGAGGGCATAGACGAGTTTGTGGAGTATGCCCATTGGAAATGCGCCTGAGCCGCAGGCAGGGTCAAGTATTTTGATGTCGTCTATTGCAGAGATGATTTTTTGCTTCTCATCATCGGGAAATTCAGGTATTTCGTCTGAATAGGAAAGAAGCTGGCGGAGCCTTTGCCCCACACCCCCGTCAGAAACACCCCGTCCGCTGCCAGCGTCCACCCCTCTTTCAGAGGGGAATGAGGGGTGTGTTTCCCCTCTCATAGAGGGGTGTCCCAAAGGGACGGGGTGTTGTCCTCTTATAGAGGTGTGCTCCAAAGGAGCGGGGTGTTCCCCTCTCATATTATTTACTTCTTCCTCCAAAAACTGCATCACACCTTCAATGTTTATTTTTATATCTTTGTCAAGAATATGTATAACTTTCAGACCAAGACTTTCAAAGAATTTATCCCGTTTAATATCATACTCAATTTTATCATTATGAGAACTACCGTCTATTTCAATAATTAAACCAATATCTTTACAATAAAAATCAACTATGTAATCACCTATAATTTTTTGTCTATCAAAATCTAATCCCAAAAATTTTTTGCTTTTTACTTGTTCCCAGAAAAGGACTTCAGATAAATTACCTGCTTTACGAAGTTCGCATGCCCTTTCTTTTAGTTTTGGATTGTAAGGGAGTTCATACCATTTAACTACCCCGTCAGAAACACCCCGTCCGCTGCCAGCGTCCACCCCTCTTTCAGAGGGGAATTCCTGACACCCCTTCTTAGAAGGGGAATTGGTCAGATACGCAACAAGGGATTCGGTAACCATATAATCAACTATTTCACGAGGCGTG
>JBBIKS010000036.1:0-23177 GCA_037445375.1 Nitrospirota bacterium | reverse complement strand
AGTAGAGTAATGACAAAGGGATTTGTCAGATCAAGTCTTGACAAGTACACCTTATCTTATTTGTGTATTTTATTCACCATGATGTGTATTTTTTACCATCATGTTATGAAATACCAGATCTTGCAGCCTTTGGCATTTTGTTATTTAGTGTCTGTTTATAAACTCTCATTGAGATAATCGGTGCGGGAGCAGGTTTGCAACCTGCTCCATAATTTTTATCGAAATAATGGTTCAATTTACAAACTTGAACCCGCTGAATATCCTGTGCTAAATCGCATTATTCGGGTAAACGGGCACTAAGAGCCGAATTTTTGATGGTATTCCCTTACTTTCTTGGCAAACTCTCTGCCGAAGTCATAGCATTTGGTTTCATCCTCAAGGGACGGCTTATAATTTATCTGCAGTCCGGGTTCGAAAATCTCGAGACCCATTTTTTTGAATTCCTCATAAGCGCCTTTCACTGCACCGCCGCCCCAACCAAAACTGCCGAAGGCACCGACGATACGATTTTTAGGTCTAAGACCGCCTAAGTGCGAAAGGATCTGGTCAACGGTTGGGAACATAACATTATTTATGGTCGGCGAACCGAAAAGTGTGCCCCTTGATTTCCAAAATTCCTTAACAGCAATACTCATTGGGGTAGCCCTTAGTTTAATAATCTTACACTCAAGACCTTCGTCTTTGATACCTTGCATAATAGGAGTTGTCATAAGCTCAGTGCTGTGCCACATGGTATCGTATATTATTGAGACACTCTCTTTTGCACCGCCGTTAGCCATATCCAAATACATCTGCAATATTTTATTTGGATTTGCCCTCCAGATAATCCCATGATCTGGGGCTATCATATCAATCTCAATGCCAAGTTTCTGCACATCTGCTATTTTTGATTTTATAAGCTGGCCAAAAGGCATCAGGATATTGGCATAATAGTCAACCACTGCATCATCAAGCTCATACATAGATTCGCATGTTATGAATTCATCGTCGAATCTGACAGCAGAAGCTAAGTGCTGTCCAAATGCATCCTGACTAAAAAGAAGTTTGTCATGCTGAACATAAGTCATCATAGAATCAGGCCAATGGAGCATTGGGGTTTCCAGAAAGAGCATGGTTCTTTTGCCGATTTTTAATGTATCTCCTGTTTTGACTATTTTCATGTTCCATTTGGAGATATCAAAGAATCTTGCGAGCCCCTTTTTGCCTTTCTCTGTGATATAAATTGTTGCATTGGGGGTTAATGCCATAACTCTGTCAATGCTCGTCACATGGTCATTTTCTATGTGATTTATGACTATATGCTTAATTTTTTCAGGCGAAACAATGCCTTTGATGTTTTTTATTGTTACATCTGCAAAATCGTCCTTTACCGTGTCAATAAGGGTTATTTCGTCATCCATTATTAAATAGTTATTGTATGTGGTGCCCCTTGGGGTCTCATAACCATGAAAATCCCTGACCGACCAGTCTATTGCCCCGACCCAATAAATGTCCTTTTTAACCTCAACTGCTGTCATTCAAATCCTCCTGCGATTAAATTATTTACATTCAAACCCTTCACCGATAGCGGTCATATGCACATTACAGCATACTAAAGCGCCTCCGCCTGCCTTTGTAATAACTCCTTCATTGCCGCATATATTACATCTATATTTCTGTCCTACTTGCGTCATACTTATAACCTCCTTATAATTATTTTTTAAAATATTGGAATATCTGTTAATCAGCAAACTCATTATTTACATTCAAATCCTTCTCCTATGAGATCCATAAACTTCCCACAGCACATAATAGTTCCCTTGCCTGAATTTGTAATAACTATTTCGTTATCGCATATGCTGCATTTGTATTTCTGTCCCACTTTAGCCATATTCCTCACCTCCTTATCCTAAATTCTCAAAAGAATCCTTGCCTGTCTTGCAAACAGGGCATTTCCAATCCGCAGGAAGGTCTTCAAACCCCTTGCCTTGCTCTTTTTCTTTATAGAGCCATTTGCAAACTGCACATCTCCAAAGATTGTAATCTCCTTTCTCACTTTCGCTGCTTATTACCTCCCAGCCTTTATCTGTCCATTCCTTTAAAGACGGGGGATAGAACCCAGAGAAAATAATCTTATCACTTGCATCCTCAAACTCAACCTCTACGATATAATCTCCCTTTTTGACCTTATATCCCCATTTAAAATTATCCTTAGTGTTAGGATTTGCAGCCTTTGCAGTAAAAACTAACTGGTTGCCGTTCTTTTTCACCTTTGAAAAGCTATGGCAGCAAGGCAGTATTGATGTGCAACCACACTTGCCGTTTTTAAGCTCAAGCCTGTCAATCCTGAAGCCTCCGGGTATTTTTTCAATTTGAAGTTTCATATAATCTCCCAAAAAGTATCCCTTGTTTTGTTGTTATTGTTATAGGGCTTAGACATCTTCGCCCCCGTATGCGCCCTCGTATGCTTCGTAAACCTTACCTACCATTGTGGCAGAAGGACTTAATGTTTTATCACCTTCTTCCTTCCATTTTGCCGGACATGCCTCCTCAGGGTGCGATGAAACATAAAGGTTTGCCTTAAACTTTCTCATCAGTTCATCAACATTTCTGCCAATATTATAAAAATTGACCTCCGAATTGAAGAGTTTCCCATCAGGACTAATAATAAAAGTTCCTCTCAAGGCAAGTCCTGTCTCCTCATCATACACACCGAACAGCCTCGATACCCTGCCTGTTGGATCGGCTCCCATTGGGTATTTGACATTCTTGAGCATACCTTCTTCCCTCTGCCAAGCAAGATGAGCAAATTTTGTATCAGTGCTTAGGGTAATAACCTCTGCGCCTAAGTTTTTGAAATCTTCATACTGCTCTGCTAAAGCTGCAAACTCGGTTGCGCATACAAAAGTGAAATCGGCAGGATAGAAAAATAAGATTGTCCACTTTTTGCTCTCTTTCTGCGCCTCAAGGCTGATATCACCAAAATCGCCTTTTGATGGTTCATATGTTTCTAATTTAAAATTTGGGACTTCCTGTCCAACCCTTAATCCACAGCAAATTTCGTCCATAAGTTGTCTCCTTGCAATTTAATTGTTTTCTTGTCAACCTGAGCCTCTCGAAGGGCGGCGTAAATCTCTGTTTTATGTCATGGTTCGATAGGCTCACCATGAGAATTTAAAGTTTATAAACAGGCAATATTTAGTCTGTTACTGTTACTTTTTCTCCATTGTGCCTTGCTCACCGCATTTAGGGCATTTCTTTGGCTTGCATCTGGTATCCTTTGTTTCGCCGCACTTGCTGCACGCATAAACAGCCATCTTTATTACCTCCTTAAATTAAAATAATAAAATTAAGATTAGTTGGAATCTCTTGCAAAAGTCCTATTCTGGTATCCTGCGTTTGTAAGGCACTGAAAACACACAAACTAAAGTTTGCGGCTGCATCATAATTGTATGACTTTTGCAAAAGCCTCAGTTTTTATTTTTTATTCCTGCAATCCCGGCAAATTCCATAAAACTCAATATGATTGCCGATTATCTCAAAATCATGCTTGCAATCGTTAGGCAATTCAAGGTCAAATTTTAGATCAATATCAACAATTCGCTTACACTCATTGCAGATAAGATGATGGTGCAGAGTCACATCAGGGTCAAAATGTTTCTTTTCCGGATCAATCGTTATTTCCCTAAGCATGCCAAGATTTTTGAGCATCTCAAGATTATTATAAACAGTAGCCAATGAGATAGTTGGAAATTGCACCAAAATAGCCTTATATACATCCTCAACCGATGGATGGTTCTTATTGTCTTTTAAAAAATTGATAATCGCCAGCCTTTGCGGGGTTTGCTTTAATATTATTTCTTTATTTAATTTTTTCATAGTTCTAATTATAACGATTATTATTTAATAAATAATATCATATAAAAATAATTATTGTCAAGATAAATTTTAAAAAAACTGTTTAGTGTCTGTTTAACCCAAAAACTCCCCCCCTTTGCGGGTGCAAGTTTGCAACTTGAACATTTATTACGCAATATCAAAGAGGTGCTATTATTAGAAGCATTGTTGTTTAGCAAAAATCATGGGTTCAGGTTATAAACCTGACTTAAAGAGCTTATCATGAACCAAGTAGGTTTTTAGCTTTGCTGGGAATAACAAGAAAGAATCGCTCTACGCAGGTGATAATATTTTTTGCTTTAAATATAAGCTTATAAGACAATAATCGAACAAATACAGCAATGTTACTAAACATAGCGGTGAAATGTTAAATTATATAGATGAAGGAAGCTGCTGAAAAAATACTCATAAGAGGTCTCAACTGGATTGGAGACGCTGTCATGACAATGCCGGCAATCAGGTCATTAAGGGCTGCCTATAAGAATTCAATGATTTGCCAGCTCTTAAGGCCATCCGTGGCGCCACTATTTGAGAAAGACCCAAATATTGATGAGATAATAATATATGAAAACCAATTCAAAACTATTGCTGGGAAAATAGCTCTCTCAAATATGCTTCGCAAAAAAAGTTTTTCAAAGGCATATCTGCTTCAAAACGCCTTTGATGCAGCTTTATTAGCCTTCCTTGCAGGTATCCCAGAAAGAATCGGCTACAGTAGAGACAAAAGGGGTTTTATGCTCACACACCGAATCCCGTTTAAAGACGATGACAGAAAGGCTCACCATATCGACTATTATCTTAATCTTCTAAAAAAAGCCGGCATCAGGGCTGAATATTCAATGCCTTATATTTTTCAATCCCTAAATGAGCGTCTTGAGGCAAGAAAATTACTATCTAATTTACAAAAACCGATTTTGGGGATAAATCCGGGGGCAGCTTTTGGCTCTGCTAAAAGATGGCTGCCCGAGAGATTCTCTGAGGTCTCTTATTGGTTCATAAAGGATATGAACGGAAGCGTTGTAATATTCGGCGGCGAAAATGAAAAAGACATATCCCATGATATACTGATATTGACGCAGAATAAGCTCGGAGAGATAAAAGAAGAATCGAGACTAATAAATCTGGCAGGCAGGACATCATTGAGGCAGCTTATAGGTTTAATCTCTGAGTGCGATGCCCTTGTTACCAATGATTCAGGCCCTATGCATATTGCATATGCTGCAGGCACTCCAGTTGCAGCTATCTTCGGCTCTACTTGTCCTGAACTAACAGGGCCGCCAGAGAAGGGCAACATTGTCCTTAAGGGTGAAGCAGAGTGTAGTCCCTGCTTTAAAAGGAAATGCAATCTGGATTATATAAAATGCATGTATAGTATAACTTCTGATGGCGTCTGTGACGGTGTAAAAAAAATATTGCCCTGCAATAGAGCTGTTTTTTTCGATAGAGACGGGACTCTATGCAAAGAAGTGAATTATCTTAGAAGCTGGGAAGATTTCAGAGTTTTTGCCGATATCCAAGCTGCTGAAAAACTCAAAACTAATGGTTTTTACCTTATCGGCATCAGCAATCAATCTGGGGTTGCAAGAGGTTTGATTGATGAGCCATTTGTTCAGGAAGTCAATAAATTCTTTATTGATAAATATCATTTTGATAACTTCTTCTATTGTCCGCATCATCCCGATGAACACTGTTCGTGCAGAAAGCCAGAGATGGGATTGCTTTATCAGGCAAGGGCAGAATATATGATTGACCTGAGCGGTTCATTTGTTATTGGTGATACCGACACGGACATGCTCCTGGCAAAGACGGCGGGCGCAAAAGGGATCTTGGTCAGGACAGGCAAACAGATGGATTCTCTTTATGCCGATTACGTTGCAAATGATTTAACGTATGCAGTGAATTATATTTTGAAGAATGATAACAGCTCTATTTGATTTTTCCTTTTTATGTAGGTTATTTTCTTTGCGATGAACTTCTCTGAAATTATCAGACATTTTACAAATAAAAAGATTCTCATTATAGGCGACCTCATACTTGACCGCTACATATTCGGCAGGGTCAACAGGATATCTCCTGAGGCTCCAGTGCCCGTAGTAGAGGTTGTAAGGGAGTCATTTCTTATGGGCGGGGCTGCCAATGTTGCAAATAATATTATTGCATTAGGGGGCAGTGCTTCTGTTGCCGGTGTCATTGGGAATGATTTTTCGGGAAAAATGCTATGTGAACTGCTTAAGTCACGAAATATCGGCTTTGACGGGGTATTTACTGATAAAAGACCGACTTCTGTTAAGACGCGTATTATTGCACATAATCAGCAGATAGTCAGGTTTGACAAAGAAGATAAGAAAAAGATCGAGGGCAGGAGTCTCGATAATCTTTTAGGTTATTTAAAAAAGGCTATTGAAGTACATGATGCCGTCATAGTTTCTGATTATAAAAAGGGGGTAATATCATCAGCATTAATGGATGAGGTCGTTTCATCTTCAAAAAACCTCGATAGATTTGTGTCTGTTGACCCAAAGGTAGGGCACTTCCATCTTTATAAAGATGTATGTCTCATTACTCCTAATACAGCAGAGGCATCTCAGGGGGCAGGAATTGAGATAAAGGATGAAAAAAGCCTCATCAAGGCAGGAAGGGCTTTGATTGATAAATTACAATGTTTTTCTGTACTCATAACCCGCGGCGAAGAAGGCATGACACTTTTTAAGAGAGCCTACAAGACCGATGATGTCGCGGTCCTGCACTTCCCAACAATGGCAAAAAAGGTCTTTGATGTAACAGGGGCAGGCGATACCGTCATCTCTGCATTCACCCTTGCGTATGCTGCTGGTGCAGCTATGGATGAAGCTGCAATAATTGCCAATCATGCTGCGGGGATTGTGGTAGGCGAAGTGGGAACGGCTGTGCCTCCAATAGATAAGCTTTATAAGTCTCTTGAGGGTGCTGAGTCATAATGAACCTCCCTCCCCCATCAAGGGGGAGGGAGGTATAAGGAAACCCTGTAGCAAGCTACAGGGAATTACGAGTTAAGAGGTAATCATCCAATCATGCCGAAGGCTTTAGCACTATATTCCGGAGGACTTGATAGCACCCTTTCTGTTTTGGCTATACAAAGACAGGGAATAGAGGTATCGCTTGTCAGATTTTTAACCCCCTTTAATGTTAAGATTAAAAAACAGGCTCAACCCGCAGATAAAAGCCATTTTAATAGCGATTTAGACTTCGTAATTCGCGACTATCCTATATTTGAAAAATTCATTGAGATACTGAAAAAACCAATTTTTGGGTACGGCAAAAATATGAACCCCTGCATTGATTGTAAGATACTGATGCTGAAGGAAGCAAAAAATATTATGATAGAAGATGGCTATGATTTCATAGTAACAGGCGAGGTTTTATGGCAAAGGCCTATGAGTCAGCGAAGAGATATTTTATCCGTAATTGATAGAGAGGCTTCGGTAAGGGGTTATGTAGTAAGACCATTGAGCGCTAAGCTTTTTAATCCATCAATTGCAGAACAAGCAGGAATCATAGACAGGCAAAGGCTTTATGATTTTTCAGGGAGATCCAGAAAGCCGCAGATGAAACTTGCTCATGAATTTGGAATTAAAGATTACGCCCAGCCCGCAAGCGGCTGCCTTCTTACAGACCCATTATATTCAATTAAATTAAGAGAACTTCTTACGCATTGTCCTAACCCCTCAATAAACGATATTAACCTTTTGCAATTGGGGCGGCATTTCAGATTTAAAAATGCCAAGATAGTAGTGGGGAGAGATGAAATTGATAATGAGATTATCGAGTCAATTTGTGAGCCATCGGATTGTCTTTTATGGGGAGAGGGTTATGGAAGCCCTTTAACAATAATAAGGGGTGAGGTCTCTGATGAGACTATTAGGGCGGCTGCTTCTTTATGTGCAAGGCACTCCGATGCCAAAAAATTGCCTTTAGTTGAAGTGTCCTTTAAAATATATGAACAAGTCTCAATTATTAAGGCTAAACCAGCATCTGATGAGATGCTTAATTCATTGCGAATATAGTCAAAGTAGGCGGTTATTCAGACTTTGCGAGTTCAATGAGGGATTCTGTCGGTTTAATTTTATAAATTGAACCTTTAATAAAATCATCTTAACTAATTAACTAAGTAAAATTACGGAGCAAGTTACAAACCGGCTCCAGCATAAAATTAATTTAAAAAAATGAAGCTCATACTTTTTGATATTGACGGCACATTGGTTGATACCGGCAGGGCAGGCTCGAGATCCCTTGATATTGTATTTATGGAATATTTCTCCATAGAGAATGCTTTCAAAAATATAAATATGGCTGGCAAGACCGATACCCAGATAATTTTGGAGGGACTTGCTGCTCATAACCTCACAAGTGAGAGCAAAGTTATTGCAGAACTTACTGATTTATATATAAAAACGCTCAGCAGGGAGATTAATAATAATAGAAAGCGGACTATGCCCGGCGTCAAAGAAGCCTTACAAATATTGTCAAATGAAAAAGATTCATTTTATCTCGGTCTTTTAACAGGCAATGTGGAACAAGGTGCAAGGATAAAACTCGGTGCTTTTGATTTAAACAAGTATTTCCCATTCGGGGCTTTTGGGAGTGATGATGAAGACCGCAATAAGCTTTTGCCTTACGCTATACGACGATTTGATGAGGTTTACAAAAAAACAGTTGACTTTAGTGACTGCGTAGTAATAGGCGATACCCCAAGGGATATAGACTGCGCAAAACCTTACGGAGCTTATTGTATTGCCGTTGCAACCGGCCCTTATTCAGTCAGACATCTCCAAGATGCAGGGGCTGATATTGTTATGGAAGACTTGTCAAACACAAAAGCTCTTATTAACTTATTAGAAAGCTTCTTCATATAAGCATAGTTTGTTTATAAACTACCTGTTCAACGTCTCTTGCATCAAAGCGATATCTGCCTTTAGGAAAATAAAGGGTTTCTATAATTTCTGCCAAAAGGCTTGAATCAACATCTGCTTTCTCACATGCATAGGGCTTAAAAATATCGCTGTTTAAATCATCGTTAATCTCTTTAAGATAAGGTCGGGCAAATGCGCAATTAGCGGTTTGAGCCTGCCATCTTCTTTCCATTGTGCAACAATCCCACATAATGCTTAACCTTACTGTCGTCTTCTTAGCCAAAGAACTACCTTTATACAAGTGTAAACACTTGATAGACATCAAGTTGATTTCTCAGCATCTGTTGCCGCCTCGACTTCAGCCTAGTCGAGGTCACCCGAGTCTTTGGCTTCGGAAATCGTATCATATTCATACTATATGTAAAGCATCAAAAAATTTTATTTTAGATAGATATGACTAACTGCCTTTAAATTGCTTTTCTTAGAGCTTTTATAAAGTCTTCAGCGATTGCAGGATGTTCATGAAATTCCTTCACTATTGCGCTGCCAATAATCACACCATCTGCAACCCTTGAGACTTTATAAGCTTCGTCAGGGGTTGAGACACCGAAACCAACGGCAATGGGCTTACTTGTATGGCTTCTTATTAAAGCAAGATGCTCCATGAATGTCTCATGCAGAACTAATTTTGCACCTGTAGTACCTGTTATTGAGACATAATAAATAAACCCTCTGCTTGCTGCTATTATCTTTTTAACCCTATTTTCAGTAGAAGTAGGTGCTACAAGAAAAATAGTGTCGAGATTTGATTTGCGCGATAAATATATAAAATCAGTTGCTTCATCGGGTGGTAAATCAGGGATTATTACACCATCGACTCCAGCATTAACCGCATCTTCGATAAATTGTTTTTCTCCATACTTAAAGATAGGATTGTAATATGTCATCAGAACTATTGGTATCTCAGTATGTTGTCTAAGGTTTTTGACAAAAGGAATAATCTTTCTTAACGTAACACCAGCCTGCAAAGCCCTTTCCGCCGCCCTCTGTATAGTTGGTCCATCTGCAAGAGGGTCAGAGAAAGGCACCCCAAGTTCAATAATATCAGCCCCGCATTCCTCGAGCATCATGACATGATTTTTAGTTGTATCAAGATCAGGGTCCCCTGCCATGATATAAGGTATAAAAGCCTTTTTATTTTGAGCATTTAGAAGATTAAATATAGTAGTAATTTTTGTATTCATTCCTTAATTCCTAAAAAATTTAAGATCATCCCTTAAGACTAATCCTTCTTTAAACCAAAAGGCTTATTTAAAAAAAATAGCCTTAAATTCATCTATCCTGTATCCCTTGGCTCTAAAAGAGCCTCTATTGGTTCATACAAGACATCCAGACGATGCCATAATGTCAGATGGCAACTTGTCTGATACGATATGTTACTCCAATCTTTAAAATCACCACGCACTGTTGAGCCATATAAGATTGCTGTCATCTCACCAATAGCTAAAGATAGCTTATCTATATTAAGATATCGCTATCAAAATCCTTTCTCTTTGTTTAGCCTTCCTTTGTTCAATTATTTTGAGCATTTCTCAAATGTCTCTTTTATATAATGATATGGTCAACTCAGCAGAATTTAAATTGTGTTCTGCCTGTTTGAACCATTGCCAAAACTCTCTTTCATCAACCATCATAATTTAATCCCCTTAATCCTTGCCACATGCTGGACATCCTTATCGCCCCTGCCCGATAGATTTACAATGACAATCTTATCCTTGGGCAATTTAGGGGCTAATTTTATAACCTCCGCAATTGCATGGGCAGACTCAAGTGCAGGGATAATGCCTTCGGTCTTAGAGAGCATCTCAAAGGCGGACAGAGCCTCAATATCGGTGGCGTAGGTATATTTAATCCTGCCGGAGTCTTTGAAAAAGGCATGTTCAGGTCCAACGGACGCATAGTCCAGCCCCGCAGAGACGGAATGAGTTCCAAGCACATTGCCGTCATCATCCTGAAGTAGATAACTCTTGCAGCCTTGAAAAACCCCTATTGAGCCTCCAGCAAATCTTGCAGCATGCTGTCCTGTTTCTATACCTTTGCCGCCTGCTTCAACGCCTATCATGAAAATATCATCATTTATAAACTCATAAAACAGCCCCATAGCGTTGCTGCCGCCGCCTACACAAGCGATTAAGTAATCAGGCAGCCTTTTTTCTACTTTTAAAATCTGCCTTTTAGCCTCACTGCCTATCACCGATTGAAAATCCCTTACTATAGAAGGAAACGGATGAGGACCAAAAACAGTTCCAAGTATATAGTGAGTAGTCCTTACATTAGTAGTCCAATCCCTTAATGCCTCATTTATAGCATCTTTAAGGGTTTTAGAGCCTGTTGAGACCTCCTTAACCTGCGCACCTAAGAGCCTCATCCTGAAGACATTCAATGCCTGCCTCTGCATATCCTCTGATCCCATGTAAACATCGCATTGCAAACCAACAAGTGCTGCCCCCGTTGCAGTTGCCACTCCGTGCTGTCCTGCCCCTGTCTCGGCTATCAGCCTCTGCTTGTTCATCTTTTTGGCAAAAAGAGCCTGACCTATTGCATTATTAATCTTATGGGCGCCGGTATGAGCGAGGTCTTCTCTTTTCAGGTATATCTTTGCCCCGCCGAGTTCGCTGGTTAATCTATCTGCAAAATAAAGGGGAGTAGGTCTGCCTATATATGTCTTTCGAAGCCCCTCAAGTTCCTTCTTAAAAGCCTTGTCAATTTTTACCTTTTCATAGTGCTTCTCAAGTTCTTCCAATGCAGGCATGAGTGTTTCAGGGGCAAACCTGCCTCCATATATCCCAAAATAGCCTTTTCTTTCCGGCATTTTTTTATTTGATTACCTCCGCATAATCTGCTAAGATTTGTTATTATATCACATTACTATTACCTAAATTGAGCGATTCTTTTATATAATTTTCTCTAATGACAGGCGTGACGCTTGTCCTGCGGATCATATGGGGTATGAATGCTGTCTCGGCTGTCATCGGCCTGCCAATAAAATCGATCAATTCAGGCAATATAGAAACACATAGCGATTTATAATCAAAAAGAGATTTTAAGAATTGTTTTTTTTGACCAATTCAGGTAAATGACTTAGGAAGTCAAGCCGGTTAGAAATTTGTGGTGCAAATGTTAACATTCCTTGCTTTGCTCGGAGGAATAGCTATTTATCTTTATTTTTCAATGAGAATCAGAGGTATTGAAAAAAAAACTTTTAATGTTTATAATTTTATCTCATGCTTAAAGAATCATCTTCAAAGGTTCTAATGAATATAATTGTATGTATAAAACAGGTACCTGATACAGCCGAAGTTAAGATTAACCCACTGACCAACACCCTTATCAGGGAAGGCGTGCCAAGCATTATCAATCCGTATGACCTCCACGCAATAGAAGCGGCTCTCCAAATTAAGGAAAAAAAAGGCGGCAAGGTTACTGTAATAACTATGGGACCGCCTCAGGCAGAAGAAGCCTTGCGGGAAGCCATCTCTATGGGAGTTGATGATGTCAGGCTTCTATCTGATAAGGCTTTTGCCGGCTCTGATACATGGGCAACTTCTTATACACTTTCTAAGGCAATAGAAAAACTTGGGTATGACATAATACTTTGCGGCAAGCAGGCAATTGATGGAGATACTGCACAGGTAGGTCCTGAAATTGCAGAGTTTCTTGATATACCTCATATAGCGTATGTTAAAAAATTTGAAGAAATAGGCGATAATTTTATTAAGGTTCAAAGGTTGATGGATGACGGCTACGATGTTGTTGAATCAACCATTCCTGCACTTTTAACTATAGTCAAGGAATTAAATGTCCCAAGACTTCCGTCACTCAGAGGAAAAATGGTGGCAAAAAAGGCTGTGATAACAAAGATGACCTTTGACGATTTAGATGCTGAAGATGATAATGTTGGACTCAGAGGTTCCCCTACAAAGGTAAAAAATATATTTGCGCCGCAGGCTAAAGGTGACAAAAAGGTTCTGCAAGGGAAACTTGAAGATCAGGTTGAGGAGCTTATCGAGGCGTTAAAAGGGTTAAAGTGCCTATAACCATAAAAGTAGATATATGCACAGGCTGCGGTCAATGCGTTGACTCTTGTCCTTATAGTGCGATAGAGTTGAAGGGTGAGAAAGCATTCATAAATGAGTTTTGCAATGAATGTAATGCATGTCTGAGTGTATGTCCGGAAGGATCGCTCACAGAATTTGCTGTAAAGAGCGAGAGCCCCAAGATTACAGATAGACATGAATATAAAGGGGTTTGGGTATTTGCGGAGCAGAGAAATGGAAAATCCGCATCAGTGGCATTAGAGCTTTTAGGAGCCGGCAAGAGGCTTGCAGATGGATTAGGGGTGGAATTATCTGCTGCACTCTTCGGTTCAACTGAAGAAGAAGCTAAAGAGCTTATCAGATGGGGAGCTGATAAGGTTTTTTATGCAAATGATCCCTTGCTTGATAAATTCAATGATGAACCCTATTGCCAGTTGCTGCTCGATTTGATAAGACAGCATAAGCCGGAGATAGTTCTTGCAGGAGCAACTGCTGTTGGGCGTTCATTTATACCGAGAGTTGCTGGAAGACTAAAGACAGGTCTAACCGCTGACTGCACCTCTCTTGAAATAGATAAGGAGACAGGCAACCTGCTCCAGATAAGGCCCGCCTTTGGCGGGAATATTATGGCAACGATATTATGCCCGGAACACAGACCTCAGATGGCTACGGTTAGGCCACGGGTTATGAAAAGAAACCTTTATAATCCGGATAGAGATGGAGAAATAATAAATGTTCCGACACAAAATCTGAAATCAAGGACGAAAGTATTGTATAGTGTTAATGAGTCTTCGGAGTGTATGATTAATCTTCAGGATGCAGAGATCATTGTTTCCGGAGGCAGAGGGCTTGGCAGCCCGGATGGCTTTGAGATGCTTCGTGAACTTGCCAAACTTTTAGGGGGCACCGTTGGTTCATCGAGGGCTGCTGTAGATGAAGGGTGGATACCATACAGACATCAGGTAGGTCAGACAGGCAAAACAGTTTGTCCTAAAATATACCTCGCCTGCGGCATATCCGGCGCCGTTCAACATCTTGTCGGTATGCAGTCGTCTGATATAATAATAGCTATTAATAAAAACCCTGAAGCTCCCATATTTAATGCCGCTACTTACGGCATAGTTGGAGACCTTTATGAGGTAATTCCACTTCTTATCAAAAAGATTAAGGAGGCTAAACAGTGAGAAAAATTGCCTTTGTTTTTCCAGGTCAGGGTTCGCAGTATGTGGGCATGGGCATGGATTTACATGAAAAACTTGAGAGCGTAAAAAAGCTGTATGAAGAAGCATCAGAAACATTGGGATATGATGTTGCTGATTTGAGCTTCAATGGCCCTGCCGAGGAACTGAACATGACTTATAGAGCGCAGCCTTGCATTCTGGTAGCAAGCATCGCTGCTTATACTGCCCTGACTTCAAAGAAAATCAAACCTTCCATTATTGCTGGACATAGTCTTGGCGAATATTCAGCCCTTGTTGCAGCTGGCGGCATTTCATTCAAAGATGCTGTCAAGCTCACTGAAATCAGGGGCAAAATAATGCAGGATGAAGTGCCGGCAGGTAAAGGCATGATGGCAGCTATTTTAGGCATAGAAAGAAAAGCAATCGATGATATATGCTCTGAAATCAGTTGTTCTAATAATGGACATAGGGGATATGTATCTGTGGCGAATTATAATTGCCCCGGACAAATTGTTATTTCTGGCGAGAAGGCAGCGGTTCAGTATGCAATGGAGGAAGCAAAAAAAGCAGGGGCAAAAAAGACCGTCCCCCTTGCATTGAGCGTCCCGCCTCATTGCCGACTAATGGATAATGCAGCAAAAAGATTTGAAGATGTTTTGAAAGAGTTTAAAATCAAAAACACCAAAATATCTTCTGTTGCAAATATCAATGCCAAGATTGTATCTAAAGCCAAAGATATAAGAAAATCTCTCATATTGCAATTGAATAATCCAGTAATGTGGGAAGATTGTGTCAGGACAATCGTAAAATCAAAGATAAAAGACTTTGTTGAAGTGGGGCCTGGCAAGGTTCTTACAGGCTTAGTTAAGAGGATTGAGCCTACTTCAAATACCTTCAATGTGGATAATATGGAGTCTTTGAATAAGACGGTTACAGAATTGAAAGCCGACAAGAAGCCTGATGTGTCCAGTTTAGATATGGTAGTCCAAAAATTCAAGAAGCCTGCGCCATGCTGGTATTCTAACTATTCATGGGAGGGAGAGCCGGGCAGATAATCAGGTCTTGTGAGTGGGTAGTTTTAAAAAAATAGTAATGTGAATTAAGTTAGGGGAAAGCAAGATTAGGATATCATCCTTATCTTGCTTTCTAATTAAAAGTCTTCCAGCATATAGAATCGCTTAATTTAAAACAAAGAAAAACCGCAAACTGAAGTTTGCGGCTACATTAAAATTCAGGACTTTTTTCGAGAGTCTGAGTCTTAAAGCTTTAATCAAGATGTTTTTGATTTATTATAAAAAATGCTTATAGATATACGCGGCTTTAATCATCCTCAACACCTGCAAGAATTTAAAAGAAATCTTGAGGGTCTTTGCACTGTGTATGATGATGTCGAATTATTGCTGGACAACAATAAACATAACCTCAAAAAATTGGAAATATATATTCGCTCATTCAGGGCTGAATATACCGTTGATTATGACAATGACTTTGTGAGGGTTAAAGTTCTGGCTCCGTTTTCATTGTGTGGATGATTGTGTATAAATTGAGTGATTCTTTATGCAGATTTCTCTCATCTGTCTATTGATACAGGCAGATCTTAGCGGTTGCGGATTTTTATTCTCCTTTGTTAGCCAATGGCTCATGATAGTTTAAGTTAATGATTATAAAAAAGCTATAAACGGCAGCATCAATAAATACAAAAGAGGTTATTTATGAAAAAAAAGGTTTCAGTAATCGGCGCGGGAAATGTGGGCGCATCACTTGCCCAATTAGTTGCTCAGTCTGGACTGGCTGATGTTACAATTCAGGATATCATGGAGGGGGTGCCTCAGGGGAAGGCATTGGATCTTTCGCAGGCATGCCCATTGTGGGGTTCATCATCATCAGTTATTGGAACGAATGATTTTGGCCCTACAGCCAATTCAGATGTGATAGTAATAACTGCTGGTTTTCCAAGAAAGCCCGGTATGTTAAGAGAACAACTCCTTGCTGCAAATGCAGAGGTGGTATCAGGCGTTACGAAGAAAGCAGCAGAGCTATCTCCAAATGCGATAATTATAGTAGTGACAAATCCTATGGATGCTATGGCATATCTCAGTTTCAAAACATCAGGTTTTAAACCTTCTCGTGTTATCGGCATGGGTGGGGTTTTGGATTCAGCGCGTTTCAGGACATTTGTTGCGTGGGAATTCAATGTTGCACCAAAGGATGTAGAAGCTCTCGTTTTAGGAGGACATGGTGTTGCAATGGTGCCTATGCCAAGATTCACAACCGTCAAAGGAGTGCCTCTGACTGAACTGCTGCCAAAGGAAAAAATAGATGCCCTGATACATAGAACAAGAGAAGGCGGCGCTGAAATTGTAGCCTTATTAAAAACTGGGAGTGCTTTTTATGCTCCTGCAGCAGCTACATTTGAGATGGT
The DNA here is from genome assembly GCA_037445375.1 of Nitrospirota bacterium. Lineage (GTDB taxonomy): Bacteria > Nitrospirota > Thermodesulfovibrionia > Thermodesulfovibrionales > Dissulfurispiraceae > DYHD01. The sequence continues at coordinate 6,712 of JBBIKS010000036.1, read as the reverse complement.
GAAGGCTATCTTACTCGATGAAAAACGTATACTTCCTTGCTCTGCTTATCTTAATGGTGAATACGGGGTCAAGGATGTTCACAATGGTGTCCCTGCGATATTGGGCAGCGGTGGGGTAGAGAAGATTATTGAGCTTAAATTAAACAAAGAAGAAACAGAGGAATTCCAGAAGTCTGCTAAATCGGTAAGGTCAATCATTGATGAGCTGAAGATATAAATTGCTTGCTGCTGGGAAATTCAAGTTAAGAGTTTCGGACTAACTATTTTTAGGAGGAGATTTGCAAAGGACATTAACAATTATTAAACCTGACGGTGTGAAAAAAAATATCATTGGAGAGGTTATAAGTCGTTTTGAAAAGAACGGATTGAGGATTGCGGCGCTGAAAAAGATAAAACTTTCTAAAGAAAGCGCAAAGGGCTTTTACATTGTCCACATGGAAAGACCCTTTTATGACAGCCTGACTGATTTCATGTCCGAAGGTCCAATTGTAGTTATGATAATTGAGGGAGAAAATGCAATATCGAAGGTAAGGGAAATAATGGGGGCAACAAATCCAGCAGAGGCTAAACAAGGAACTATCAGAAAGGATTTTGCAGATGATATAGAAAGAAACATAGTTCACGGCTCTGATAAACCCGAATCAGCCGATTTCGAGATACCTTATTTCTTCTCGCAATTAGAGATACTATAAAAAGATTGGGGTCAGGTTTTGAATATTGACATTTTATAAATGCAATAAGAAAGCTTTTTTTAATTTCAATGTCAATATTCAAAACCTGACCCTGTTTTCATTTAAAAACTGTGTTCTTTGCCCGGAAAAACCTCTTCTTCAACCTCTTTTTTATAATCCTTTATTACATTAAGGGCTTCATCTTTTAGGTTTGCATATCTTTTTGCAAATTTAGGTAAAAATCTCTCAAATAATCCTAAAACATCATGCAATACGAGTATCTGTCCATCGCAAAAAGGTCCTGCCCCGATACCAATGGTAGGAATAGAGAGTTCATCTGTTATCTTTCGTGCAAGTTCAGATGGTATAGCTTCCAGTATTAAAGAAAAAGCTCCGGCATCTTCCAGTATCTTGGCATCCTCTATAAGCCTATGAGCGGCTTCTTCTGTCTTGCCCTGAACCTTGTAGCCCATCCTGTGTATTGCATGAGGGGTCAGCCCTATATGCGCCATAACAGGTATTTCTGATTTAGTCAAGGCTTTTACTATTTCTGCTACATCCCTGCCGCCCTCAAGTTTTACTGCTTGGGATCCCCCTTCCTTAAGAAATCTGCCTGCGTTTCTAATAGCATCTTCAATGCTTATCTGGTAAGACAGATAGGGCATATCCCCGATTACCATAGCTCTTGCGGCTGCCCTCGATACCATCCTTGTGTGATAAATCATCTCATCCATTGTAACTGGGAGTGTATTTTCGAGCCCTTGAACAACCATCGCAACGGAATCTCCTACCAAAATAGCGTCTATCTGAGCTTCATCTACTATCTTGGCAAAAGGGTAATCATAAGCTGTAAGCATGGAAATCTTCTTTTTTGCTTGTTTCTTTTTAATAAAGTCCTGAATCGTTATTTTCATTTTTTGCCGGCCTTATTGCCTTAAGGTTTAATTGTAAATACTTGCCCCCATCCCACTCATTTATAGTTGGATAGAAGGCTGCATCAATAAATGCATTGCTCTCAACCATTTCTAAATGATGTCCAAAATCAAAGCCTATGCTGTCAAGTCCTCGTCCATTCTGCCTGAGATACATCTTCAAGTGGTTGTTCCCGACGATTCTTGGTTTTGTTGCCTCAAGCCCTTTCGTCCCGAACAATGGTTCTTCATTTCCATACCCGAAAGGCTCAAGGTTTGAAATTTCATTGATCAGAGAGTGATTAATGTCAGCAAACCTGACAGACACATCAATATTCATTGACGGAATTAGTTCCTCTGCTACAACACTGCTTAAGACAATACTGGATATCCGATTCTTGAATGTGTCTATATTAGATGCTGATAAGCTCAAACCAGCAGCCTGTTTATGCCCACCAAAGGCGATAAGCAGGTCGCTGCATAATTCAAGGCCACCATGAATATCAAAAGGCGGGATACTGCGGCATGAGCCTTTTGCAAAACCATCCTTTAAAGCAAAAACAAAGGTAGGACGGTAATACATCTCTGCAATCCTTGCCGCTACAATTCCTATTACTCCAGGATGCCAGCCTTCAGAAGCAATAACTACTGCACCCTCTATTGAATCCATTTCATTAACCTTTACCATTGCCTCATTATATACGCTTTCATCAATCTGCTGCCTTTGAATATTCAGATCATTAAGCCATAAAGATAATTCCTCTGCCTCTGCATCAGATTTAGTTGTCAAGAGCTTTACCACATTGGTAGCATCAGATATTCTTCCTGCAGCATTTATTCGCGGGATCAGGATAAAACTCAAAAATGATGACTTGAAAAAATCTGACTTTACGCCGGCTGCTGACTTCAATGCCCTAATGCCAACCCTTTGTCCTGAGTGGATAAAATTAATTCCTTCCTTGATGAATATTCTGTTATCTCCGAGGATGGGCACTACATCTGCAGCAGTTCCGAGTGCTACGAGATCTAAAAGTTCATGTATATCATCGGTTTTCCCAAAAAGCGCCTGAACTACCTTAAAAGCTACACCTGCACCCGATAAGAAAGATTGATGATATGAACACGAACCTATTTTTGGATTAACAATAGCGGCTGCATCAGGCAATAATATAGGTTTATCTTTGCTAAGATTCTTTGAAGGTTCGTGATGGTCTGTGATTATTACATCAATACCCCGGCTATTAGCTCTTGCCACAGTATCAAAGGAGCTAATCCCGCAATCTACAGTGATAATTAAACCCGCACCAATTGATACAGCTTTATCAACACCCGAACTCCCAAATCCGTAACCATCGGATAACCTATTGGGGATAAAATAATCTACATCTATTGCAAACTTTTTAAGTCCCTCAAGCATGATGGAAGTGGCAGTTATACCATCAGCATCATAATCCCCGCATATCAGGACTTTTTCATTGTTTTTTTTTGCCAACATGATTCTCTTGACTGCCTCTTTCATACCTATGAGGTCAAAGGGGTCGGATAACCTGCTTAAATGAGGGTTTAAAAAAAATTCAATCTGTTCAGGGGTCTTTAACCCCCTGTTTATAAGGATTTGGGCGCAGACAGGCGAGACAGAGGCAATTTTAGAAATGTATTCAACATATTCGTGGTTTGTCTTGTTTACATACCATCTACAATTTAATTTATCAACTGCCATTATCACCTACTTAATAGAACCTAAATTAACACGAATAATGCGATTAACCGCAGAGAACACGGCAGAAACATCTTGATAGTAAAAGAGAATCTATCAGTTTTTATGATTTTCTCTGCGCACTCTTTTATTCAAGGTTGATATTGATTATTTCCCAAATATATAACAAAAGAATACAGAAAATTACTTAAACCCAAATGAGCGATTTTATTGGCAAACCCACGACAGCCGAGACGGCTGTCCTACCCAATGGGTGATTAATGATGATCAGTAGGACAGGCGTTCCGTCCGTCATGAGAGAAAATTACCTAAAAGAATCGCTCAGGTTGGTTAAAAATCAACTATTTATTTTTTACGAATAATAGCCTGTTTCTTCTTTGTTAAAAGCATAACTATCGGACTTGCTATAAATATGGATGAGTAGGTTCCTATCGCAATTCCTATCAAAATAGCCAATGCAAAGTCATGGATTACTTCACCGCCCAAAATGAAAAGTGAAAGAGCAGCCAAAAATGTTGTGAAAGAAACTATTATAGTCCTTGAGAGAACTTCGTTGACGCTCTTGTTGATTATAGCCTCAATAGGATCTTTCAATAATTTCTTTATATTTTCCCTTATTCTGTCAAAGACTACTACTGTATCAGTAAGGGAATACCCGGCGATTGTTAACAGAGCACTGACTAATACAAGATTAATTTCCTTATTCAACAAGTAAAAAATGCCTAACACTGCAATAACATCATGGAAAGTTGCAAGCGTTGCGCCCACACCAAACCTAAATTGGAATCTCCACGCTACATAGATCAGCAGCCCTATGGTGGACATAATAGTAGCAAAGAGGGCATCTTTTCGTAATTTTGACCCAACCTTAGGACCAATTTCGGTAACGGAGTCAATAACCGGTTGCTTCTCCGTGAGTCTCGCTGATATAGTCTCTATAATCTTTTCAGAAAAGCCGCCAAGTCTTTCTTCTTGTTTTTTAATTCTTATTAAAATTTTGTTCTCGGTGGGCATGTCCTGCAGATCAAAATCCTTTATCTGTCCCTCATCAAGCACCTTCCTCACTTCATTGAGTGAAACATGTTGAGAAAACTTCACCTGAATTGCAGTGCCGCCGACAAAATCAACCCCCATATTTGCTTTGCCGATGGCAATCTGAATAAGCGCAAAAAAGCCTAACAAAACAAGTATGCCAGAAATGATAAAGGTATATTTCCTCTTACCCATAAAGTCTATATTTGTATTTTTCAATAGTTCTATCATATGCTTAGTCTCTTAACATTCCTTCCTGAATGCATTATGTCAAATATAGTTTTTGTTCCAATAAGCGCTGTAAATAGATTTATCGTAATGCCAAGGCTCAAAGTCACTGCGAAACCCTTAATCGGACCAGTGCCAAACTGAAACAATACCAATGCTGTAATAAGTGTCGTAACATGAGAATCAAATATAGTCCAAAAGGCTTTATGATAACCCCCTTCCACTGCCGCCTTTGGCGTCTTACCTAACCTTAATTCTTCCCTCATTCTCTCAAACATGAGGACATTGGAGTCAACAGCTATGCCTATGGCAAGGATAATGCCCGCAATACCCGGCATTGTGAGAGTAGCATTAAGGGATGCCATAGCGCCAAGCAGAAATATTATGTTTAAAACAACCGCAAAATCTGCAATAAGTCCTGATATTTTATAATATAAAATCATAAAACCTATTACCAGTATTACGCCCATAATAGCTGCCAGCTTGCCGGCATCAATAGAATCCTTGCCTAATGATGGTCCAACCGTGACATTTTGCAGCATCTTAACCGGGGCTGGGAGAGCGCCTGCCCTTAAAACAAGCGCAAGATCCTTTGCTTCGTCAAGGGTAAAATTTCCTGTAATCTGGGCATTACCGCCGCTTATCCTTTCCTGAATGACCGGCGCTGAATATACATTGCCATCAAGTATTATAGCAAGTCTTTTTTTGACATTATGAGAGGTAATATCCTCAAAGATTTTAGCGCCTGCGGGATTAAAAGTTATAGATACATAGGGTTCATTGAATCTCTGATCAATATTCACCCTTGCTTCACTAAGGGTATCGCCTGCCAGCAAGGTGTCCTTTTTAAGGAGAATCGGCATCTTGGTAACCATTCCGGTTTCTTTATTGACAACTCTCTGAAACAAGATTACATTATTATCACCGATTCTGCCGCTGAACTTGTTAAGCAAAGATTTCTCCTCTTCAGGCAACACATAAGAGGGAAGTTCAGCAGCAAGAGGGGATTCATCATTGACAATCTTAAATTCTAAAATCGCGGTTTTGCCTATTAATTCAACAGCCCTTTTAGGGTCTTTAACGCCGGGCAATTGGATAACGATCTCATTCTCTGCCTGTCTATGAATAGTCGGTTCTGCAACTCCGAACTGGTCAATCCTGTTTCTTATGATTTCGAGCACCTGATCTGAGGCAGATTTTTTAATGTTATCTATTTCTTTTGCTGTAAATTTATATTTTAACTGATCCTTGCTCTCAATCAGCGACAGGGCAGGATAAGTATCTTCTATTGCTTTTCTAATATCAGCAGAAACCGGCGAAACAAGGACAAACAAACCATCCTTTTTTATATCCGCTTTTATGCTCTTCTTCTCAAATAAACTGCCAAGGGTTGCAACTACCCTTTCTGTAGCAATATCAACAGCCTTGTCTTCTTCTACTTCAAAGACAAGATGCAAGCCTCCCTGCAAATCAAGTCCTAAAACGATGCCTTTATTAGGCATCGTCTCTTTCCACCACTTTGGCATGTTTTCAAAAACAGGCGTGTTCGGCAAAAAGAATACTATAGATAAGATAAGAATTAAAACAATGAGAACAATTCGCCACAGTATGCCTTTTTTCATCTAAACCATATCTCCTGATTAATCTTCGTCTGAAGCGCTTCTTACAGAAATAATATGATGTTTTCCAATCTTAACCTTCACATTCTCACTGATTTTTATAGTAAATGTTTCCATGCCGACGGAGTCAACGACTGCATACATACCGCCAGTAGTTATTACCTTGTCGCCCTTTTTGATGTTGTCTAACATCTGCCTGTGTTCTTTAGCCTTCTTCTGCTGGGGTCTAATCAGGAGCAAATAAAATACAACAAATATCAAAATCAGCGGCAAAAGGCTCATGATAAAGCTTTCAATACCCCCTGACTGCCCGCTATTCTGCGGTGGGGCTCCCATCGCATAAGCATCTGTGATTAAGCCAGAAAAAAAGCACATCGCGCACCTCCATAATTTTTAATATTTCTAAAAATTTCTTTTTAAGTTTAACTTCAACTTAATATAGTAACAGTCTTTTATAAAAATCTCAATACCATGTGTCAACCCTGTCAAGCCAATTTAGAAATGTCCTGTTTTTACCAAAATAGAAATGTCCTG
>JBBIKS010000035.1:0-24427 GCA_037445375.1 Nitrospirota bacterium | reverse complement strand
TTCAGGCTCTATTATCCACTAAATACCCCTGTCCAGTTTTTGGGGAGTATCATAAAGTTTCTTTCATTCTGGTGAAAGCCCTTTTAAGTTTCTAACAAATTGTGTTATCATTTTCAGATGGATTCAAAGAAAACCATTGAAGAATCTCAGCGATATTTATTTAATACATATAACCGTTTTCCTGTGGTTTTGGTAAAAGGCAGGGGGGCAAAGGTATGGGATTCAGAGGGCAAGGAATATATTGATTTTTTGGGCGGTGTCGCTGTCAATATTTTAGGGCATTGTCATCCTAAGATAGTAGTGGCAATTCAGAAGCAGGCTCAAAGGCTGATACATGTCTCAAATTTCTATCATATAGAGCCTCAGATAAAACTGGCGAAACTGATAGTGAAGAACTCTTTTGCAGACAAAGTATTTTTCTGCAACTCTGGCGCTGAGGCAAATGAAGCTGCAATTAAACTTGCAAGGAAATACTCCAAAGAGTTTTATGGAGAGGAACGTTATGAGATTATTTCTACCATAAATTCCTTTCACGGGAGGACTCTTGCGAGCCTTACCGCTACCGGTCAGGAAAAATTCCAGAAAGGCTTTGAGCCCCTTGTTGCAGGCTTCAAACACATACCTTTTAATGATGCAGATGCCCTTAAAGCAGCTATAAGCAACAAAACATGCGCGGTTATCCTTGAACCCATTCAGGGAGAAGGCGGCATTAGACTGCCATCTGATGATTACCTTAAAAATGTCAGGCAGATATGCGATGAAAACAATGTACTCCTGATACTTGACGAGGTTCAAACTGGCATGGGCAGAACTGGCAAGCTATTTGCTTATGAGCATTACGGTATAAAACCTGATATTATAACCCTTGCTAAAGGTCTGGGCGGCGGTGTACCAATAGGGGCATTGCTTGCTACAGAAAAAACAGCATCTGTCTTTCAGCCGGGCAGCCATGCATCTACATTCGGCGGAAATCCATTAGTCTGTGCCTCTGCAATAGCGGCATTAGAAGCAATTCTAGAGGATGGGTATCTTTTAGACCATTGTAAAAGGACTGGCAGATATTTCAGAGAACAACTACTGGAGCTAAAGATAAGATATCCAAAAATCGTAGTGGATGTCAGAGGCAAAGGGCTCATGGTCGGCATGGAGCTTGCTGTAGATGGCACTTCTTTTGTGAAATCATGCCTTGAGAGAGGTTTTTTAATAAACTGCACCGCAGGGAATGTTTTGAGGTTTACGCCTCCTCTGATAATAACCGAGGATGATATTGCTAAACTAATTGATGTATTAAGGGAGGTTTTTAAATAATCCCATGAAAAGAGATTTACTAACCGTGTGGGATCTTTCGGAAGATGAAATAGTGCATCTGATAAAAAGGTCAATAGAGCTGAAATCAGGCGCTGATGCTAATAAGCGTCCATTGCTCGGCAAAAGCGTAGGAATGATCTTCCAAAAACCATCCACTAGGACAAGGATTTCTTTTGAGGTTGGGATTTATCAATTGGGCGGTCAGGCTATATATATATATTCAAACGATTTGCAGCTCGGTAGAGGAGAGACCATTTCAGATACTGCCAAGGTATTGTCAGGGTATTTATCTTCTACGGTTATGAGAACATATCTGCATTCAACAATCGAGGAGTTTGCAATGCATTTTTCTCATCCTGTAATAAATGGTCTTTCCGATAAGCATCATCCATGTCAGGCTATTGCTGATTTAATGACAATATATGAGAGTAAAGGCAGATTGAAGGGAATCAACCTTGCTTATATAGGAGATGGCAACAATGTTGCTAACTCACTGATTGAAGCCGCCGCAAAAACTGGAATCAACCTGACAATTGCCTGCCCAGAAGGCTTTGAACCAGATTATAATGTTTTGCAGAGGGCAAAGGAAAACCTATCAGGAGAAATTATTATCATACGGAATCCTGAGGAAGCAGCAGGCAGGGCTGATGTGCTTTACACAGATGTATGGGTTAGCATGGGACAGGAAAAAGATAGTGAGAAGAAAAAAGCAAAGTTCAAAGATTATCAGATAAACAATCGGCTACTGAATTGCGCCAAAAAAGATGCCATAGTGCTGCATTGCCTGCCTGCCCATAGAGGTGAAGAGATAACAGATGATGTGATGAACGGAGAAAATTGCTTAGTGTTCGAGCAAGCTGAGAACAGGCTCCATTCTGAAAAGGCAATTTTAGAATTCTTGGTTAAATAAAATGAAGACCACTTCATTTCTTGACTTCAATATTTTTTCTTATTTATGATAATTGCTCATGAAATCACGGCATAAGAGGCTGCTAAATGTTTTTTGCTATAGGCTCAGATCATGCAGGTTTTGCCTTGAAAAGAGAAGTTGCTGAAATTCTCAAACAGCATGGGCATGAACATATTGATTATGGAGCAAATTCAACTGAGTCTGTTGATTATCCTGATTTTGGCGAGAAGGTCTCTCTTGCTGTATCATCAGGACAGGCAGAAAGAGGCATTCTTATATGCGGCACAGGTATTGGGATGTCAATAGTCGCCAATAAATTCAAGAATATCCGTGCCTCTCTATGCAACGAGCTTTTTACCGCTAAGATGAGCAGGCTTCATAATGATGCAAACATATTAGTTCTTGGTGGAAGGATAGTCGGCATAGACCTTGCTAAAGAAATAGTTGTCACATGGATTAATACCCCATTTGAGGGTGAAAGGCATTTTAATAGATTGAAAAAAATCCACATTATTGAAAAGAGAGTTTTTATAATATGAATCTTCAATATCTAAAACAAGTTGACCCTAATATTTATGAAGCAGCAATAAAAGAGGCTCAAAGAGAAGAGGATAAAATCATCCTTATAGCGTCAGAAAATTATGCGAGCAAGGCTGTGTTAGAGGCTCAGGGTTCTGTTTTTACAAATAAATATGCTGAGGGATATCCTGATAGGAGATACTACGGTGGCTGCGAATATGCTGATGTAGTCGAAACGCTTGCAATTGAAAGGGCTAAAAGGCTCTTTGGCGCAGAACATATTAATGTTCAGCCTCATTCCGGCACCCAAGCTAATATGGCAGTCTTTTTTTCCGTTCTTAACCCCGGCGATACAATACTCGGCATGAGCCTTAATCACGGCGGGCATCTCTCACATGGGTCGCCTGTCAATTTCACGGGGATGTTATACAAAACATTCTTTTATGGCGTAAATAGGGATACTGGATTTATAGATATGGACGAGGTTAAAGAACTCACCCAGAAGCATAAGCCTAAGATAATCGTCGTAGGAGCAAGCGCATACTCAAGAATTATTGATTTTGAAGCATTCGCCAAGATAGCTCATGATAATAGGGCTTTGCTCCTTGCCGATATAGCTCATATAGCAGGATTGATAGCATGTGGACAGCATCCGTCTCCTGTTCCACATGCTGATTTTGTGACATCTACTACGCACAAAACCATGAGAGGTCCAAGAGGCGGGATAATAATGTGCAAAGAGAAATATGCAAAGGTAATAGATAAAATGGTTTTCCCCGGAATTCAGGGTGGTCCGCTCATGCATGTTATTGCTGCAAAAGCAGTCGCATTTAATGAAGCCCTGTCGAAGGAATTCATAGAGTATCAAAAGCAAGTGATCAGAAATGCTAAGAGACTTGCTGAAAGATTGATGAATTATGAATTTAAGATTATCTCCGGCGGAACTGACAATCACCTGATGCTTGTAGATTTAAGTGGCATGGATGTAACTGGCAAAGATGCTGAGGCATCTCTTGATAAAGCAGGCATAACCGCCAATAAAAATGCAATACCTTATGACGAAAAACCTGCCTCAATTGCAAGCGGGTTAAGGCTTGGCACTCCAAGCGTGACTACGAGAGGCATGAGAGAACAGGAGATGGACGAAATAGCGGGGATGATTGCTGTTGCCGTGAAAAATTTCGATAATATATCCATGCTTAATCAAATCAGCATAAAGGTTAAGGAATTAGGAAGAAGATTTCCAGTGTATTCTGCCCTTGTATAAATATTAACTATGAAGTGTCCCTTTTGCGGTGCAATTGAAGATAAAGTAATAGACTCCCGGATGAGCAAAGATGGAGAGGCTATCAGACGAAGAAGGGAATGCCTCAAATGCAGCAATCGCTTCACATCTTATGAAAGGGTTGAAGACCCCCTGCCGCTGGTAATCAAGAAAGATGACAGCCGCGAACCTTATGACCGCCAAAAAATACTCGCCGGACTCAAGAAAGCATGCGAAAAAAGACCCATATCTATAGAAATATTAGAAGAAGTCATTTCTAAAATAGAAAAAAAACTTATTAACACAGGAGCAAAAGAGATTCCCAGTTCATGGATTGGCGAGGAAGTTGTATCAGCTTTGAAAGAGATTGATAAGGTTGCATATGTTAGATTTGCTTCAGTTTATCGGCAGTTTAAAGACATAAATGATTTGATTCACGAGGTCAAAAACCTTTTCGATAAATGAACTTCAAACAAGTAATGCGAAAAAAGCCGCAGCATTTTCTTTAATACCTTTCCTTAACCAAAAAAAATGCGTTTAATTCTAAAAGAGCAGGCATTGATACCCAAAAAACCTTTCACAACTTAGCGTCAGAGTCGGTATAAGAACGCCGAGTGACGACGGATGACCGCTTCCGCTAAGATTGAAGTTTTTCGTCCCTCGTCTGTCGTCTCGCATACACAGGCACTGACACCAAATCATGTCTGCTGTGTAAAAATCTAATTGTATTTTTAGAATTAAAAAACGATAGATACTGAAAAATCAAGCACTCAGCATGGTTTTTATGTTAGAATTTAAAATATAACCATAACCATCAAAGGCTAACCACATGCTTTCATATATTTTAAAGCGTATTTTATTAATGATCCCCCTTATTTTTGGGATTACATTAATATCATTCTCAGTAATACACCTCGCACCTGGCAGCCCTGTAGAGGTTGAGACAGAGATGTCACTTAAGGCATCAACACAGGCAAGGGAAAACCTGAAAAAAATATACGGTCTTGATAAACCCTTGCATATACAGTATTTTGAGTGGCTTAAAAGATTTGTAATGCTTGATTTTGGAAAATCCTTCACGGATGGGAAAAAGGTTACAGATAAAATCAATGAAAGAATACCGGTAACCCTCACAATCAATATGCTTTCATTAATTTTGATTCTGATGATAGCAATACCTGTTGGGATATTATCTGCTACCAAACAATATTCCTTATTCGACAAGCTCACCACCGTATTTGTTTTTATAGGTTTTTCTACCCCAACCTTCTGGCTTGCTCTTATACTAATGATAATATTCGGGGTAACCCTTGGCTGGCTCCCAATTTCTGGGATACAGAGCATTGATGTCTCAGAAATGAATCATTTTGAGAGATTAATTGACTGGATAAAACATCTAATACTGCCTGTCGGCATTAGTGCATTTGGAGGAATTGCGGGATTGAGCAGATACTGCCGTTCAAGTATGCTTGAGGTATTAAAGCAAGACTATATTAGAACTGCGAAGGCGAAAGGCCTCAAGGAATCTGATATTGTAATAAATCATGCCTTAAGAAATGCCCTTTTGCCTATCGTTACAATTCTTGGCCTTGCTATTCCCGGTCTGATAGGCGGCAGTGTCATATTCGAGACAATATTTTCAATACCCGGCATGGGTCAGCTTTTTTATTCATCTGCAATGTCAAGGGACTATCCAACTATTATGGGAATACTGGTTATAGGGGCTGTCTTGACTCTCATAGGAAATTTGATAGCTGATATCTCTTATGCTATTTTAGACCCAAGAATAAGGGTGAGATAGTGATACCCTTTAAAGATGACAATCCTGCCCAAGTCTTCCCTTTTATTACTATTGGGTTAATCGCTTTGAACTGCATGATTTTTATCTGGCAGATAACATCCCCATTGGGAATAGAGAAAATAGCTTATTACTTTGGTGCAATTCCTCAAAATCTATTGTCTTTTAATATAATACACCCCGTTATAATACAGCCAGTTAACCCGATCGTAAGTGTTTTTACATCAATGTTTTTGCATGGCGGTTTTTTGCATCTTGCGGGTAATATGCTTTATCTCTGGATTTTCGGTAATAATATTGAAGACTCTCTTGGTCATATAAGATTCCTGATCTTCTATTTATTTTCCGGAGCTATTGCTGCATATGCACATGCACTCACAGATTCCGGTTCTTTAATACCTATGATAGGCGCAAGCGGTGCAGTTTCAGGGGTTTTGGGTGCATATCTCTTGCTATTCCCAAAGGCTAAGGTATATACATTTTTTTTCTTTGGTTTTTTCTGGCAGATAGTCAGGCTCCCGGCCATAGTCGTAATCGGCTTCTGGGCAGTTATACAGATAGTTTCAGGGATGCTCAGCTATGGAACAGGGCAGCAGGGAGGCGTTGCATGGTTCGCTCATATAGGCGGCTTTGCTATCGGACTGATTACAATTAAATTATGGCTACCGAAAAGACGATCTTTTAGCTATTGAAACATTCTTCCTGAAAGAAGCCGTCTTACTTTTAATTCTGAATTGCTTCAAATGAGTCATAAGATTTTCATCCATCACGACGGGGCGCTTGGAGATGTTTTACTCTCCTTGCCGGCTATTTGTTTAATAAAGGGCGATAACTTTCTGCACCTCTCAGCAAGGGATGAAATTGCAGGTTTTTTATTGAAAGCGGGGGTTATCAATCAGCACTCAAGGCTAAGCAGTTCATTTTACTTGCCTCTATACACAGACAGCAAAGATATTTCCCTGAAAAGATTTTTTAGTCAATTCGGGAAGGCATTTGTTTTCTCAACAAAAGATCCCTCAATTGTTGCAAATAGTATCAAAAAATTGCTGCCCGAGACAACCGAGATTAAAACCATACCTGATAAGAATATAAAAATAAATGCCGCTGAATTTAGATTAAGGCAGCTTGCAAATAAATGCAAAATATTTATCCCAAAAAATATTTTCACTCAGCAATATGCTTCAACCCTTCTTAAAATCTCTTTAATTAACATAGATACAGCGAGAAATTTTCTGTTTAATTCAGGGTATGACAATAAAAGCCCTTTAATATCAATACATCTTGGCAGTGGAGGGGTGCAAAAGTGCTGGGCAATTGAGAATTACTTTGAAATAATTGAAGCCCTTTTGAGAGATTATAAGCCATTTATGCTTATTTTTAGCGGGCATGCAGAGTCAGTCTCGACTAAAGCAATGATAAACAATTTTATCAAGGGAAAAAGAAATATTATTCATATTTCCAATACTGAACTAATGATGGTTTCTTCTTTGCTTAGTCTTTCCGATATTTATCTCGGAAATGATTCAGGCGTATCACATCTTGCATCGTTATTATGTCACAAGTCAGTCGTGATTTTTGGGCCAACAGATCCTCTTATATGGAAACCGCCTTATGCTAATGTCATGGTAATTTCATCTAATTATGAATGTTCGCCTTGCGATGCTTCAATGTTAAGAGATTGCGAATACAAAAGATGCCTTGCAGAAATTTCTGTCTCGACGGTACTTAATAAACTACGGAATTTATAACCCAAAAATCCGCTAAATTCTAAAATAGCAGGCTTTTGCGGGTTCAAGTTTGCAACTTGAACCCTTATTTCGCAATATCAAAGATGTGCTATTATTAAAATCATGCTCATTCAGCAAAAATTATGGAGCAGGTTACAAACCTGCTCCAGCAAGGCTCACCATGAGAACTCGACTTTATGGACAGACACTATTTAGTGTCTGCCATATGATAATCTTAGATTGTATTTTTCAGAACTATGATATTTTTGGAGCTAAATTGCTATGAAAGCTTTGAGACCGCTTCTTCTATTCTGTCAACCCCTTTCTTAATATTTTCCATTGATGTGGCATAGGAAATCCTGATATGTGCATCGCTCCCAAAAGCGCCACCGTGAACCAACGCTACATTCGCTGATTCTAAAAGATATACAGCAAAATCCATAGAGGAATTTATCACTTTCCCGTTGGGAGTCTTTCTTCCATACAGCTTAGAGACATTAGGAAATGCATAAAAAGCTCCAGTTGGTTTTAGGCAGCTTACGCCCTCTATTGAATTAAGCCTGTTAAAAAGAAATATCCTTCTTCTGTCAAATTCCTCCCGCATAGTCAGTATGAAATTTTGGCTTCCTGTAAGGGCAGCCAATGCCGCCTTCTGGGCTATGGATGTGGGATTTGATGTGGACTGGCTCTGTATATTTGTCATAGCCTTTATAATATCCATTGGTCCTGCCGCAAAGCCTATTCGCCAGCCTGTCATTGCGTGTGACTTTGAGAGCCCATTGACAACAATTGTCCTATCCTTAATTTCAGCGCCGAGGGAAGCTATGCTTATATATTCTACCCCATCATAAACAAGTTTCTCATAAATCTCATCAGAGATAATGTATATATTATATTTCACCGCTATATCAGCAATAGCCTCGAGTGTTTTTTTATCATAAGTAAGACCAGTTGGATTTGAAGGAGAGTTCAATATTAGGGCGCGGGTTTTTTTGTTTATTTTTGATTTAAGTGCGTCAGGATTCAATATAAAATTATCTTTCTCTTGAGTCTCGACATACACTGCAACAGCATCATTCAAAAAAACCTGGTCAGGATATGAGACCCAGTAAGGAGATGGTATGAGAACTTCATCGCCTTCGTTGTAAAGCGCCTGGGCAATATTATAAAGGCTATGCTTGGCTCCACATGAGACCAAGACATCTTCTCTTGTATATTTAAGATTATTATCTGATTCAAATTTTTGAATTACGGCATCTTTCAGTTCAACGATTCCCCCGACTGGGGTATATTTTGTAAATCCTTCTTTTAGCGCCTTTATTGCTGCATCTTTAATATACTCAGGAGTGTCATAATCAGGCTCCCCAACTCCAAAATTGACAATGTCAATTCCTTGCGACATCATTTCTTTAGCCTTAACATCCATAGCAAGGGTGGGTGAAGGTTTGATTTTCTTAGCTCTTTGCGAAATCATTTATAAATCCTCCAGATTAAATGTTGGCTATTAATATATAACATTTTTCAATCTAAATAATAGAGCCTTTTGCAAAAGCCTCAAAACAATGCAAAATATTATGCAAAATTTGAACTCACCCTACCAGCTTCTTCCGCCTCCCCCTCCGAAGCCTCCTCCTGAAGAACCACCTCCACCCGAGGCACCGCCGCTGCCGCTGCTTCTCGGTGCGGAAGCCATAGCAGCGCTCATTTTTGACATAGCCCCATCTATTCTTGAAGCGAAATTGTTTGTGCTAAATGCCCCGAATCCTCTTGGCGATGAATACCACTCAGGTGGCTTCTGGTATATTCCTTCAAATGAACTTGCCCATCTATCAACTACATTGAGTGCAATTGCATAAGGTAGATATTTTTCAAAGAGATTCTCATCCTTCATTCTTTCTAATCTGTCTTTCTCTGCCCTGCTCAGGAACTCTTCAAAACCCTTCACATCAATCAATGCCCTTGCGCCGGAGATAGTCTTTACAGGCATAAATCTCGCAAAGCCAAACAGAGGAACTCCCGTAAGAATACCGGCGAGTATAGCCCTTCCGCCTATGCTTTCAGATACAAGTATGCCCAGAATAAGCCCTAATACTGAGATGATAAAACCAGCAATTGTATAAGATCTTCTAATCATATCAGGGCTGCTCTTGAAATAATTTTTTGACACAAGACATCTATGAATTATTTTGTTCAAATCAGGTATATTTTTATAAAATTTATTTTTTAGCTCTGATATAGAGATAGTCCTGCCTGACTCAAAAAGGGCTCGCATGATTTTATGCTCAAACTCCGAAAGAGATTCATCAGGCTCTTTAATTTTTTTTAGTAAATAATCAATACTATCGAACAGGCTCAATTTTTTGGCGAACTTCAATACATTATTGATGATTTCATTAGTTTCATCTAATGCAAAGAGTTCTTTCTCCTCTATCTTTATAAAGCCCTTAACAGCAAGTCCGATGATAGAGGCGGTAATATCCCTCATATCGAGCCTCTCATCTATCAATACCCCTATTTCAGCAGGGGTTAATGTATTACTCATATAAATCGGCGGCTCATACTGAACAGCCACAGACTCCCTGACTTTAGGATCTCTTCCGTCAAAATACCAGAGTAAAAACATAAACAAGAAAGATAATAGAGGCAGGGAAAATATCCAATTATCCTTTAATTCCCATATCAGCCTATTATAGCTATCTGGTTTTTTAATAAGCCCTTTATCCCATCCATAGGCTATAGTTAAGCCTTCATAATGGTTGAGATCCCTCGATTTGAATTCAATGGAATCTCCTGCAATCTTAAAGCTGCATTTCGATTCCTTGTCACCTAAAACCCCTGTATAGCAAGATGCCCACTTATTTTTAATCTCCTTAGCAGATGGAAGTGTAACCGTGGCGCTTACATTTTTTATGGTCGCATCCCAGCCGTTGCCTGTAATATTCCAATAGAGTTCATCACGGTCAGGTAAGAACAAAATAGCATTATCAACAAGATAGGTTATTACATAGGTCTGTTTACCTGTCAGATAGCTATTGGGGTTACCTATTCGTATAGAGACAATCCCGCCTTGCTTTGATGTCTTGTATTCCCATTGTTTCCCTTTTTCATCTTCTACATTTATAACCTTTAAAGGGGTCTTAATCCTTTTGCCAAGGTCATCCCTGTAAATATATGGTATATCTCTGAAGATTCCACGTCTTGGCATAAGAAACTCTACTTCTATAATCTCTTTTACAATTATCTTAGAGTCTTCATAGATTTTAATATCGACATGAAATGTATTGAGTGTAATATCTTTGCCATATACACTTGATGCGATTATAAAGAAAGCAATAAAAAATAGAATTGAGAATTTAATGCTTTTCACAGTGCCCCCCATTATATTGCATATTGTTTGACATACTATAGTGAACCTCCCCGCAGCAAGCTGCGGGGTATCCTAAAATCTCCCCTCCCTTGATGGGAGGGGACAAAGGGGAGGGTGAAAATAGTTTCTTGTCACCCCCACCCTCGCCCTCCCCCATCAAGGGGGAGGGAAGTATAAGGAAACCCTGTAGCAAGCTACAGGGAATTACGAGTTATATGTTAAGTGATAGAAATTATAACAAAGACAATAACGGCAATATCTATATTTGTATGGGAATGTCGTGCCTTTTCATATCGACAAAATAACAGATAACATGCATCATGATGTCCCTGACAATTATGTGTGTAAAAATTGTTTTGGTGATTATGCGATCAAAGATTTTATTGAGAGCAATGCCGATAGCAAAAAATGTGACTACTAAGTGTTGAGAGGGGCTAATTGTCCTTTGTAACGCTAAGGTATTGTTATTGTCTTTTCTTGATTTTCCCTACCTTACAATGATTTTTAAGCTTGAAACTTGCGAAGAATAAACATATTGGCGTTTTTCCTCTAATATTTTATGCAAGATTCTATAAGCAAAACGCTTGCTTTAAAGAGAAGCCATGCTTTATTCTGTAATTAATATGCTATTATTTTATAATAAGTTATAATAATAAGCAATTATCATACCGAACAATATTGGGTCAATTCAAAAATGAATAAGTTCGGAAACATATGGGGCAGAAATAGGCTATAAAAGAGGATAATTATTAAGACAACCGGGATAAGCTCCGTGAAAGTTAATGCAACCTTTGTCAAATATAGACAGTGGTGGGTAGCATGGACTGATGATATTCCGGGTGCTATGACGCAAGGCAAAACTATTGAAGGAGCAAAAGAAAATTTGTTCGATGCAATTTCAGAAATGCAAAAACCGGTGGATTTGTTTCTGGTGCCCAAAAGAGAGGTTGTCTTAGAAGAATAGAGATATGATAAAGAAAGGCGCTTATCAGGCATCTTGAGCGCTGAGGATGCGCACTCTTGCGTGAAAGAGCAAAGCGCAGTCGTTATATAAATCTTGCTGATAACAGCAAATCAACCACTATATCGCAGCACAACGAAATTGCTGATTTGCTTGCTATCAAGATTTGCAGGCAACTTGGCATTCCTTCCCCTAAATAATGCCTATTTATAGAGCAGTTTAGGTGGCTATATAAGCAGCAGTAGAAAAGAGGAATTTATTGACTATGCTATAGTATTATGCTGATGATAGTGACAGCGGATAACCAGCATATAAAAAATTGCCCTTTGTTTTTTATCAAAAAAAGTAAGCATATTTAAATTGAGCGGAGATTAAAAATGCAGGTCGAACAACAAGAATCACTATTGGTTATTCCATTAGGCGGGGTGGAAGAGATAGGGCTGAACATGACCGTTTTTCAATATGCAGATGACCTTATAATTGTTGATGCAGGGCTTATGTTTCCTGAAGAAGATATGCTTGGTGTTGATTATGTGATACCTGATTTTTCATACATTATAGAAAACAGAGAAAAGGTCAGGGGGATATTCCTCACCCACGGACATGAAGACCATACAGGCGCTCTGCCTTTCTTGCTAAAAGAGATAAATGCCCCTATCTTTGCAACATCCCTTACGATTGCCCTTATCAAGGAGAAATTGAAAGAACATGATATTAGTGATATCCCTCTACTAAGGGTTAAGCCAAGAGAAAGCATAAAGGTTGGTTGCTTTGAAATAGAATTTTTAAGGGTTACTCACAGTATAGTTGACGGCGTCGGACTTGGTATAAAAACCCCGCGCGGCTTAATAGTCCACACAGGCGATTTCAAGTTAGACCCTACCCCTGTTGATGGCGAACTTATGGATCTCCAAAAGTTTTCAGAATATGGAGAAAGAGGAACACTTCTTTTGCTCTCTGACAGCACAAATGCCGAAAAAGGAGGTTTTACCTTTTCTGAAAAAGAGGTAAGGAGAGCCT
Organism: Nitrospirota bacterium; assembly: GCA_037445375.1. Lineage (GTDB taxonomy): Bacteria > Nitrospirota > Thermodesulfovibrionia > Thermodesulfovibrionales > Dissulfurispiraceae > DYHD01. The sequence goes on along the minus strand of JBBIKS010000035.1, from coordinate 11,553 downwards.
TTGAAGACATCTTCTCTAAAACAAAGGGAAGAATCATAATAGCAACATTTGCTTCTAATATTCACAGGATTCAGCAGGCAATTGATGTGGCAGTTCAATACGGCAGAAAGGTTATCATGTGCGGAAGGGGCATTGTCTCAAATGCCCAGATAGCATTAGACCTTGGCTATCTGCGTATTCCTGAAAATACATGGATAAAATTGGAAGACCTGAAGAAGATTCAAGACCATGAGATCGTGATAATTGTCACAGGCAGTCAGGGTGAACCTATGAGCGTTATGTCGAGAATCGCGATGAATGAACATCCGCATATCAAGATTAAAGAAGGCGATATTGTAATTTTATCTGCACGAATAATTCCCGGAAATGAGCGCGCTATTGGAAGGATTATTAACCATCTGATGAGAAGGGGCGCTGATGTAAAATACGAAAAGGTCTCGGATATTCATGTCTCAGGGCACGCATCTAAAGAGGAATTGAAGCTTATGATGAATATGGTCAAGCCCAAATATTTCATGCCCATTCACGGTGAATACAGGTTCTTGAAATACCATGCAAACCTTGCAAAGAAATCAAACATCCCTGATGAAAACATATTTATATTGGAAAACGGCGAGATATTGGAGATAACCGAATCGGGTATAGGCAAGAATGGCAAGATACAGTCAGGCAGGATATTTATTGATGGAAAAGGTGGTGGAGGGGTAGAGGATTTCGTTTTAAGAGATAGAAGAAGACTTGCTCATGACGGGGTAGTAATCATCCTCGTTGGAATTGAGAAACTGACAAAAAAAATAATATCAGGTCCTGAGATTATCTCCAGAGGGTTCATATTCGAAGACGCCTCCCAAGACATAATAAATGAAGTCAGGACATTGATGGCGAAAACATTATCCAGCATCGAAGACAATATCATCTCAGACACATCTGTTATTCAAGCAAAATTGCGTTCGGCTCTCAAGAAATACCTCAGGGATACTATGGACAGAAGACCGATGATAATACCTGTAATCATGGAAGTATAGAATAATTATGGCTCTATAATATGTTTTTACCTTTATTTTGCGATTAAGGCAGAATGAGAAAGCCTTTAAAATCCCAGCCTACGCTTGAGTCGGCAAGTCAGACAGGAATCCATTAATCTTTTCTGGTAATATGTCTGAATATATCGCCCAATTTAGGTTTTATAAAATTAATAAACTTGCAGGAGGCATAAATGGCAAAAAAGGTTGTTCTTGCATATTCTGGTGGTCTTGACACCTCTGTTGTAATAAAATGGCTTAAGGAAACTTATAATGCTGAGGTAATAGCCTTTTGCGCTAATCTTGGACAGGGTGAAGAATTAGACCCAATAAGGGAAAAAGCCCTCTCGACTGGCGCCTCAAAGGTCTATGTCGAGGATGTTAGGGAGGAATTCATAACCCAATACATATTCCCGATGCTAAGGGCTAATGCTGTTTATGAAGGGGCTTATCTGCTTGGCACATCCATAGCAAGACCTTTGATAGCAAAAAAACAGATAGATATCGTAATAAAGGAAGGTGCAGATGCAGTAGCGCATGGAGCAACAGGCAAGGGCAATGATCAAGTGAGATTTGAGCTGACATATTATGCCCTGAAGCCTGATATAAAGGTAATCAGTCCTTGGCGTGAGTGGGATTTTGATTCAAGATTATCACTCATTCAATATGCTGAGACACATGGAATTCCAGTCCCTGTGACCGCTGAGAAACCTTTCAGCACTGATCGTAATATATTCCACATCAGTTATGAAGGCGGCATGCTTGAAGATATCTGGGCAGAACCCTCAGATGATATGTTCACAATGATGACATCTCCTGAAAAGGCTCCTGATAAGCCTGTTTATATAGAGATAACTTATAAAGATGGAAATCCTGTTGGTATCAATAACAAGGAATTACATCCTGTAGTGTTATTTGAGACGCTTAATCTCATAGCAGGTGAAAACGGCATAGGCAGGATAGATATGGTAGAAAACAGATATGTCGGAATAAAATCAAGGGGAGTATATGAAACGCCTGCCGGGACGGTTTTACATATAGCTCATAGGGCATTGGAGTCAATTACGCTTGATAGAGAAGTGCTTCATCTAAGAGACTCCTTGATCTCTAAATATTCTGAACTTGTATATTATGGCTACTGGTTTTCCCCTGAAAGGCAGATGCTTCAGACCGCATTTGATTCACTTCAAAAGGATGTTAATGGCACTGTAAGGCTTAAACTGTATAAAGGTAATTGTATAGTGACGGGTAGAAAATCTCCAAATTCTCTTTATAGCACACAATTAGCAACATTTGAGTCTGAAAAAATATACAATCAAAAAGATGCCGAGGGCTTTATTAAGCTTAATGCCCTTAGATTGAAAACAAAAAGATTATTAAATCCATGATAATAAATTATAAATGAAAGAAAATTCTGTAATTGATTTTGATATTGACTCCTCAAAGATAAAATTTTGGCTCGGATTAACCTCTGTCAGGGACATTGGTCCAGCGGCTATAAAACATCTCCTAAGTGCGTTTAAATCCCCTGAAATGGTTTTTAAAGCCGGATTATCAGAGATTAGCGGTGTTTTAAATATCAGGGAATCGCAGGCAAGGAATATTGTAGAATTTAATGAATGGGACAAGGTTGAAAAAGAAATTCAGAAGGTTAAAAAGCATAATATACGAATAATAACCTTTCAAGACGATGAGTATCCCGAACCTTTGAGGCAGATTGACTCCCCTCCTATGCTTCTTTATTCTAAGGGGTTTCTTCATACTGATGATAAATATGCCGTCGCAATAGTTGGTTCAAGGCTGATGACAGAATATGGCAGAAAGGTTGCGGAAAAAATAGCATCTGAACTTGCTCGTTATGGCATTACGATAGTCAGCGGGATGGCAAGAGGCGTAGATGCAGTATCGCATAAAGGCGCATTAAGGGCAGGGGGAAGAAGTATTGCAGTGCTTGGCTGTGGACTTGACAGGCCGTATCCCTATGAGAACACCGAACTTTTCATGGCTTTATCTAAATCTGGGTGCGTATTAAGTGAGTTTCCGATGGGAACGGCTCCGAATAAAGAGAACTTCCCAAGAAGAAACAGGCTTATAAGCGGTTTATCACTTGGGGTGATTGTTGTAGAAGCGACAAAGGAAAGCGGTTCGCTAATTACAGCTAACTATGCCCTTGAACAAAATAAAGAGGTTTTTGCAGTTCCTGGCAATATCACTTCTAAAAGCTCTCTTGGGACAAATGAGCTAATTAAAAAAGGGGCTAAACTTGTTCAGGGAATTGATGATATTTTAGAAGAATTACATCCTCACCTTACAGGTCTTGAAGGATATAGTTTAAAGCTTTTATCAAAAAAAACAGCTACTGTTCTTGATAGTGTTCAAATAAGTGATGTCGAAAAAAAGGTCTTAAGTGTGTTAGGAAACAGTCCAGTTCATATTGATACTATTACAAGGACCTTAACACTTGCCCCTAACATGTTGCTTGCTATATTGCTTGATCTCGAGATAAAAGGTCTGATCAGGCAGACAGAAGGTAAGAAATTTTGTATAATATAAAGTTCGGTCCATTTTTAGTAAATACTTTATCATGAGGTGCGGATTTGGCTAAGAGATTGATTGATATTCTAAGGGTTTTTGCAAGGGAACTCTTAGATCATGGATATGATATTGATTATGCGCTGAAAGAAATGAGCATCCTCGATATGGACTTTACATCTTTAACCGAAGAACTTATGGAACTTGAACTAACCAATGCAATAGATGAACTTGAGCTTGATACTATAAGGGTTCTCCTTGCATATATACTAATTAATGATACAGATCTTGATATCGAAATAATCTATTCATTTGTTTTCGGCAGCGGCAGACAAATAGTGTGGAATTAGGGGGATAATTTGAAATCACTTGTAATAGTAGAATCGCCTGCTAAGGCTAAGACCATCAGCAAAATATTGGGCAGGGATTTCAGTATAAAGGCATCCATCGGACATATAATAGACTTGCCAAGCAAAGAGCTTGCCGTTGATATTAATAATAATTTTAATCCTCATTATGTAGTCATTCCAGGTAAGGAGAAGATCCTAAACGAACTAAAAAAAGAGGCAAAAAATGCCGATACAATATATTTAGCCACAGACCCTGACAGGGAAGGCGAGGCGATAGCTTTTCATATAGCAGAAGAAATTAAAAAACAAAAAAACTCAAAAAAAATATACAGGATATCCTTTCACGAAATAACTCAGAGGGCTGTCCAAGAATCAATGCAGGATCCGGGTTATATCGATAATGATAAAGTAGCAGCTCAACAGGCTCGCAGGATACTTGATAGGCTTGTCGGTTATAAGCTCAGCCCCTTTTTATGGAAGAAGGTCAGAAGGGGACTAAGCGCTGGGAGGGTTCAGTCTGTCGCTCTGAGGCTCGTAGTTGATAGAGAAAAGGAGATACAAAGCTTTGAAAAAGAAGAATATTGGACTATCGAGGCGCTTTTTCACCCCTCTTTGATATCGGATAGTTCTTCTGCCCCGCCGCAATTTACAGCAAGGCTTTATAAATTTAAAAATTCACTATTGATTAATAGGGATGCAAAAGCCAAGGATAGATTTTTAATAAAAGACTCTGAAACCGCAAATGAAATTCTCAATCTCTTAAAAGATAAGAAATACAGAATCGTAAGAGTAGAAAAGAAATTAAAGAAAAAATCTCCTTCCCCGCCATTTATTACTAGCACCTTGCAGCAAGAGGCAGCAAGAAGGCTGAAGTTCCAAGCCAAAAAAACCATGAAGATTGCTCAGGAACTTTATGAGGGAATCGAATTCGGCAAGGACGGCTCCTTCGGGCTTATAACTTATATGAGGACGGATTCATTCAATGTAGCGCTCGAGGCACAAAAATGGGCGAGAGACTATATAAAATCAAAATTTGGAAAGGAATTCATTCCTGAAAAACCGCCGAGATATAAAAGCAAAAAATCCGCACAAGAGGCTCATGAGGCAATAAGGCCTACATATCCTGACAAGTCTCCTGAATATGTAAAACAATGCCTAACAAAGGATCAGTATAACCTTTACAGTTTGATATGGAATAGGTTTATAGCGAGCCAGATGTCTTCGGCAAGGCTGGAACAAACTGTCTTAGTAATAGAGCCGGAAGCTGACGGTTTGGAGTTGCAAAACACAGAATTGAGGGCTTCAGGGACAGTAGTGGGGTTTGCTGGGTTCATGCATCTATATATGGAAACTAAGGATGATACCGAAGAGGAAGAAGGAATTTTGCCAGCCCTACAAGAAGGGGAGCTTCTTAGCTTGCTTGATATACAATCCATGCAGCATTTCACCCAGCCGCTGCCAAGATACTCTGAAGCAACCCTTGTGAAGGCTTTAGAAGAAAATGGAATCGGCAGACCAAGCACATATGCAACCATCTTATCAACTATTCAAGACAGAAAATATGTCCAAAAAGAGGATGGCAGGTTTTACCCAACGGAACTTGGAGTTATTGTAAGCGATCTGCTTGTAGATAAATTCTCAGAACTGATGAATATAGGCTTTACCGCTAAGATGGAAAACAATCTCGATGAAATAGAAAGTTCTCACCTGAATTGGGTAAATGTGGTCAGAGATTTTTACCTGCCATTTAAAGAGGAGCTTGATAAGGCGGAAAAAGAGCCTGGAAGGGTGAAACCTGTTGATATCCAGACTGAAATGAGCTGCGATAAATGCGGGCGGTCAATGGTCATAAGATGGGGTAGGCACGGGAGATTTCTCGCATGTTCGGGTTATCAGGAATGTAAAAATACAAAACAACTAAATGGCGACAACCCTGCTGTTGATAATGAACCCGAAGTTACGGATGAATTCTGCGAAAAATGCGGCAAACCCATGGTAATTAAGAGCGGCAGGTTCGGAAAATTTGCTGCATGTTCAGGCTACCCGGAATGCAAAAGCGCCAAACCTATCGGCATTGGAATACAATGTCCCTTAGACGGGGGCGATATAATTCAAAGAAGAACAAGGAAAGGCAGGCCATTTTGGGGCTGCGGCAATTATCCCAAGTGTAAATTCGCTATATGGAACAAACCGGTCTCAAAGGCATGTCCTAAATGTAATGTTGGTTTAGTCGCTGAAAAGACTGACAAGTCTGGCAGTATTATCCATTTTTGCACAAATAAGGACTGTAATTATTCTGAAAAAATTCAACATGATGATGCATTATCAGTCGAATCATAAGCATCTTTTCAATGCCTAATTTATTCAACCCAAAAAATGCAAAATGACCAAAGAATTTAGACCTGCAGATAAAATCAATATACTATTTTGTTCCTTCCTTGCGGTTCTCACTTTGTTTTTTTACAGGAACATTCAAGCCGCAGACTATCTTATACTGATTTACTCTTCAATGGTTTTATTTCAGATAATTCTCGTTTATTTGTATCACTTAAATCCAATTCTCAAAAATATCAGGGACATAGTTTTTCCGATATTAAGCATACTTATAATATTTGATACCCTTGAGCTTATTGTTCACAATGTAAATCCTCAAGATATAGATTATTTATTAATAAGGCTTGACTATCTGATTTTTGGTTTCCACCCAACAATAGCTATTGAAAAACTTATGTCGCCTTTGATTACGGACATAATACAGGTAGCTTATTCTACCTATTATTTTTTGCCGCTATCTTTAGGGATTGCGCTCAAGTTAAAAAAGATGCATGATGAGTTTGAAAAGTCACTTTTTTTCATCATGCTCTGTTTTTATATATCCTACCTTGGATATATCTTATTCCCGGCTTTAGGTCCAAGATATGCGATGCATCATCTTTACAATGGCGAACTGGAGGGCATCATTTTAACTGAACCGATTCATAACCTCTTGAATACCCTTGAGGGCATCAAGAGAGACGCCTTCCCAAGCGGACATACAGGTATAGCCCTCATGGTCTTATTTTTATCCTATGGATATATTAGAAAACTCTTCTGGATATTGCTTATTCCTGTTATTCTTCTTATAATTGCTACTGTATATTGCCGATATCACTATGTTGTTGATGTAATCGGAGGGATATTGCTTGTGATTATAACTATTATTGCAGGGGAAATATATTATAATAATTACCTAAAAAAGAAAGGGGGCAAGGTTTGATTCAGAGCATGACAGGTTTCGGTTCAGCAGAGAGTTATGGATTCAAGGTTGAGATACGTTCATTAAATCATAGGCATACAGAAATATCCATTAAAATGCCTTCTTTTTTGATGGAAAACGATATGGCAGTGCGGCGTCTTATCAAGGAAAGATTCCAGAGGGGCAAGTTTGATGTAAATATAACCCTTACGGATAGACAAAAATATAAGATAAAGACAAACAAAGAACTTGCCAGAGAGCTATATAGGGCATTTCAAGATTTGAAAACGGAATTCGCAATAGAAGGCTCTCTCGACCTGAGTCAGATGTTAATGTTTCGTGAGATTATATTAAGCGAGGATGTAGAATACAGCCCTGCTACCCTTTTCAAAGCTGTTGAGGCTGCTGTATCAAAACTGCTCGAGATGAGGTTAAAGGAGGGGGAGTCGCTTAAGAAAGACATGGCTGTGATTTTAAATAATTTGGAACGGATACACGGACAAATCGAGCTATATTGTAAGGACTCAATTTATAAGCACAGGGATAATCTGACCAAAAAGATTACAGAACTTCTTTCAACAATGTCAGTAGATGAGACGAGGCTCTATCAGGAGATAGCATTTATATCGCAAAAGAGTGATATAAACGAAGAACTTGTAAGACTCAAAAGCCATATTGAACATCTTGAATCAGTTCTCTTTAGGGGGGAAGAAGAAGCAGCAGGCAGAAAGTTTGATTTTCTTCTGCAGGAGATAATCAGGGAATCTAATACAATAGCCTCAAAGACTGATATCATAGATATTACTAATCTAATCATAAATATAAAAACTGAAGTTGAAAAATTAAGGGAACAGGCTCAAAATATACAATAAGGTGTAATAATGAAGGCACTATTTATAAATATTGGATTTGGCAACATAATATCGGCAGGGCGGATAATAGCGATTCTCAACCCCGGCTCAAGGGCATTGAAGAGGCTCAAGGATGAAGCTAAAGAGATGGGCAAATTGGTTGATGCAACTGAAGGCAAGAAGGTTCGCTCTATTATAATAACCGATAGCGATCATATAGTACTGTCTGCCATTCAGGCAGAGACATTATTGAACCGTATGGCTGAAAAAGTATAGTATGATTAAAAGAAAAGGCATTATGTTTATCATATCCGCCCCATCAGGGGCTGGCAAGACTACGCTTTGCCATGAACTGCTTAATACATGTTCCGGACTGAATATTTCAGTTTCATATACTACCAGAAATCCAAGGGAGGGAGAGATTGATGGTATTCATTATTTTTTTGTGAGCGAAAAGGAATTTAATGATATGATTAAGGCAGGCGAATTCCTTGAATGGGCAAAGGTTCATGGTAATCTATACGGCACCTCAAAGATAAAAATTAAAGAGATTCTTGCGCAGGGATTTGATGTCCTTCTTGATATTGATGTGCAGGGCGGCAGACTTATAAAAGAAAAAATTAAAGATTCGGTCATGGTTTTCATTCTTCCTCCCAGCATGAAGTTACTCGAGGAAAGATTAAGAGGTAGGATGAGCGATTCTGAAGAAACAATACTCCAAAGAATTAAAAAATCAAAGGACGAAATAAGGGAGTATAAATATTATGACTATGTTATAGTAAATGATGCCCTTCAAGAAGCAGTGATTCAACTTAAATCACTTATCCTTGCTGAAAGACTCAGGGTGTCAAGGGCAAACAATAACTGGATAACCAAAAATTTTTTATAGGAGAATATATTATGGATATTATATCGCTTCCGATAGAAATAGATAAGAAGGTAATTGACAGCCGTTTCAGGCTCGTCATTATTGCTTCTCAAAAGGCAATCGAGCTTTCAAAAAACCTAAAACCGACAACACAGAGCAAGAATAAAAAGATAACCACAAATGCTATTTTAGATGCGGTAACAGGCAAGATTGAGTTTTTCACACATGAAGAGGCAAGGATGAATATAAAGAAAGCTGAAAAACTAGATTATAGAAGGTGGGCATCTGAAAAGAAAAAGCCTGTTGGAGATATATCAGACATTGAAAAAGACCTCAAGGTATATCTTAATGAACAGGGAAAGATGACTCCAGAAGATGCATTCTATCAACTTGATGGCTTTAATGAAGCTGAGGCTTCCAAACAAACAGAACAAATAGAAGGGATGTCCGACTCACAAGAAAATCAGGAAGATGACGAGTAACAAGTGCTCAATGATAAATCAATACTTCTCGGTATAACTGGGAGCATAGCTGCCTATAAATCAATAGACATTATCAGAGGGCTCAGGCAGGAAGGCGCGTTTGTTTCCGTTATTATGACAAATGCTTCAACGAGATTTATCACCCCGCTTTCCGTTGAATCGGCTACAGGCTGTAAAGTTTATTCTGATATTTTTGGAGACCCTTTTTCGCATATTGAACTTCCTCGCAAAGCGGATTTATTTGTAATAGCGCCTGCGACAGCCAATATAATCAACAAATGCGCCTGCGGTATCGGCGATGACCTCCTCAGCACCGCACTGCTTACATTCAAGGGACAGATGATCCTTGCACCTGCCATGAACTGGAGGATGTATGAGAACCCAATCACTCACAAGAACCTTCAATACCTGAAAAACCTTGACGTTGAAACAGTTGGGCCTGAAAGAGGCATCCTTGCTTGCGGTGAAGAAGGATTAGGAAGGATGTCAGAGCCTGATAAAATAATAGAGGCTGTAAAGTCTGCATTAACCCAGAAAGATATGTCAGGCGAGAAAGTTCTTGTTACTGCTGGTCCGACAAGGGAATATATAGATCCAGTCAGATTTATTTCTAACAGGTCATCAGGTAAGATGGGATATGCAATTGCAAGGATTGCGGCAAGACGGGGCGCAGCCGTTACCCTAATAAGCGGGCCAACTTCATTAAAAACTCCTGATAATATCGCATATATAAAAGTTAGTTCTTCCGAGGAAATGTATCATGCTGTAATGGATAATATGCATTTATATTCAATGCTTATAATGTCCGCCGCAGTCGCTGACTATAGACCTGTAAATATCTCAACTGACAAGATTCAGAAGACTGAAAAAATGACACTTGACCTCATCCAGACTAAAGATATCATATATGAGGCTGGCAAAATCAATAATAGACCTTTTATAATCGGATTTTCAGCAGAAATAGGTTACGGGATAGATAGGGCTAAGGGGAAACTCCTCAGAAAAAATATGGATATGATCGTCTTTAATGATGTATCCAAAGATGGTTCAGGTTTTGATGTTGAAACTAACGAGGTAGTTATAATTGATAAATCTGGTGTTCAGCATCTCCCACTTATGCACAAAGAAAATGTTGCAACAGAAATATTAACCAGGGCTATTCAGATAAAAAAGGGAACTGCTCAAGAGAGATAAAGCATCTTTCATCTCACTTTTTCAGTCTTTTGTCAGATGGCATCTCAATTTCAAATCGGCGTATAGATTAATTATAGTATTACTATTGTGAACATGCTCACTCAGCAAAATAATAGAGCATGCCGCAAACCTGCTTCCGCAAGTGTTAGAGCAATATGTTTGGCTTCGACAATAATCCTTTCGACAAGTATGTCCAAATTGTATTTATATAAAAGAGCTCGTTAGCCTTGCAAATCTACGATTATCATGAGCAGTAAAGTTGCCGCTTTTTAGCAAGCTGACAATATTGTCCTGACTAACTGGTTCATAAAAAGCTGTATAACAACTGCCCACCTCGCGTGGACTGTGAGCATCCGAACCTCCAGTAAATGGGACTCTAAGCATTGCAGCCGCTTTAATTGCCTTTTGATTAACTGCTGGCATACTGCAGCCGTTAAACCCTTCGATAGCAAATAGACCTGATAGATTAAGCAACGAATCACCAATGCTGTTAATGCCTCTGTAAGGATGAGCTGGGATTACCAACCCTCCTAAAGAATCAACAACCTTAATTAAATATTCCATAGTCGTGTTTTTGCCAGAGAAATCGTCAGTGTTAAGACCAAAGACAAGACAATGTCCATCAGATGCTGAAAACTCAACCCCTCTAATTATAGTAATGGCATCTTTATACTTGTAAATGAGCGGGACAAGATATTCAGATGCCGAATAATAATAGTGTTCAGTAAAGGCAATACCATCAAGCCCAAGCTCAATCGCCCTTTCTATTATCTCTTCAGGGTCGGAATCATTATCTCCACTATTTTTGGAGTGAATGTGAAGGTCTATTTTAAACATTTGCATTGGCAGGTTATGTTATTATCAAGATTTAATAAAATTATATCACAAAATTCTGAAAATAATGGATATATTTCGAGAATATAGGGTTAAAACATACCTTGTTTTCAGTTTGCATGAAATTGCTGAATGTAACGCCAAAATGATAATGTCCTATACTGCCAAAATAGAAATGTCCTATA
>JBBIKS010000034.1:0-24810 GCA_037445375.1 Nitrospirota bacterium | reverse complement strand
GCAGGTAGTAGAGTAATGACAAAGGGATTTGTCAGATCAAGTCTTGACAAGTACAGCTTATGTAAGATATGATATGATATGGTTACTGCAAAAGATTTGAGGCGGCCAGCATCAACAGACCGCCTCTTTAACCGTTTTATTCCTTTGTTATCTCATACCTTCCAGAGGAGTCAATTTTGATAATTGCATTTAAGAAACGGGCTTTATACCCCGCATCCCTCAGGGCATGAAAAGCTAATTCTGCCCTTACGCCTGTTAGGCAATGGACAATTACCTCTTTGTTTTTTGGAATATCTACAAGTCTTTTTAACACATCCTGAGCAGGTATGTTTTTGGCCCCTATGAGCATTCCGTTTTCTGCTTCATCCGAATCCCTGACATCTAATATAAACTTATCTACAGGCAGTTTTTCAGCAATTGCCTTGAATTCTTCAACACTTATCGCGCCCGGTCTTGGTTTTGGCTCCCAGACTATTCTATTGGGCATATCGCCTTTGGCTATTTTACCGCCAATCTTTATCCATTCTCTGTAGCCGCCCTCTAATACCGTAATGTGAGTAAAGCCTCCCCAGACACTGACAATCTCAAATGCCTGAACAGCGGACTTTGTATCGTGGGAGTAAAGCACTATGGGAGCTCTCTTGTCTCTTGGAAATTTTTCATAAGCAGCGCTTATCTCTGTGATAGGGATAGAAACAGCCCCTGCAATATGTCCTTTTTTAGCCTCATCAGGGCTGCGAAGATCCACAATAATTGTTGGGATATCAAGCTTAACCCTTTCTATAAGACACTGAACACACTCAATAGTGAGCTTTCCAGCCTTTCTCCATGCAGGCATACCGTCTAAATAAACCTTGACATTTGTATAACCAAGTTTCTCCGCCTTCCTGGCAGAGGCAGGGCTCAGCCGTCAAGTAGGTCCTGCACAGTAGAAAATTATCATTCGGTTTTTATCTTTGGGCAGTTTATCAATGTGCTTATCAAAATCTGCATCAAAGATATTTATTGCCCCGGGTATTGCCCCTTCATAAAATCTCACTGCAGGCCTTGAATCAACTATCAGAGCATCTCCTTTTTCGACATGATCGGCAACGAAATCTGTGCTCGCAACTTTATCTGCAGGAATCTGTGCCGGCTGCTTAACAGATATGCTCTCGGCATAAATTTCTCCAGCTCTATCAACATATGTAACTGCGAGTTCTTTTTCCTTGGGCAGCTTCCCAACAGGCGGAGCCCAGCCGACCAGTTTTGTTTTATCGTCAAACTTGACTGTCCATATAGCACCTGCATTTATAGAGAATGTTTCCGCTTTCTGCGAGATGCCTCCTAATGTCCCTCGAAGCAGCTTATCATCCGGCGCATGACACTGGCTGCAGGGCTTCAATATCTTTGGTTTTTGAGCCTGAGCCATCACATTGGAGCTTGTAAATATAAGCAATCCAGATGCAACGACTAAACTAACAATAAACCTACTAAATCTTTCCATTTCCTAACCTCCTTATATGAATTAAGCAGCCCACAGCCGCTTTATAATTTAATTATATTAAATTTTTATATGATTATTTATATTAGCAAGACTTATGCCAATATAATGCCTAAAATATGAAGCTCTCCAGAACATCAGAACAAGCTGTTTTATTTTGCTGAAATGATGCTATGAATGCTTTAACATCAATAACTTATAAATTTTTAAGCACGATAGAAATGGCAATTCAAACAATTCTGCAAGAGTCTTAGTTGATAAATTTTTTATTGTAAATGTTAAAAGTGTTAATCTCTTAATAATTATGTTAACATACCTGAACAATGAAATCACTTTTGAAAGATACAGATTTTTTAAAAAGCATTCTGGAAACAATGTCCGAGGGGTTGATGGTCGTTGATAAAGAAGGGGATATTCTGTTTTTCAATAAGGCTGCAGAGCGTATGACAGGGTTCAAGATGGAAGATGTCTTGGGCAGGCAGTGTTCAATTCTCAACACCAACACATGCGTAACAAACTCACCGGAAGGAAAGCAGAAGGATTGCAAACTGTTTGACGAAGGCTGTGTAACCAACAAGAAATGCCAGATAAGATCAAAGGATGGCAGGGATATACATCTTTTGAAAAATGCAGTAGTCCTTAAAGATAAAAAAGGTGATGTGATTGGTGCGGTTGAGGCAATGACCGATATAACATCAATCTATTTGAAGGAAATGGAGGTTGAAAGGCTCAAAAGCGAGCTTTTGCATGAATACGGATTCATGGGCATGGTGGGCAAGAGCCCTCTAATGCGGGTATTATTTGAACAAATAAGAAATGCAGCCCAAAGTGACGCCAGCGTTATAATATATGGCGAAAGCGGCACGGGCAAAGAACTTGTCGCCCATTCAATACATAAGTTAAGCAGACGGAGCAAGAACCCTTTTATTAAAGTCAACTGCGCGGCATTGAATGAATATCTTCTTGAGAGCGAGCTGTTTGGGCATGTCAAAGGCGCTTTTACAGGCGCTATCAGGGATCGTATAGGCAGATTTGAGGCGGCTAATAGGGGCAGCATTTTTCTGGATGAAATTGGAGACATGCCTCAATCCGTGCAGATCAAAATACTACGGGTTATTCAGGAAAAAGAGATAGAAAGGGTTGGCGACAATAAAACAGTCTCAATTGATATAAGATTCATAACTGCTACAAACAAAGACATATTTCATCATATTCAATCCGGTAAATTCAGAGAGGATCTTTTCTATAGAATTAATGTTATTCCTATAAAAGTTCCTCCATTAAGAGACCGCAAAGAGGATATCCACCTGCTTTTATCTCACTATCTGGAGAAGATCAATATTTTAAATAAAAAAAATATCAAAAGAATAAACCCTGCCGCCATGGAACTGCTTGAATCTTATCATTGGCAAGGCAATGTGCGGCAGCTCATTAATACAGTCGAATACGCAGCAATGACCTCAAAAGATGATACAATTGATATATCCGACCTGCCTGAATATATTTTTGCGAAGACAGCTCATGGTAATGAAAAGGGAAATGATTTTAGAGATCCAGAGCAAATTATATCTATCCTTGCAAGGTTCAATTGGAACAGAACGCTTGCAGCAAAACATCTTGGGATAAGCAGAGTTACTCTTTGGAAACTTATGAAAGAGCTAAAAATTATTAAAAAAAGTGCTGTTTAGGGGGCAATTCATGGACTTTACACATTTTGATGAAAAAGGCAATGCCAAAATGGTTGATATCTCAGAGAAGCCTGTAACATCAAGAACAGCAACCGCCATCGGCTGTGTTCATATGAAAGCCGAAACAATCAGGCTAATCAAAGATGGCATTATTTCAAAAGGCGATGTGCTCGGAGTTGCAAGGTTAGCCGGGATAATGGCTGCCAAAAAGGTGTCTGAATTAATTCCCCTTTGCCATACCATAAACCTGTCTTCTATAACGATAGATTTTCAGATTGATGATGAAAATAAACTGATAAAGATTAAAACTACCGCCCTGAGCACTGGTCAAACTGGTGTTGAGATGGAGGCGCTTATTGCCGCTTCCATAGCCGCCTTGACTATTTATGATATGTGTAAGGCTACAGATAAAGAAATAATCATCAGAGACATTATGCTTCTTGAAAAGAGCGGAGGAAGAAGCGGGGTCTTTAGAAGAGAAAAATAAACGATGCACACTTCCGGCAAAGGAGAAGATATGGAAAAATTTATTCAAAAAGCAAATATTTTAATAGAGTCTCTGCCCTTTATTAGAAGTTTTTATGGTAAAACTTTTGTTATTAAGTATGGCGGCGGAGCACAGATTGATGATGAACTGAAAAATACATTTGCTAAGGATGTAGTGCTTTTGAGCTTTATCGGCATAAGACTTATCATAGTTCATGGCGGCGGACCGAAGGTTAGTGATACAATGAAAAAAATGGGCAAGGAACCAACCTTTGTTCAGGGGCAACGTGTTACAGATAAAGAGACGATGGATATAGTCGAGATGGTTTTAGGAGGACTGATAAACAAAGAAATTGCTGCCTTAATAAACAGGCACGGCGGTAAGGCAGTCGGACTAAGCGGTAAGGACGGCGGTCTTATTAAGGCAAAAAAGAAACTTCTAAAGAAGGCGGACAGAACAGGCGGAGACGAAGAGATAATAGACATCGGGCTTGTAGGGGATATAGAAGCGATAGCCCCAGAGATTTTGACATCACTCGAAAAGAACGGTTTCATACCAGTTATTTCCCCAATCGGATTTGGGGTAAAAGGAGAGACTTATAATATTAATGCTGATTTTGTGGCGTCTGCAATAGCATCTGCTTTAAATGCTGAAAAACTCATTCTGTTGACAGATGTGCCAGGAATCAAAAACAAACATGGCGATGTCATCTCATCTGTCAATAAAAAGGAGTTAAAAGGCTTGATTGAAGACGGCATCATAACAGGAGGCATGCTACCAAAGGTTCAATCATGTGTAAATGCATTAGAAAACGGGGTAAAGAAGACACATATTATTGATGGCAGAATTCCTCACTGCCTGCTTCTTGAGATATTCACTAAAGAGGGGATAGGAACGGAAATAGTAAGTAGCCGCTCTTAATATATCGATAATTAGAGGTTGTTTTCAGATTTATATCTCTTTTTCTTGCGCCGTTCAAGGAATAAGGCAAGAAGTCCGATTAGCAGCAAGCCGCAGGGCAAAAGAAATATTATAAATATCGGCCAAATCTTTGATAATTTTTTTATAAATAGCTTTATTTTAGCAAGTTCATATCTTGTCCACTCAATGCCGGTATTCCTCCGCTTCATAATAACCCGCATGAATCCTCTAATTTTAAAGACCTCATCTAAAATTAGCTGCTTATTGAGAGCAAAAAAATTTTTAATGAATAATGGAATCATAACTTTAATGTTCGGTATTTACATAAACATTAACCAAAAAAATGCAACGAGTTGACTGCCCTTACTTTGACTTTAATTCTACATTAAATCTCAGGTATTCAATAAATCCCCATAAACTTGCTGTAACAACGGAGAAAAACCACGAAAGTGAAAGTGCAACTGATACATCAGATGGAACTCCTGCTGACCCCAAAAAAAATGCAAATGATAGCTCTCTTACGCCAATGCCGGATATTGATATCGGCAGTAGAGAAATTACAATAATCACAGGCATAAAGATTAAAAGCATTAAGATTGGAACCTCAAAAGACATACCAACTGAAAGTATATAAACTGAAATAATTCCAGATATTTGAATAATTAAGGAGTATATAAAACCCTTTATAATAATATCCCTTTTTGTTTTGTACAGATCAAGATGTTGGTATAAGCTTGATAAAAATCTTATGCTTGCCCCAATCTTAAATCTGAAAAGAATAAAACTTGCTAAAACAAAAGCAAAAAAGATTGCGGGCATAAGCCATATAAGAAATTGATGAGGCGATGTCTTGTCAATATACCCAAAACCGAATGGAAATGCGATCATACCTATAATCATTAGAGCTGAAACCCCAATATACCTGTCCATAAAGACTGATGCGACAGCTGTTACATTACCTTCAGGATTGTCCTTTGCTGCGATATTGTCTTCTAATGGCTCTGTGGGCTGAATACCCTTGATCTCCCGGCTTAGGTAGTAAGCCTTGACAGCATCGCCGCCGATTATCCCCGGCAGGCAGGTATTAAAAAAGGAACCAATCATATACATCGAAAAAAGCCTTTTTTTGCTTATTGCTTGATTTATCAGGAGCGACCATCTCAATGAGGAAATATATATAGAAAAGATATAAAGTCCGACAGCACATATAAAAGCAAGTGGATTTAGAAGTCTTAGATATCCAATTATTGTCTCTGCACCAATCTTTGAAGTCAGAATGTAAAGCAATGCCGCTGAGACGGCAAACTTTAGAATAAAGATGAGAAAAGTTTTAAGTTGTTTATTTGCCTGCGCCAATTATTTTCTTAATCGTATAGATAGGTTTTTTCTGGCTTTCGTGGTAAACCCTGATAATCATTTCACCCAAAAGACCCATACCTATAAACTGAAAGCCGATAATCAGTAGCAATACGCCAAGAAGCAGTAATGGTCTGCTGCCAATATCAACCGCATTGATAAACTTTTCCATGGTAAGATACATACATATAGTTGTCCCGGAAAGACTGAAAATAAGACCCATAGGACCGAAAAACTGCATGGGTTTTGTAGAAAAACTCTGCAGAAACTTGATTGTGAGCAGATCAAGTAATACCTTAATAGTCCTTGAGATGCCATATTTTGATTTGCCTCTTAGTCGGGGATGATGGGTAGTCTCTATTTCATTGATCCTTACACCATACCAACTCGCAATGGCTGGGATAAATCTGTGCATCTCACCATAAAGTCGCAAGTTCTTTATCACATCCCGCCTGTATGCCTTTAAAGAACAGCCGTAGTCATGGAGCCTCACACCTGTAACTTTACTTATAAGCCAGTTGGCAATCATAGAAGGGAGCCTTCTTGAAAAAAAAGGGTCTTTTCTTTCCTTTCTCCAGCCGCTTACGAGGTCATACCCTTTTATAGCCTCAATAAGTTTTGGTATATCAGCAGGATCATTTTGAAGGTCGCCATCCATTGTAATGACAATCTCACCCCTTGAAAGATCAAAGCCCGCTGCAAAAGCCGCTGTCTGTCCAAAATTTCTCCTCAAACTTAAGATAATCACCTTGTCCGAATCTTTTTTTTGTATCTTCTCAAGCAGATCTATCGTCATGTCCTGGCTGCCGTCATCCACATAAAGGATCTCATATGCGAGCCCGGTGCTTTCAAGCACCGCTTTTAATCTGGCATGGAGGATCTCAATATTTTCTTCTTCGTTATAAAGTGGAACCACAACAGATATAGTCATTTAACACCTCAGAATTTATCGGGTTTTGATGTCTGAACCCCCTTGAAATTATAGCAGATAAAGATCGAGTATTGCCGTAAAATATTATTCTTTTTATCATAAACCGTTAATATACTTCTTTCAAAGGCATCAAAAGAGTCTGTCATTTCAGGCGGCATATCTTCAACTCCCATTCTGACAAATATAGCATTTATATTTTTATCAGCTTTTATCTTTTTAATATGAATGTTCATATCTTCCCAAAGGTCATATTGATTCATTCTCCTGCCGAGATTAATACAATATGTCGTCGGATTGCCTTTCACATAAAATGCAAGCTGACTGGAGACTTGATAACTATCTGAAAAGATAATCACCTCCCCATTTTTCGAGAGCGAAGAGTATATCATGCTGACCTCATCGCCCAACTTAGCCCAACCTCTTAATCGTGAAGAAGGGTCTAATTTCACCGGCAGATTAATCAATGAAGGATAATGACTTACCGCTGTTGCCATTAAGGCGATGATTATGCCTAATATTGATAGTTTTTTTGAGATTGCACCTTTCCAATTCTTAATAATTCTATTTTCTGGATTTAAATAATATACCGTAAAAGCGATGATCCCAGTAATATAACCGTGCATAGCCCAGTTTGCCTGAACCTTCCCCTGAAGGCTTTTCAGCAGAAAGAAAACAATTACAGGGATGCAAAAATACAAAAGGAAACTGTGCTGAAGATCGGATTTCTTTGGCTTGATGAATGAATATAGCATCATAAAAAAAATAACAGGTGTGATCACACCTATCTGAGATGCAATAAACTCTAAAAAAGTTTTTAGTGATATCTTGAAGCCTTCCGCTATGCCTGCGTGTCCTGCTGTATGTCTCAAGGCTACCCAATCATTCTGGATATTCCATATAATTACAGGGCTGAATATCAAGAGTGCTGTCAATAATGTTAAATAAGGCTTTAAAGTTATAAGTAGCTTTCTCTTTTCTGTAAATAGTAAGAATAGAAAACCGCACAAAAAGAAAAAAGCCATTGTATATTTAGTCAGCATTCCAATCCCTGTAACTATGCCTAACAAAAGCCAGATTCTAAGGTCAGAATTAATACTGGGCGGCAATGTTTTGCTAAGATAGTGACCGCTTAAAAAAGGCTCTGATTTTTCAATAGCTATCCAGAAAACATACAAAGATAATATCCAGAAAAAAATAAAAGGGGCATCAATCGAAAAGATAATCCCAAAGGGTGCATACAAGGGAATAGCCTGAAAAAGTAGCGCACCAAAAACGGCTGAAGGACCATTGTCATACATACTCTTAATAAGCTTATAAAGAAATAAACTGCTTAAGACTGAAAATAAGACAGCCATTATCCTGATGCCAAATACGGTATCACCAAAGATATATGTGCCTGCATAAATCAAATATGCAATCACGGGCCCCTTTGAGTAATAACTGAGATCGAGTCTTCTTGACCATTCCCAATAATGAGATTCATCAGGGCTTAGATCAAGGGAACCATTGAATATATAATAAATTCGGAAAACGCTCAGGGCAAAAAGCATAAAAATAAAAAAAGCCTTGTAGATGTTCAATTTTTTATTAAGTATGGTGCATTTTGCTACGATTATGACAAAGACTGATATAAGAGCCCCCAAAAAAGCCCCAAAAATGACATCACTCGGATAATGAACGCCGACATATACCCTTGAAAATTTAATTAAAGAGGCAAGTGCGACAAGGTATAAAATTGCCCATATAGAAACCAGATTTCTCGTTAAATAATAAAGAGTGACTAAGATAGCAGAAGCATTCGCAGCGTGGTTTGAGGGCATCGATAAGGATTGTGTGCAGCCGACTAAAAGCCTGACTTCTGGCAGTTCGGTGCATGGTCTTATTCTTCCAATGAAATATTTTATTTCATTTGCCAGCCAGTCAGTCAAAATAAAAGAAAAAAAGGCAATAAAGATTGCAAATATAGAAGTCTGGAATAAGAAATCTTTTTTTGAATCCTTCTTCTTATAGTCCTGCCACAAGACATATGCTATGTAAGGCGATAAGAAATAATAGCCCTTACTGCTAAGCAAGGGCATCAAGAAATCGAAAAAAAAATTTGCTATATCTATATTGATAAAGTGAAAAAGATTTTTGTCTAAATCCAAAAGGTTCAAGTGAAGGTTCCTAAATGGGTGAGTGAAATGGAATATGCCGAAGGCGGGAGTCGAACCCGCACAGCCTTGCGACCACCAGACCCTGAACCTGGCGCGTCTGCCAATTCCGCCACTTCGGCAATCTTCAGTTATTTTAACATGATTATACCTAAATTGGGCGATTCTTTTTTATCATTCAGGACTTCGGCATGAACTCATTAGAACGTTTACCCAGAATCAGCCTCTTTTTTTAAGTTGGTCTAACAAATTTCAACACTACTAAAAAATTACCATCTTATTCCTTCCAGCCATGCTCGCCAATGAGAGGGACAAAAACGCAAGGGGTGTGATATTCCTCTCTTAGAATTCCCTTTATTTTTTCCCCTTTTATCAATATCTGAGAGAATCTCTGCCCGACAGGTGCGACAATAATGCCTCCTTCATTTAACTGCCCGACTAAACAATCAGGGATTTTTGGTGCAGCAGCGGTGATGATTATCCTATCAAATGGGGACTTTCCAGGTAATCCTTTTGAGCCATCATCTATTACCACATAGATATTATCATATCCCATTTCTTTTAATTTATGCCTGACATTCTCACCAATAGCTTCAATACGCTCTATAGTATATATTTCACGGGCAAGTTCGGCTAATAATGCCGCCTGATAACCTGAACCTGTTCCTATTTCTAAAACCTTTTCGGTGCCGCTTAATTCCAAAAGTTCAGTCATTATGGCTACCATATAAGGTTGTGAGATTGTCTGCCCCTCGCCTATCGGCAGGGCCATGTCTTCATAGGCATTATCCCAATATGATTCAGACATGAATAGGTGGCGAGGAATTTTTCTCATTGCCTCCAAAACCCTTTTGTCTTTTATACCTCTCGGAATAAGCTGGGTTTCTACCATTAAATCACGAAGTTTTTCAAAGTTTTTCATCATTACCTCTAAACATAAATACTTTGAATTTTATATGCTGCTGACTTCATTAATTTTCCATGTCCTTTTTAGATACTCAAGGGCATCATAGTTGGTAAGGTCAAGGTGAACAGGTGTCACGGATACGTAATTGTCAAGCACAGCTTGAATATCCATATCTTCACCATGCTCCCAATAAGGCTCGCCTCCGCCTATCCAATAGTGCTTATCGCCCCATGGAGAAAAGACCTCTTGTATTGCATTGTCATATACCCTTTTGCCCTGCCTCGTAAACTTCACGCCTTTGACTTGTTTGCTTTGTATATTAGGAACATTGACATTTAGCAATGTATCATAGGGCAGTGATTTATTGAGAATGTATTGGGCAATCTGCACTGCAAAAGGAATCGCAGTTTCATAATAAAACGGGCTTCTTCCAGTTAAGGATATGGCAAATGAGGGAACTCCTAAAATAGTACCCTCTATAGCAGCAGAGACTGTTCCAGAGTAAGTAACATCATCTCCAAGATTCGCACCCATATTTATTCCTGATGCAATGAGGTCAGGCTTTTGCGATAATATCTTATTGATGCTAAGAGCCACACAGTCAGTAGGCGTGCCATTAACGCTAAAGACATTTTTGCGCAATTCATCTACCTTCAAAGGTCTGTGTAATGTGAGTGCATGACTGACCGCACTTCTTTCTCTGTCAGGTGCAACAATATAAGCTTCGCCAACCATCTTCATTGCTTCAAAAAGGGCAAGCAATCCGGGCGAATTAATACCATCATCGTTTGTTACAACTATACAAGGGGGCATAATCTTCTCCAAGTATAAACTAATTTTTAGAAATAAATTATTACCTAAATTCTCCTATGGCCTCATTATACACATCTTCAGGGCAATTTATATATTTAGGCGAAAAGTGCATTACGGTAAGATTACACACATCAGCCTCTCTTGCAAGCCTTCCAGCATCTGCTGCTGTAAGATGATGCCTCTCAATAGCCCTTTGTTTGTCTTTCTCAAGAAAATAAGCCTCACAAAACAGGTTATCTGAATGCCTTACGAATGATTTAAGCCTTGTAAAGTTTTCCTCAGTTGGCGAGACATCCATGACATAAGAGATTTTCTGTCCTTTGGATATAACGGCAATCGGCATTAATTGACTAAGAGTGTAAAAAGAATCATTAACCTTGAAAACTTCTTCATCTGCCTGTAACAGCCTTGTTTCGGGGTCATAATGCCTCCTGACGGCTTTTTTGAAATCAGACAGCCATGGGCCTATCGGCAGCCCCATCTCTAAGAGCATTTCCTTATTGATGTTTATGTGGAAATCCTCGTTCAGGGAAAAGGCAAGCACTGGTATCTGATGAAAAAGCTGTAGCCCTCTTATAGTAAAGTGTGCATCTTTGAAAAGGATTTCATTAAATTCTGAGGGCGCATTATCTATTCTCTGGAAGGAGTTTTCTGCATAAAAACTTGAATGATAAATATGCAGACCCTTTATCTCATATGCCTCTATCTTTAGCGGATAATCCTTGATAAGATTCCATGTATATCCCCTTAACTTCCCCTCTATACACTCAATTATACCTTCCGGTCCATAAATTCTCAATGGTAAATCCCTACGAAGAATCAGTCTTAATATCGTATCGAAGCCTATAAAATGGTCTATATGAGTGTGAGTAACAAAGATATCTGAAATCTTTAAAAGGTTTCCAGCTTCAATGCCGTTGATATAGCCGAGATCGAACAGCAAAGCCCTTTTTTCTCTTAGTATTCTGATAAAAACAAAGGGGTCATCAAATGGATTGCTAATTTTAGTGAGATGAAAGGTCTGCTTCATAGATTAGTATCTGTCGATCAATTTTTATAGATCTTCCTTGCCATTCTTCCGAATGATGTCAATATCTCGTATGAAATAGTGCCTGCTCTCTGGGCTAACTCAGGGGCGCTGATAAACTCTCTGCCCTGCCCGCCCATGATAATAATTTCATCATCATATGTTACCTCGTCTTGGATATCGGTTAAATCTATCATGGTCAGGTCCATGCAGACCTTCCCAACAACTGGCACCCTCCTGCCTTTTACAAGCACATCGGCGTTATTTGAGAACATCCTGCAAAAGCCGTCTGCATAACCTATTGATATAACGCCGATGAGGCTTTCCCTCTTAGTAATAAAAGTTCTGCCATAACTGATAGGTGTGCCGCTGGGCACTTTTCTAATGGAGACTATCCTTGTCTTTAAAGACATTGCTTGAATCAGCGGCAAGTCAGGAAATGCAAAACTGTTTATAGAAGATTTTAAACCCAAATCTTCAAATGGTGAGATGCCATATAGCATAAGTCCAGGTCTCACTGCATCAAAATGAGATTCGGGCAGGGATATAATGGCAGCACTATTAGCCATGTGAAACCTTTCTATCTTCAATCCCCTTTCAATCAATTCCTTTTTTAATGCATTAAATCTGTTAATCTGTGAGCGAGCAAAGGCATGGTCTTCAGAGTCGGAGTCTGAGAAGTGGCTCATTATACCTGTGATTCTTAACCCTTTGAGGCTTGCTATTTCAGTTATGTTTTTCACCTCATCCCCAATAAAACCGAGCCGTCCCATACCAGTATCAACCTTTATATGGACAGCAATCTCTTTATGCCTTCTTTCAGCCTCTTTTGAGAGGCGAATGGCAGCTTTCCTATCAATAATGATAGGAATAAGATTATACTCTAAGATGTCTTTAGGGTCCGGGTCAAACAGAACTATTATAGGTGCATCTATGCCTGCATGTCTGAGTTCTTTTGCCTCTTCAGAGAAAGCAACGGAAAGATAATCCACTCCATCTTTAAATAACCTTTTTGCCGCCTCTACGCTGCCGTGACCATAAGCATCAGCCTTAACAACTGCAATAATTGCGGTGTTTTTAGCCCTTTCCTTAACAGACTTGAGATTATAGGAAATGGCAGACAAATCAATCTCTGCAATAGCCCCTCTATTCATTAATTATCCCTTTAACTTGTAATCTTGATAGAGTCTTTCCTAATATTTCTTTCCCTGCGGGAGGGGTAGGTTGAAGGGCATAAGACGTCATTTTATTCATTTAACCCTTTAACCCTTTAACATTTCAGGTTTTTTTCTGGGTTGTTTCTTCTGCTTCCTTTTTTTCAGATTTCTCAGTTTCCGATTTTTTAGGCGTCACATCTATTTCATCCGGTTCATTAGTGGACTTTTTGAAATTTTTTATCGCCTTACCCAGACTGCTTGCGAGTTCTGGAAGTCTCCGAGCCCCAAACAAAACAAGCACTATTACAAGTATGATAATCAGTTCAGTTGCACCTAATGGTCCAATCATAATGCCTCCTATTTAAGAAAAACAGAGAGCTGGTTACATGTAACGGCAAATTCGGATTCCCAACCCCTGACCGTCTCATAGTCTTCTATTGTGTTTATATTTATAAATGAATTGCCGCTGGGGTCAATATCTTTAATTTCAACATCATTAATATAATTGGTTTTAATTTCTCTTAAAAATAGATGCATCGAATTTCTCCCCTTGATCAAATGTTCTTCAAGAGACGGGATCGCTGTTTTGCAATAAACCCCGCAAAGAGGCTGCGGCTGGTTATTATAAATTGGTATAGTAGCATCATAAGATATGCTATTAGTCTTCTCAAGGTGCTTTTTAATAATAAAGGATAGAATGTTTAAATTCAAAAAAGGCATATCACACGCTATGATTAGAAGGTTATCATGTTTAGCATTTAATAATGAAGAATAAATCCCGGACATGGGTCCCATCGAGGGGAATATATCCCCAAACATATTAACCTGAAATTTAAAGTATGATTCAGGCGTGTTAATACTGATAAACACCTCATTACAAATCGTCTGAATCAGACTAATATTTTTCTCTATAATTGTAATACCATTAGTCCTTAAAAAACCTTTTAATACAGGGAACCTTTTATTCTCGCCTCCAGCCAATACGGCTCCAGAAAACATATGTCTATTGCTGAATTTCAGCATTACTTCACGATGACCCCTGCATAACCCACAACATGGTCATAATCACCGCTCACCTCTCCAGATGTAGCATATTTAATCAATTTCGCTTCTTTTGCTCCTAATTCCATCGCAGCATAAAGCATGATTACAGATGGGATATAGCCGCACATCGAGATTGATTCCTTCTTTACTATATTGTAAAGCCCCTCGGGATTAAGACCTATTACATTGTTTAAAGCAAGATTGTCGAGCCTTCGTGCCGCGCTGTCAGATACATAATGGCTCATATCAGAACTTGCCACTATAACTACATCTATGCCGGACGCTTTAATCGCCTCAGCAATGCCCTTTCCTATCTCTTGACACTCCCTGATGCTTGCTTTCATTATTGTTATAGGGACAATCTTGACCGAATCCGAGAAATAAGCTATAAAAGGCAGTTGAACCTCCAAAGAGTGTTCAAAGCGGTGCGCTCTCGAATCATCTTCTGCATATGGTATCTTGTTAATTATGCTCTCGCTCAAGGCTTCATCTATTAAAAATGAGCGTATTGGAATTTCCCAACTGCCCGAAGCCATTATTGATATAGATGCCCCTTGACCGGTATGATTAGGACCTAAAAGTATGAATGTCTGAGGAAACTCGATTGAAGAATATACAGCGCCTGCCACCTGCCCTGAATATATCAAACCTGCATGAGGAGAGATTATACCCAAGACCTTTTCCTTTTGTATCCCATCAATAATATATTGTTCAACCTGAGATTTTAGCCTTGATGGGCTGCCCTGATAAAACTGTCCTGCAACAGCCGGCATCCTTTTCATCTAATTAACCTCCTCTTCCATATCGTATGATTCATCAATATAATCCACAAAACGGGTGCTGTCTGCAAGGAATGTAAGCTTGACTATTCCGGTGGGACCGTTTCTTTGCTTCTCGACCAATATCTCCGCCTTGTTCTTTATGGATGGATTATTTTTATTATACTCCGATTCTCTGTAAAGGAATATAATGATATCGGCATCCTGCTCTATAGCTCCGGACTCTCTCAAGTCTGCAAGTACAGGCCTTTTATTAGGCCTTTGCTCAACGCCTCTATTGAGCTGGCTTAAGGCTATTACAGGAACCTTCACCTCTTTTGCGAGCGCCTTCAGGGATCTTGATATATCTGATATCTCCTGTTCTCTTCTTTCGAAATTCCCCCTGCTTCTCATAAGCTGCAAATAGTCAACTATAACAAGCCCTAATCCGCCGTATTCGAGCTTTAGTCTCCTTGCTTTTGCCCTGATTTCTAAGACCGTTATTGCTGATGAGTCATCTATGAATATTGGCGCACCTGCAAGTTTGCCCGCTGCATTTATTAATTTTGGCCATTCATCCCTGCTTATATAACCCTTTCTTACAGCAGACGAATTAACCATACCCTCCGAGCACAACATCCTCAGCGACAACTGCTCTTTTGACATCTCGAGGCTGAACAAGGCTATAGGTTCCTTAACATTCACCGCAACATGCTGTGCAATATTCAGGGCAAAAGCCGTTTTACCCATAGCAGGTCTGCCGCCTATAATTATAAGGTCACCTCTCTGAAATCCTGATGTCATTTCATCAAGATCTTTGAAGCCAGAGGGAATGCCTGTTACTGCCTCCTTTTTTTCATAAAGCTGTTCGATTACTTTGAATGTATCCTTGATTAAATCCTTGATGTTTGCAAAAGAGTTTTTTACCCTGTTTTCAGCTATCTCAAAAATCTTCTTCTCAGCATAGTCAACCATCTCATCTGCATCAAGGTCATTATCATAAACTTTCGTAGTGATATGTGTAGAGGCGTTCAGCAGGCTCCTCATCAGTGCCTTTTCCCTGACTATCTTTGAATGATATCTTATATTGGCTGCGGTGAGCAGGTTATTGGCTAAAAAAGATAAATATGCTATTCCTCCGATTTGATCTAATCCATTAGTTTTGCTGAGATATTCTGAAAGAGTAATTATGTCTATAGGCTCTCCGATGTTGAACAGCTCAAGTATTGCCCTGTATATGCGTCTGTGTGATTCCTTGTAAAAGTCTTCATCACCGCCCAATATCTCCATTGCCTTGGGGAGTGCTTCATTATCAAGGATAATTGCTCCCAGCACAGATTGTTCTGCCTCAAGGTTTTGCGGAGGCAATTTGTCAATATTTAAGTCCATTTCTCTCATATAATTTATTCTTCTGCATTAACACTGATATTCAGTTTAGCTGAAATATCCTGATGAATCTTGATATTAACTGTGTAATCTCCGAGTCTTTTTATCGGCTCTTCTAATTGAATCTTTCTTTTGTCAATCTCAAATCCTTCTTTTTTTAGCGCCTCACTGATATCCATTGCGGTTATCGAGCCGAACAGTTTTTCCTCTCCCCCTACCTTAGCCCGCATAATAAGGTTCATGTTAGAAAGCTTTGATGAGAGATTTTCAGAGCTTGATTTAGTTTTCTTTGCAATCTCCTCTATCTTTTTCTTTTCATGCTCCAAAGATTTGACATTTTTGATATTAGCCTCCACTGCAAGACCTTTAGGGATAAGAAAGTTTCTTGCATATCCGTCTTTGACACTTATAACCTCGCCTACCTGACCGAGATTTTTTACATCTGTCTTAAGAATAACATTCATAACTAAAAACTCCTTTCTGTTTATTAGGATTTATTAATCTTTAAGTATAACCAATTAGGCAAGATAATCAAAATCTATCGCTATATTTTCTTTAATACAAATAACTCCTCTGCCTCGCCGCCTCATAAAGACATACTGAAGCAGCCATAGCAACATTCAGGCTTTCAGCCTTTCCGACAATCGGTACCTTGAAAACACCCTTTGCCTTTTCTTGTAAAAGCTTGCTTACCCCAGATGACTCATTTCCAAAAACCATCGCTACCGGCTGCTTAAAATCAATCTGATAGATGGATGCAACCGCCTTGCTGCTTGTAGCATAAAGCGCGATGTTTTTCAGGGCAAGATAGCTTAAAATTACATTTTGTTCAGTATTAATAACAGGAATATTAAATAAACTTCCTGCGGTTGCCCTTACTGCCTTTGTGTTGAAGGTATCGCATGTAGAAGGAAGCGTTATTACGGCATCCGCACCAAAGGCATCAGACCCCCTGATAATTGTTCCGAGATTGCCGGGGTCCTGTATCGAATCACACAAAACGAGCAAAGGGTTATTAACAGCTTTGATTTCCTCGAGCTTAGGAGGAATATAATTAATAAGAGCGGATATTCCCTGCGGCATATCCGTGTCTGTCAGCGATGTGAGAACCCTTTCAGTTATCAGCACCTTCTCTGCGCCTGTTATTTGCTCCAAAATCCTTTGAGAATCTTCTTTGGAGGCAAAAGATTCAGTAAAAAAAACCCTTTTAATAACAGCTAAAGATGAATAAATAGCGGTCTCGATCAAATGTGACCCTTCTACTAAAAAAAAGCCCCTCTGCCTGCCGAGCCCATTTTTTATTTTCAAGGCTTCTTTTATCAGCGGGTTTGATAAGCTCGTTACGGTTTTATAACTGTATTTCATATTATTTAGTGGACCGCCTTGAATCATTTTAACGAAGCTAACCCCTATATTTCAACAAGCTGTCATGACTCGTTCCCCATATCTATAAATTATATATCAAAACAAACGGTTTAAAAAGATTGTGGATAGTTATATTGAAAAGGGTATAATAATCACGCTTAATATCACCTGAATAGAGCTATTTTGTTGGCAACTCCTCGACAGCCGAGACAGCTGTCCTACACAATGGTTGATTAGTGATGCTCCGCAGGACAGGCGTCCCGCCAGTCATTGGAGAAAATTACTTAGAAGAATCGGTAGAATTAGGTATCATATATTTTAATTACTAAAATAAAGCCCCATCACCCTTGACCTCTCCGGCAAGAGGAGAGGGTTATTATGTTCCCCTCCATTGAAGGGAGGGTGTTTTATGAGGCTTTGTTAAGTTAGGTCGTAATAATCACAGATTGATGGAAAGAATAAAGATTATGATAATGGTTGGATTAACAGGAAACTTTGGTATGGGTAAAAGCACGGTTGCGAGGATATTCAGAGAACTCGGTGCTTTTACTCTTGACACTGACGAGATAGTTAAAAACCTCCTTTGCCAGACTGAGGTAATTGAGGAAATTAAGAAAGCCTTTGGTGATGATCTCGTAAACGATAACACAGTTGATAAAAAGCTGCTTTCTGAGATAGTCTTCAATCATCCGCACTTAAGGATATCTCTTGAGGACATTCTGCATCCGAGGATTTTTAAGGGGATAGAATACGAAGTCTATAAGATCAAAGCCGCAGGGAAGGAAAATATCATCATAATTGAAGCCCCTGTAATCTTCGAAAGGGGTTATCAGAATAGATTTGATATAATAATTACTGTCTTTACATCTGTAGATGTAGCTATCGAGAGACTCAGAAATAAAGGAATAAATGAAGAAGAAGCAAGAAAAAGGCTTGCCAGCCAGTTTCCGATAGATATGAAGGTCAGCAAATCTGATTATTCGATAGATAACAGTAAAACTGTAGAATATACCAAAGAGCAGGTCATAGAGATATACCAGCGGCTCTTATCAATGGAGAAAATGAATAGGAATAATTAAAAACTGCGTGCTTTTTTGGATTTAAGTTTTACTCATCGTGCTTTCATTCTTGTTTTTTAATAGTAGGATAATATGCAAATTATAAAAGGACTTGACGGTATTTTTGATTTTCCCAATCCTGTTGTTACCATTGGCAACTTTGACGGAGTTCACCTTGGGCATCAGAAGATATGCAAAAGGGTCGTTATGGCAGCCCAGCAAATTGGAGGGACTCCGATTGGAATCTCCTTTGATCCGCATCCTGTGAGAGTTCTAGTGCCTGAAAGGGGATTAAAAATGCTTACCACCTTAGATGATAAGGTAGAATTGCTCTCACAATCAGGATTGAGGGCTGTAATAATTATTCCTTTCGATAAGAAATTCTCCCAAACCGAGCCTGAAACCTTCATAAAGAATATACTCGTTGAAAAGCTTGGAACGAAATGGCTGATTGTTGGGCACAATTTCTCATTCGGAAAGAGAAAAAAAGGCAACACAAAACTGCTCAGACTAAAGGCAAAGAAATACGGTTTTGGTTTCTCCGTAGTAAGATATGCAAAGATAGACGGCAACATTGTCAGCAGCTCCAAACTAAGGAGCCTTATACAAAAGGGAAGGGTATTTGAGGCTTCTGTCATGCTCGGAAGGGCATATCATATCAAAGGAAAGGTAATCAGGGGAACGGGCAGGGGCACCGCGATATTGAATATACCCACAGCAAATGTAAGCTCTCCCAACGAGGTTATACCAAAAGAGGGTGTTTATGCAGTGAAAGTTTCTCTTTGCACCCCCGGATGTCATCCGAATACCCCGATAGAGGCTTTAAGTTCTGGTGAAATCCCATCTCAATGCGAGATTTTTAATGGTGCTGCAAATATCGGTAAAAACCCAACATTTGGAGATATCGAGCATGTAAGCCTGGAGGTTCATTTGCTCGACTTTGTGGGAAATCTGCTTGACAGGGAACTGCGCATACATTTTATCGAAAGAATCAGGGATGAGAAAAAGTTTTCTAATGTTGAAGAACTTCGGAAACATATTTTAGAAGACATAAAAAATGCAGGACAAATCCTTCAAAGAAAAAAACTCCCGTTATTTTTGCCCGAAAAGTGAACCTCCCCGCAGCAAGCTGCGGGGAATTACGAGTTAAACAACTATAACCTTATTGGGTCAACATCGGCACTTACTTTTAGCTCTTTCATGGAAGACAGGGTTTCTTTCAGGGAAAATGCAAGCTGATGCAGCTTCTTTCGGTCTTTTGATTTTATTAAAACCTGCCAGTGCAGGTGCAATTTAATCGTAGAAGGCAGTTTAATAGGACCAAATATCTCTATTTCCTGATGAGCATGGCTTTCCGAAAAAAGCATTTCAACCTCTTTTTCCAGACCATTAATGCCCTTTTTAAATAAGATATTAAAAAGTATCAGCCTGCAAAAAGGCGGAAAGTCTGTCTCTTTCCTGATAGATAGTTCATTCTTATAAAACCCTTTAAAGTCATAATTCTTGATAAAATTCAGTATCTTGTTTTTAGGACTTCTTGTCTGCAGAAAAATGCGCCCGTCGGGTTTTACTACCTGTGCTATCTGCATAACATTCTGAAATGCCCTCTCATTTGCCCTGTAATTTGGCTCTAAAAGGCAGGGGTCTATGTCAAAAAAAACGGCGGACTTGAATAAGCTTCCCTTCAGCCTCCGAACCTGATGACCATGCCCTATGACAAAGGGTGTGAATTCATCATTGTTTGGTAGCAATTGAGCATTCTTATTGAGCGGCACCGCATCTTTCTTCAAAAATTTTCTTATATCTTCTTTTATTCTTTCGATACCCGCACCGAGCGGTATTAGCTCAACCCCTCTGCATACCTGACAACTTTCCGGGACTTTTCTCTCTGCTGCACACTGGCGGCATCTTAATAGTCCTTCAGTTTTATAAAACATCAAAGGTATTTGGCATGCTGGACACCTGAATATATATCCGCAGTCTTTGCACATTATAAGTGAATACCCTTTTTTATTGACTATGAATAGGATATTGTCTTTTGAAGAAAGGTATTGTCGAGCCGCTGA
This sequence comes from Nitrospirota bacterium, assembly GCA_037445375.1. GTDB lineage: Bacteria > Nitrospirota > Thermodesulfovibrionia > Thermodesulfovibrionales > Dissulfurispiraceae > DYHD01. Next base: position 4,210 of record JBBIKS010000034.1, on the reverse strand, counting down.
CAGGACTTTTTTTGATATCGAAAGCCCAGATTTTTCGACATCCCACATATTAATAATCTCGATCTCGGCTCTTTTTTTTGCCGAAAACGAATTGAATATATCAGATGGCATCCCTTTATGAGAGACTCTCAACCGATGATACTTTCGTGTTTCTGAATTATAGATAGACTCAACAGAAGGACATATAGAAGAAAGTAAAACGGGCACCCTTTCTAAAAAAGCCCTCATGACAGCCACATCTCTGCCATTATATCTCAGTCCCTCCTCACCCTTGTAAGAAGGGCTGTGTTCGCTAAGGACAGCTACAAATGAAATTTTCTTTAAAGGCATTAGAATGGCCGACCTCGTACCGACAACTATATTATAATTACCTGAAAGAATACCCCTAATAGCTTCTGTCCTTTTTTTCCTGCCCTGTTTGCTGTGTATTGTGCATACCCTCCCGCCAAAGATTGCCTGCAAAATGCCAGCAATGCCATCAATCTGACTAATTTCCGGGACTAATACTATTGCACCCGATATATCTGTAAAAGCCTTTTTGCAAAAATCACTCAGAAAACCTTTTTCATAAAAATGAGAAGGTGAATGAAGCAGAAATGAGCTAAAATTACCGCTTTGTATTGCATTAACAAGGGGGAAAATATCTTGCTCTGTATTATCTGAAAGACACGATATCTTGGGCTTGTCATCTTCGGGAGCAGATATTTTATGGGCTATGGATTTTTCAATTACCTTAATCGCATCCTTAAAGAAACAACTTGCAAGCGCAATACCGGATGGAGCAATGTAATATTCAGAGAGCCATTTTAAGAATGAGATAGTTTGAGGTGAGCCAAAATGTTCATGGACAGATACAATTTCTTTAATTTTAGATGTTTTAAGCTCTATATTTTTATCTAACACCCTCCCTGCAAAAGCACAGGTATTACTTACATCGCAAACAATACCATATAAGTCTCGATTGCCAAGAGGCGCCTTGACAATCCTGCCTGTTAAGTCAGGAGGCATATCAGGAGGCACGTTATATGTGAATGACTTAATCTTTAATGGAAAGATGACTTCTGCAAACATTAGTTTATAGGCTGTTTATGATGAATCTGCCTTCTTTCATTATGATTCTTATGCGATTGTTTTCTGACCGCAGCACTTCAATATCTTCAAGTGGATTGCCGTTAATAACCAGAATATCGGCATAAGCATTAGGTGCAATCACGCCAACTTTGCCTTGCATATTAAAAAGTTCTGCACAAACTGTGGTTGCTGAACGAATGATATCCAGTGGGTGCATAACCTGCCGTCTTAATGTGAATTCTATAGATTGATATTTATGAAAAGGTCCAAGAAGGTCAGTTCCGAAAGCGATCTTTGCCCCTTTGCGGTAAGCCATATCGAGAGATGTTATGGATTTTTCCCTCAGGTCTCCAGCCTTTTCAATTAATTCTTCCGGGAAGCTAATGCCCGTTTCTTTTTTGGAAAGCATCTCATATGTAGCGAGTGTAGGCACGAGGAAGGCATTCTTTGCAATCAATAAATCGAGGGTTTCTTCATCAATGAGATTTCCATGCTCTATTGACCTGATCCCGCAATCTAGCGCCCTCTTGATAGACGCTGCGGTGTAAGCATGTGCCATCACATAGGTATTTGCGGCCCCTGCTTCTTCAACGATTGCCCTTATTTCTTCAAGACTAAACTGATTGCTGTTGATAGGGTCAGTAGGAGAGGCAACCCCGCCTGAAGCCATAATCTTGACATGGGTGGCTCCCTTTCTTAATTCATCCCTCACTGCACGGCGAACCTCCGTTACCCCATCACATATGCGTCCCAGCGCTCCGACTGAAGGATATCCATAGTCAATATAATCATCTCCGCGCTGCCTTAGATCGCCGTGCCCTCCGGTCTGCGAAAGTGCGTGTCCGCAGAATAAAAGTCTCGGACATTCAAAAATACCCTCTTTTATTGCCAAAGCCAGACCCCAATCAGCACCCCCTGCATCACGAACAGTGGTAAATCCACGTTTAAGCATGTCCTCCCCGAATCTAAAGGAACGAGCAGCTATATAAGATGGTGGAAGTGCATTTAATTTTGCCAGATCAAGTTCTATCGCAGTTAAATGAACATGGGCATCACAAAGACCCGGCATAAGGGTCATACCCTTAAGGTCATGTTTCGCCGCCCCTGAAATCTCAATATGTCTGTCGCTCACCTCCATGATTTTAGAGTTTTCTATGAGCACATTATATCCGGGAAGAAGCTCCCCCGATACGGTATCAAGTAAATTACAGTTTTCAAATAATATAAACATTCTTAAATCCTCTCTCTTTTATTTTGCATTTCAGATTTAACTTGAGGAGCTTTTTCTTTTTACTAATGCCCCTGATTATTGTTTCGAGCGACACCACTCCACCTTCGCCTTCGCTGTTTATCTTCTTCCATTCGTTGAAGTGCTCAAAGTCAGCTATTATTGTGCTAACCCAGCTCTCAGAGCCCTTTGAGAGAATGATAAAGGCATTATGCCAGAAAATCTGAGGGATTGTGTCTTTGTAATCAATAAGGTTATCTATAAAAGCCTTTTCGAGTCTTTTATGAACTGCCTTAAGTTCGATGAAAATTAGCGGACGCCCGTTCACAGAGCCCACAAGGTCAACCCTTCTTTTATACATCTCGCCTGTTACACAAAACTGAGAGGCAAGGAAGAAGTCATTGTTTTCAGGCTCATTGAAGTCCATAACTTTTACAGTCTCATCCTCCTCGGGCCCAACTGCCTGTCTGACTTCTACCTTTACACCGTCACGGATGAGCTTGTAGATTTCACGATTGGCAGTGATAGGATGCAGAATGCTCCTGTCTCTTGTGAGTTCTTCAATGGCTTGGTCTGTGGCTTCGAATGAAAGGGTCGAATTTAATTTTATGAGAGCTTCTTTTAATCTCGGTTTAAAAACAGCATCAGTTGAAGTCTCCCTGCCGAGTGTGCCTGTCTCGCCGAATGCATCATTATAAGCATCTTGATAAGAATAGCCGAGCGACTTGAAAAGCTCTATAGCTGGCTGTTCGATGAGTTCTATTTCATTAAACATCTGATTTGTCAGGATCAGTAAGATTTTTTCTTATGTGCTTCATCATGCGGACCTATATCCACAAATTTTATGGTTTCATTTTTGCACTTATTACAATCATGGCAGAGAACTATCTTGTCATCACCCTTTGCCCTGCAGACCTTACAATAAAGGTAAATTATGAGAAAATTCTTCTTAACAAAACTGCTGTAATATCCCCTGAAATTTCCTTTTAATGGTTCACCGAGGGCGATAGGGTTTTTTATAATCATATCCACTTTCTTTTGTATCGCTTTCTTTATTGAAATGTGCCTTTTCAGGGATTTTACGAAAACATCGGTGAACAGAGCTTCCATTAAAAGATTTCTTCGTACTTGAACCATTTAATCTTACCCCTCCCGATTTTAGAAATTGTATCCAGCAGGCTTTCCTTGAAATTAGGGTCGGCAAGAATTATTTCAGTAGGTTCATTTACAACTGTCCTTTTCAGGTTTAAAACAAACTGCGTAAAAACTTCAGAGACAGTGGTTCTCTGTTCCTCCGCATACGATTTAATATACTCTATCAAGTCCTCGTCCATCGTTATATTTACCTTCCCTTTATGCATTATAAACACCCCCATTGAGTTATACGCCTATTATACTCCTAACGGTTTTAAAACATCAAGACTCTCCACATCAATCTCCCCGCTGATTAATTGCAGCAAGAGAAGATCACGGGTTTTGCGGAGATTGTTGCTTTTGTTTGTAAGAATCTCAATATCTCGGAATATAGGTTTAACAATGTCTTAACTCATGTGGCATGAAAGTCCATTTCCATCCGAGGCAAAACATCTCATGAATTTAAGGTGCGGGCATGAGAGGCTTTTGTACCCGCTTAAAGATGCTATAAAGGAAATGCTTGAGAAGGGTTATATTGGAGCGAGGATATACATTGCACTTAAGTCTATAGGATACCGCGCGTCTTTGTCGTCTGTAAATCGTTACATAGCGGAAGTCAAGCGGTCAGAGAAAATAAATGGACTTGCAACGACGAGGGTAGAGACTGCCCTGCAAAACAGATGTAAGATGACCGGAAGAAATGGGGGGTTGCCGTAGGCAGCAAAATAGAACCGTTGTTAATGCTCAATAATTAGGTAACATTTTGGTATAGTAAAA
>JBBIKS010000033.1:0-24934 GCA_037445375.1 Nitrospirota bacterium | reverse complement strand
CAGCAGTTATAGATTGAAGAACAAGCTGAAGAAGGCTAACTAAAAAAAAGGGGGGGGTCATTTTTATTTGCGGAAAAGGGGTCAAATATGTTGACAATCTACACTCAAGTAAGGCGGATTCATGAATTATATATACTGGGAAATAGCGAGATCTATTGTCAATTGCAGTGGGAGCAGGTTTTCAACCCTCTCCATAATTTTACCGGAATATGGATTCAATTTATAAAATTGAATCCGTAAAGGAATATCTCTGTTATGAAACCCTCACCCCCCCTTTTAATGGGGAGGTTTGAGGCGGCCTCTCATCTCAAGAGGAGGATTTTTATATATGTTGGCCACTTAGCTTGAAAAAGAGCCAAAAATTTGCCGATATAATAGAAACAATTTTATATGCAAAAGGACTTGAAGCCCATTCGAATACAATCCGGATAAGAAAATCCTTGATAAAGCAGGATTGATCTCAAGGAAGAGGCTTGCCGCTTATCAGTCTGAAAATATCGTTATAAAGGGCAAATACCATGAGACTTAGCAGAAAGGCCCATCCAATACGATGAGCCATTAGTATAGTTTTTTCGCTCAAAGGCTTTCTTCTTACTGCCTCTATTGCCATAAACAGAAGATGTCCTCCGTCAAGGACTGGAATCGGAAGAAGATTCAAAACAGCAAGATTTATGCTTATTATCGCAGCAAAGGTGAAGAAGCTCAGAGCTCCTGCTTCAGCCTGTTTTTCTGCCAGACTGAATATCATAATAGGACCCCCGATGGTATCTGCTGGGATAATCCTCTGAATCAGCTTTATTATCCCTATGACTGTCAGGGAGGTTATCTCCCATGTTCTTAAAACCGCATTTTTAGCTGAAACAAATACATCCTCACTCACAGTAAAAATTTCTCCCGATGGTTTTACACCGATAAGACCTATCTCTTTTTCTTCGCCGAAGATATCCTTGGTCATTTTACTTTCAGGGGTGATGGTTACGGTAGTTACGCTTAAATCCCTTTGTATTTTGATTGTAAGCGGTTTATTGGCGCTTCCGTGAATGATCTCTGTCATATCCGACCATTTTTCGACTGATTTCCCATTAATTTCAAATATCTTGTCGCCTTTTTGGAGCATTGCCTTTGCTGCAGGGCTTCCATCCATAACCTCGCCGATTATCGGCATCAGGACTGGAACCCCAAAAATAAATACAAAGAAAAAAATAACAACTGCAGTTAGAAAATTAAAAAGAGGCCCTGCAAACACAATAGATGCTCGTTTCAGAATTGTCTGATTATTATAAGAACGTTCTTTTTCTGCTTCATCCAATTCAGTGCCAGGCTCTTCACCAAGCATCTTAACATAACCGCCCAGAGGTATTGCTGATAGTTGATATTCGGTTTCGCCGATTTTTTTGCCTATTACTTTAGGTCCAAAACCTAAAGAAAACTTAAGAACCTTGACACCGCCCAACTTTGCAAATATAAAATGGCCTAATTCATGTATAAAAATCAAAAAACCGATCAATAAAACAGCCGATAAAAAAGTCATTTATTTATTTCCCCTAATGTTTTTTTTCTTGCCCATTCGTCAACCTCAAAAATTGTAGCTATATCTTCGGCAGGCTGTATGATATGTGAAGCCATAACATTGCGTATTATAACAGGAATGTCATTAAATCGTATAATTTCATCTAAAAAAGCTTTAACAGCTATCTCATTTGAAGCATTAAGGACTGCTGGCATAGTGCCGCCTGTCCTCAATGCTTGGTATGCAAGAGAGAGGGATGGAAATGTGCCGATGTCTGGTTTGCAAAAATTAAGTGTTGCTATTTTATCCCACTCAACACGTTTCATTACATTATGAAGCCGCTCCGGATATGAAAGGGCATAAGCAATAGGCCCCTTCATATTAGGTTCTGACATCTGCGCAATATAGCTTCCATCATTGAATTCTACTATAGAATGGACGATGCTTTGAGGGTGAACCAAGACATCAATTTGCTCGGGCGGCAAATTAAATAGATAATGTGCCTCTATCACCTCAAGACCTTTATTCATAAGGGTTGCTGAATCAATCGTTATTTTTCTGCCCATACTCCAGTTAGGATGCTTTAAAGCCTCTCTGAAAGATATGCGATCCAGTTCATTTAAGGATTTTCCTACAAACGGACCGCCTGATGCAGTCAGTATAATCTTTCTGATAGAATTGCTCTTGGTTCCGTTAAGGCATTGAAATATAGCACTATGTTCGCTGTCAACAGGCAGTATGACTGAACCGTATTTCTCAGCCTCAGACATCACTATCTTGCCTGCTGTAACAAGAGCTTCTTTATTGGCAAGTGCAATTGTTTTTTTTGCCTTTATCGCTGATATTGTAGGCAATAGCCCTGCTGAACCGCTTATAGCTGAAATGACAATATCTGCCTTTTGAAATTGTGCAACACTGCATATTCCATCCATCCCCTGCAAAATAAGAGGCTTTTTAACTCCATTCATTTTGCTTTTTAAACTTCTATATGCATTTTCGTCAGTGAGAGCAATAATCTCTGGTTGGAATTTCTTTATTTGTTCGTAAAGGAGGGCTACATTTGAGCCGGCTGTCAAGCCTACAACGCGGAATCTTTCAGGGAACATAGAAATAACATCGAGGGAGCTTTTGCCGATAGAGCCTGTTGAACCTAAAATTGCAATATTTTTCATGTAGTTTTTAGAGTATTAATACAAGCCAATATAATACAACCCCAGCAAAAAGGGCGCTGTCTATCCTGTCTAGAAAACCACCGTGCCCAGGTATTGAAGATCCGGAATCCTTAATATTAGTATCTCGTTTGAAGATAGATTCAACAAGGTCTCCAACGATTGATACAGCACCTATTATCAGTCCAAATGCCGAGAGTGTATATATATTAACATTTTTCAATATTAATAACCCCATTAGCAACCCTGCCAAAGTCCCGCCAATAAGTGAGCCTATTGCGCCTTCAATGGTTTTATTCGGGCTGACGCTGGCATAAAGCCTTCTCTTGCCAAAATTCTTCCCTATATAATATGCAAGGGTATCTGACATCCAAACGGCGGCGTAAAGAAAGAGTATCCACTCAACCCCTTTGAGCCTTAAAAGCCATTGCATAAACAGCAAATTGGGTATATATAAAAGCCCGATAAGGGCAGGTGAAATATCTTTTAAGGAATCAGAAGGGTCTTTTATTAAAAATAGCCTCGCTGTGGAGATAAGCATGAATGAAAATACAAGGATGCCAATATGCAGGTTTGAAAAATTATAGGTGCTGCCTTCAAAATAAGCAAATAATGGATGTCCTAAGATTAAGGCTCCGCATGTTACACCTAAAAAAGAGAATACCTGCCTTGAGTGATACATCCTATAGAATTCAATCTGGGCTATTGCCCCAACCACTATAAGAATAATGAGAAAAAATGGAGGCGGAAGCTTTGTTACGTAAAGATAAAGCAGCGGGATTGCGATTATCGCAGTAATTATACGATTGAGGTGCATTTAGGAGTTTTGTCGGTTATACTTCCGAAACGTCTTTCCCTTGTCTGATATTCATATATTGATTCGAGCAATTCTTCTTTTGTAAAGTCGGGCCATAAAGTAGGCGTGAAATAAAACTCTGAGTATGCAGACTGCCACAGCAGGAAATTGCTCAATCTTTGCTCCCCGCTTGTTCTTATGATAAGGTCTGGATCGGGTATGCCGGCGGTATCTAAAAGATTGCTTATACACTCTTCGGTGATTTCATTGGTTGAGAGATTTAAATAAACTGCTCTTTTAATAGCCCTTATCAATTCATCCCTGCCGCCGTAGCTCAGGGCGCATTGGAGGGTTAATTGTCTGTTGTTCTCTGTCGCCTTTTCTATGAATTCGATAAAGCCCCTTAATTCTTCAGGCAGCCTTTCTCTATTGCCGATAACCCTGAACCTTATTCCCCGTTCAATAAAGGCGCTAAATTCTCCCTTCAATGTCTCTTCGAGCAAGCCCATAATGACAGCTACTTCATCATTAGGTCTTCTCCAGTTCTCAATGGAAAATGTATAAAGGGTTAACCCCTCGACACCCATTCGGTAAGCAGTTTCTATAATCTCTCTTACCCTTATTACACCCCTTCTATGACCTTCTAATCGGGGAAGACCCCTCATCTCTGCCCAACGTCCGTTCCCATCCATTATGATCCCGATGTGTTTTGGTATAGTTCTTTTTTGCATAATTAATGACTATCTTCCTTTTGTAGAGAAGATGTAAAGCATAATGCCCAAAGGGCTTTCGCCTTTAAGTATGTTTTTAGCTTTTATGCCAAGCAATGGCTTAGAAAGAACCATAATCCTGTCTTCAGTAACCGCATAGTCTATAATCTCCCCGCCTATATCATCAATGAATTCTCTTTCCTCGACTGTAAAGCCATTCCACCAGAAGGCTTTAATTGCCGATTCCTTAAAGCCAAGTCCCTTCGCCTTCCCAAAGATTGGTTTTCTTTTGGGGGCATAAACCTCACCGTCTTTAAGGATTAGTCTGTCCTTTATTGACCATCTGCCTTTATCGAACATGCCTGATAAAGATTCCTTGGCAAAAGAGGTTGAAAACCCGCCGAAATCCTCTTTGCTCATCCACTGCACCGCGCCTGATTCGTCAGACAGCCTTAGATACCCGTTTTCATCCCATGACAAAATAGCCTGCCTGCCGTCTGGTGAATAAACATATTGAAAGTCATATAAATTAAGATTAAGCGGCAACTTAAAATTTCCAGTCTTTATAAATGAATTTTCAATATAAGCAATTATAAAGACATTACCGCTATAGCCTTCTGAAGGTGAATATTTTTGCCCAAGTATTTTATTGCCATAGCCTCTGATAAAGATGCCGTCAGAACGCCATAATTGGACAAAACCATTTCCTTGCAATTCATATATGTAAGAGACATAGTCATTATCCTGCCTTGCGGTGATAAGTAATACATCCTTACCGCTGCCTTTAGTATCAGCCTTATCAATCCAGACTATATCGCCTTTTAAAGGCAGCCTTAGCTGCCATAATAAACTCAGGTCAACACGGGATGTATAAAAGCTTACGAGATCTCCTGAAACAAGAGCTATATCAACACTATGGTTGCCATCAAAATCCCCTGCTGTTATGCGGTTTGCTGAAAATGGGAGGTCATAAGAAAAAAGCATCTCTACAGCCTTCGTGCTTGGCAAGCCAGACTTTAATCGCAATTCGTTGACATAATCTATGCTGACAGTGACTTTCTTTTCTGAGAATTGTTTTGGATCTTCGACCCAGAAAAGCCTTTGGGTTACAATAATGCTTTTGTCCTGCTTTTCAGATGACATTACCAGTGCAGTAACCGCATTTTTAGCCTTCGCTTCTGATATTATTTTTGAGATATCGCTTGTTTCTTCGCCTGTATCAACAAGCTCGAATCTGCCGCTGTCTTTTAAAGATTGATAATATGAATCACCCAAAAACCAGTCGATACCGCTCTGATAAAACAAAACTCTGGGTTTTGTAGCCGGTATTTTTACTTTAGCGCCCTTAAAGTCATCTGCCTTTCCCTTAATAATTCTTCCAGCAGCATGACCAGAAATTATTGACTCAATCTCAATGCTGCCGATAGAAATCTCAGTTTTTCCAAGACGCTCTTTTGTAATAGGGTGAATGAAATCGGCACCTTCTTTGAATGCTTGCAGTCTCATACCTTTTAAGACTGGTTCCTTCGAATCAAATGATACCTTAACAGACATGCCGTCTATATCTATAATCCTTCCCTTAACTGGTTTAAAGAATAAAAGTGCATCTTCCTTCAATTGTTCTATAGGAGTCATTTTCTCTGAAATATCTGTTTTTATGTTAGCACCTAATTTATTAGCCTGAGCATCTGCATTCAGTATAAGAAAAAGCGTGATAAGACAGAACAGCAGGAATATAAAAAAAATTTTTTTCATCAGAATATCCCTCCGACAGGCAGTGAAAATCTTTTAGATTATGATGATTATAATGTGAATTATATGAAATTCTATAATATGAGACGAGTATAAGTCAAAAACGATTGAACGTTATGGCAAGAACATTTTCTCTCTGGGTATGGGGACGCTGTTGCATATTAAGATGAAAGCACATTGAAAATCATTGCTCTATGCATATTAATTTTTGAGCAATATTATTATTGGTGCGAGAGAGGGGAGTTGAACCCCTACAGGTTTCCCCACTGGATCCTAAGTCCAGCGCGTCTGCCAGTTCCGCCACTCTCGCTGTGATATATTTCTTTATAATTATCAATAGCTTCTTAAATGCTGTATGGTATCATAAAATCTTATAAAGTGTAAACGAAAATAACATTTAGCGTTCAATAGAGGTGCTTGCTATGACTGGTAAAATCCAAGAGCGTCGATACTAAAGTTAAGACGGTTAAACTAAAATGTGGTTAATTCTAAAAAACAGGCGGGCACCCGGAAACCTACTTCGTGTCAGTGTCGGTATCAGGACTCTGAGGGGCGACGGATGACCGCTTCGCTAAGACGATTGACGATTTTTCGTCTCTCGCCTCTTCTCATACTGGCGCTGACACTAAATTATACCTGCTGCACAAAAATCCACTTGTATTTTTCAGGTTAATGATAAACTGGTAAGGCTTTAAGAATGGTAGGCACGAGGGGGATTGAACCCCTGACCTCTTCCGTGTCAAGGAAGCGCTCTCCCACTGAGCTACGCGCCTTCTTAAAACAACGTTTGATCAAAGTCTTTTTATACATTGTTCAATGCAAAATCTGTTATTTCCTACCCCGTTTATGCCCCTATTCATAGTAGAAAGCATAATTGAACTGACAATTCAATTTCTAAAAAATCTCATGGATTATGTCATATTTGGGTCAATAAAACACGCATATAAACAGACAGTAATTAAACACAAATTAATATATTTTTGTCAATTTTAAAATTTTGAACTCGTAATTCCCTGTAGCTTGCTACAGGGAGGTTCACTTAAGTTTCCAGCCGTTTTTTTCAAAAATGCCTCTGAGCAAATACCATAAGTCATACCTCAATTCGTCAAGTATTATCCCCTTCGATTACCTATATTTACTTAAAGAAAACTTTTTGATATAATTAATCTTTCTGAGCACGAAGTTCAGAAAGATTAAGACTTAATGAACTTAAAGCCAAGAAGGCTCTCTTAATAATTAAAGAGGGGTTTTTTGGCTTTTTTTATATTTATCTAAATCACTCAGGAGGTTGATTATGCTTTATCGTATCTTGGTTTTTTTCGTACTTTTATTAATTCCTGCATTAGCTCTTGCAAGCCAGCAGGGAGACAAGACTTACAAACTTGAGGAATTTGTGGTTACTGAATCAAAGATACCACAGTCCGAAGAAAATGTAACGCAGAAGGTAGATGTCATAACAGGAGCGGAGATGGATAAAACTATCCTTTCTAACAAAAATATTGCGGAGATATTTAGATACACTCCAGGGACATTTATTAATGTTCTATCCCGCAATGATGCTAATTGGGGCTCATATGGTGGTCTTGGTCCAAAATACAATGTCTATTTGCTTGATGGACTGCCTATTGACTCGTTTGTTGATACAATGAGCCTTGATATTCTTGCATTAGGTAGGGCAGAGGTTCATAGAGGTCCTGCCTCTGTTATGTATTCAAACTATCTTACGATGGATTTTGCCGGCGGGCAGTCACCCCTAACAGGCATTACCAATTTAATATTAAAGGAAAAGATAGATGTGCCGATGACAAGGATTCTTCTGGGATATGGCAAATATAATACCTTAAATGGAAGGCTCTATCATCAGGGCAGCAGCGGCAATTTCCATTATTTCATGGGAGCCAGCTATGAGCAATCCGATTATACTAACTATGGCACGAACCCTTCATGGCTCAATATGATTGATGATCCTGATTATAAGAAGATCAAGCTTTATCTTAAGACGACATATTATATAGAGCCTGATAAGCAGAAGCTCTCTCTTTTTGTGCATCATACTAATCATTCAGGCGATGTGGGCAGACCCAACAGGGACTATAAGCATAATTATGATACCATCAATCTGGCATACAGTAACCAGATTACCCCAAACCTCAATGCACAATTAAAAATTGGCTACAGACAGTATGATAGAAAATGGGAAGAGGATAATTTCCCGAACTTGAGTCTAAGATCAGAAGACGGCGTTAAACAGCATATTATCCCTGCTGACATAACCTTTAATTATAAACATATGGGGCAAAGCCTTCTTACCTTTGGGATGGATTATCAGTATGCCTCGTATAAAACAACTTCTGAAGATGCCGCTACAGGGATTAAAGCCACAGGCAATGACGCAACAGCAAGAAACTTTGGTTTATTTATCCAAGAAAAAGTAGTAATAGACAAGTTTGTGCTGAGGGTGGGCGGCAGGTATAACAATATTAAAAATGAGTATGAACTGTTAAGCGGCGTTAAACCCGGAGTAAGCGATAAGTCATGGGACAAATTTTTGTGGGGAGCAGGTATTAGATATAACGCTAACGATGCCCTTTCACTTTATTCAAACATAGGCACAAGCTTTCTCGCCCCATCAGCAAAATCAGTGGGTGGAACACTTAATATTGGAGACAGAGCAGTCCCGGGCAGGCACGGTCAATTACCTAATCCAGCACTTAAGCCAGAAAAGGGGATCGGCTATGATATAGGTATGGGTTGCTTCATCATGCCCAACATGGAATTAGGGATTAGAGGCTTTATAAATGAGGTTGATGATGCAATAGTCGAAAACAGGGTAAGCCTTAATCCATCACAAAGTCAGTCTGTAAACGCAGGAAAGGCTAAATCAAAGGGATTTGAGGTTCAGCTTAATCATGAATTTAATAAAAACTTAAGCTGGTTTGCTAATTATACCTTTATGGATACAGATGTGAAAAACAATGTTGATCCTGCTCAGAACAACAGCAATATACCCTTTGTTCCCAAATATACATTTAACATAGGTATTACTGCCAATCTGCCTTATGACATAACCTTATCGCCTTATTTAAGCGCTGTTGGGAAATACTATGACACAACATCCAAGGCAGATAGAAAGAAATTTGGACCATACGAGACGATCAATCTAAAGGCTCAAAAGATGCTCTATAAAGCCCAAAATTATAAGGCAAATCTCAATATTGAACTTAGCAACATCACAGATAAAAAATACGAGATGCCATGGCAGTTCAGAGACACTGGATTTAATGCCTTCGCAGCCGTAGAATTAATTTTTTAATTAAGTTTCTGTCATAATAAGGAGGCTCCGCTTTTTCGGAAGCCTCTTTATTATTTTTGCACCTTAAAATAAATTGCAGGTGTGCTGAAAAGCCTTTATTAGCGATACCTTAGAGGCGAACCCTCCTAATCTAAGGGCAACTTCAGTATAATCTATGCATTCAACAAAATAAAAAGCCATTTAATAAATTTTATCGCATTACTAAAGGCATTGAGGCATATCTGAGATCTATAAAAAATTGCTCAACTTAGGTCTTAGTTTTTTTGATATAAAATGAAAACTTTTAAATACCTTATTTACACCTCTTTAGTCCTGATATTCATAGCCCCGTGCCCTTCTTTTTCGGCATTGGGGGATATAAGGGTTACTGATTTCAGAGGCAAGGAACTTGTTTTCAATAAGCCTGTAACAAGGATTATCTGCCTGATTGAGAGTGCTCTTTCGGCAATATATATGCTTGGACAGGAAAAAAAGGTTATAGCAGTATCAACTAATGTTTATACTGGGGATGTATTCCGCTATTATGCCCAGATGGATGAAAGAATAAGAAATAAGACCCTTCCAACCCCGGGCAATTGGGATTTTGTAAATATTGAGAGCGTTGTTGCCCTTAAACCTGATGTCGTAATCATCTGGTCTAAGCAGACAGAGACTATAAAATCCCTTGAAGAAAGAGGTATCCCTGTTTTTGGGGTTTTTATCAAACGATTTGAGGATGTCTATACAGAGATTGCCCAGCTTGGGAGGCTGACTGGCAGCGAGAAAAGGGCTGAAGAGATAATTAAATATACTAAGCGAGAGATAGCCTCTTTTCAAAAGAGAATCCAAAAAATACCTGAAAAAACAAGGCAAAAAGCATACTTTATGTGGGCTCAAGGCAATCTTAATACCTCTTGTAGGGAAAGTTCAGTCAATGACCTTCTTTCAATGGCTGGTTGTATCAATGTCTGTCCTTATCAGGATGAACATATAGTAGTTAGTATGGAAAAGATAATAAAGTGGAATCCAAACATTATAATAATGTGGTTGAATGCCAAAAAAGACCCCGTAGATATAATAAATGACTCAAAATGGCAGAATATTAATGCAGTCAAATACAAAAGGGTATATGAACTGCCAGAGGTATTCTTATATGACCTTTGGACGCTTAAATTCCAATATGCTCTTAAGATGACCGCAAAATGGGCATATCCTGAACTCTTTAAAGACCTCGATATGACAAAGGAGAGAGATAAGATGCTCGGGACGCTATATTTTAATAAACTAAGGAATACCACCTTGTGAAAAGAGAGTCACTATTTTATATCCTTCCTTTGCCTCTTATTTTTCTATCACTTTTCATAGGACCTTCTGAGACAATTAAACAAGTAGATGTTTATTATTGGCTCATGTTTAAAATTTTTGGAATCTCACCTCCTGATTTTGTAGATTTACAAATAGTAGAAACAGTCGTCTTGGAAATAAGACTTCCGAGGATAATCACGGCATTCCTTGTCGGGGCAGCCCTTACAACCTCTGGCTCATCCCTTCAGGCAATGATAAGAAATCCACTCGTTGAGCCTTATTTGTTAGGTTTGTCTTCAGGTGCTGCATTTGGTGCTGCGCTGGCAATGACAAGGTTAAATATGCCCATACAGATTTCTGCCTTTGTATTTGGGCTTTTTGCTGTATGCCTTACCTATTTTCTGGCATTAAGGAAAGGAGAGATATCTATACTCTCGATGATACTATCAGGCGTAATAGTATCGGGCATTTTTACTGCCTGCTTGACCATTGTCCAGTTCTTGACCGATCCCTTCAGGCTGCAGGGGATTGTCTATTGGATTATGGGCAACCTGCATAATGCTTCATGGACAGGGGTGAAATCAATGGCAATCCCAATCGTTGCAGGCTCTCTATTGCTATTTCTAATTAGGTGGCGTTTGAATGTCATATCATTGGGCGACATTGAGACAAGAACTGTAGGTTATAATCCAACAACATTAAAAATTTTGATATTAATTCCTTCTACATTGATAGCCTCTGCCTCTGTTGCTGTTGCTGGCATAATAGGAATGGTGGGACTTGTAGTTCCTCACATGATAAGGATGATGATAGGATATGACAACCAAAGGGTCATACCCATTTCATTTGCCTTTGGAGGAAGTTTTCTACTGCTCGTCGATAACTTCTCAAGGACAGTATCTCAGTTTGAAATACCAATTGGAATCTTTACTACATTGATAGGCGGTCCTTTTTTTATTTATCTTCTTAAGAGGCTCAAGCACGGCTATGGAGACTGACTTCTATGGATGCCCTTAAAGCTGCTGAATTATCCTTTGGATATGACGGAAAAACAATTCTCAAAGGAATTGATTTTGAGATTAAAGATGGTTCCTTCGTCGTCTTGTTAGGTAGAAACGGAAGCGGCAAATCAACCCTCCTTAAACTTATGGCGGGTATCTTAAAGCCTCAAAGAGGGCGGATCGAGATTTATGGGGAGGACATTAATAAAATGCCTTTTACCGAAAGGGCTAAGATGATAGGATTCCTTGCCCAGTCTCATAATACCGTTTTCCCTTATACAGTTGAGGAGGTAGTAATTACAGGAAGGGCTTCTTATATTTTATATTCTCCAAATAGAGAAGATAAGTTCAAAGCCACAGAAGCTATGGAAAAGGTTGGTATTATCGAACTCAAAGACAAGCCTTACAATCAACTTTCTGGTGGGGAAAGACAGCTTGTAATGATAGCAAGGGTTTTGGCTCAAGAGCCTAAGATTATACTTTTTGATGAGCCATTAACATTTCTGGATATCTATAATCAGATAAGATTTTTTTCATTGATAAGAGAAATATTATCACATAAATTTACCATAGTGATGGTAATACACGATTTAACAACAGCAGCAAAGCTCGATGCCGATTATATAATGCTATCAGATGGATGTATAGCAGCATCGGGCAAGAAGGATATATTTACAAAAGATAATATCCAAAAGGTTTTCAATGTGGATGCTGATATAGAGATCCAAACGGGGGAGATTACATTGACTCCTTTTATGGATACTCGACAATAGTCTGAATGCGCAATACCCCTGCTAAATAGAGTTTGTTTATTAACTATGGTTATTTTGTTTTTCTATACTTCTATGTTTTATATATCGTCATGCCCCATGTGCTTTAATCGGGCATCCAGAATCTTTTTAAAGGATTCTGGATGCCCGATTAAAAGACTGCGAGAATGACGGCTTTAAGCTGACATCGGCATTTATAAACAGACACTATTTAGCAAACAAAAATCAGCCTCAAAAACCTCTTATCGCTTTGTCTTCTGCATCCATGCAGGATCTGTCGCAGCCACCTTCTTTTGTTCGGTAGTTGAACCTGTAGCAAGAAGCGTATTGAACATTATCTTCAGGTCATTTGGATTCTGGCTTTGAGAAAGAGCCTCTTCTTTTGTAACTATACCTTGCTTTACATAATCAAAGAGATGTTGATTGAGGCTCTGCATTTTATAAAGCTTTTTAGATTCAGCGATAATTTGATCTATTTGATCTAATTTTTCCTCTGAGATCATTTTCTTTATAGTGGGGGTATTAAGCATTATCTCCATTGCTGCAATCCTGGCCGAACCATCGGCCTTTACTACTAATTTCTGAGCTATAACTGCACGAAGGGTCATTGCCGTGCGCACCCTTATATATTGCTGGTCTTCAAGTGGAAATGCATCAATAATTCTATTTATTGATTGTTTCGCATATGTGGTATGAAGTGTGCTGAATACAAGATGCCCTGTTTCGGATGCCCTCAACGCCATATTTATAGTCTCGTTGTCTCTCATCTCACCAATAAGTATTACATCAGGGTCCTGTCTCATTGCCTTCTTAACCGCTTCTGTAAATGTACGAGCATCATTGCCAATCTCTCTTTGGTTAACAGTGCATTTTATATCAGAATGAACAAACTCAATAGGGTCCTCAGCCGTTACTATATGTTTATTAGCTCTTTCATTTATATAATGAATCATGGCAGCAAGGGTTGTTGATTTGCCGCTCCCTGTAGGTCCTGTAACTAAAACTAGCCCTTGATTTTCCGAAGCAATTTCTTTTAAAACCTGAGGCAGTCCAAGGTCATCAATTGTCTTTATATGAAAAGGTATGAATCTAAAAACGCCGCCCAAATTGCCCATCTGAAAAAATATGTTGCCCCTAAAACGTCCAAGTCCTTCAATTAGATAGGAGAAGTCAACATCCCTTTCTTTTTCCAGCTTGTTCATTTGAATTTCGGTAAGCATGGGGAGCAAGATATCCACCATCTCCTTTTTACTTATTACAGGGTGTGAAGTTGGGGTTAATTCACCATTAATTCTCATAAGTGGAGGCCTGCCGACCTTCAGATGCAGGTCTGATCCCTTTTTTTCTACGAGTTCTTTTAAATAAATATCAATTTTCATATAATTTACCTCTCTAAAGAGCTGCTTGCATTTTTACACCCATAGCAGACAGCTTAAGCCTTAATAAATCAGGATTGTTAGCCTTTGAAAAGGCGTGCTCTAAGGTTATTAATTTGTCTTTCACAAGATCAGCCAGAGAAGACTCCAAGGTATGCATGCCAAACTTCAAGCCCGTTTCTATCGAACCATAAATCTGATGGGTTTTGCCTTCCCTTATAAGATTTGATATTGCAGGCGTAACTATCATTACCTCTCTTGCTGCTACCCTCCCTCTTCCATCTGCACGGGGCACTAGCTGCTGACTTATTACACCCTTCAAGGTAGCTGCTAATTGTGCCCGAACCTGATGTTGCTGATGAGGAGGGAACACATCTATCACCCTATCGACTGTCTGTGGAGCATCTTGTGTATGCAGGGTTGAAAAAACGAGATGACCTGTTTCAGCAGCGGTTAAGGCGAGGGAGATGGTCTCCAAATCCCTCATCTCACCAACCAGAATCACATCTGGGTCCTGCCTCAAGGCATGTTTTAATGCCTCTGTGAAGGAATGAGTATTAAGTCCCACCTCTCTTTGTCTTACTATGCATCTTTTATGATCATAAACATATTCTATTGGCTCTTCAATAGTCAGGATGTGTTCATACCTTTCCATATTGATGACATTTAGCATTGAGGCAAGAGTGGTAGTTTTGCCCGTTCCTGTCGGACCGGTAATAAGTATAAGACCTCTTGGGAGTTTAGTAAGGGATAATATTGCATCAGACAATTTAATCTCTGAAGGTGTGGGTATCTTGCTCGGAATAAGTCTCATAGCAGCTTCAATGCCATTTTTTTGGGATAAAATATTTACTCTGAAACGGCTTAATCCAGGAATAAAATAAGACATGTCCAATTCAAGCCGCTCTTCAAACTTTGCAATCTGATCCTGAAATAACATGCTATATACTATCGACTTGGTATCCTCAGCGGTAAGAACTGGAAAATTGGGCAAAGGCATGACTTTGCCGTTTATTCTCACCATCGGAGGCTTTTCAACTACAATATGTATATCTGAAGCCTTTGACTGGACAGCTTTTGTAAGAATTTCGATAAGCTCCATGAATCACCTCTACAACTTGGAATTAACTTCATTATAAATTATATTTAATCTTTTATAGAATTATACAATGATTTAAAGTAAAAGCAAATAAAAAACTCATGAAAAATATTTATTTCTTGAATATTTTTCTGAGTTCGCTGATAGAAATGTTGATCTTTGTCGGCCTTCCATGAGGACAACTATCAGGAACCTCTGTTAAGCATAGGTCTTTCAGCAATGCGGCAATCCTCCTGCCGTCAGGAACTTCCCTGCCTCTGATGGAACTATGACATGCTATTTTTGCCGCAAGCCTTTTTCGTGCTGAATTTATCCCTTCTGGAGAGGCATTGCCGTTCATTTCCTTTCCATAACTAAGAGATGCTGCTACATCGGTAAGAAGGCTATTCAGGTCAGCATTTTCCAGAAAGCCGGGCAGGTTTCTTATAATAACGGTTCGATGACCAAAATCCTTAATCTCAAAACCAAACTCATTCAAAAGCTCCAGATTTTCAATGATAATTCTGTATGCAGCCGCCTCAAGTTTAATATTTTGCGGGAGAAGAAGACTAATTGACTTGATGTCTTTTTTCTTTAAGAGTCTTTCGTAAATAATCCTTTCGTGTGCCGCATGATAGTCAATTATTACCAATCCATTATTATCAGGAATTGCTACAAAGGTTTCTCCAAGATAGATATAAGGTGTATTCTCAGAATAATCCAAACAATAAAGCGGGATATGCTCTGCAACTTTCTGATAAGGTGAATTGTTGTCTCTGAGAGTTAATGGTAAAGAAGAAATTTGATTATCAGATATCCTTATTAGGCACTCGGTATTGCAGCTTGAAGTTCTGATAGCAGATTCAAGGTTTTGGTTGATGAAATTAAATAACATGCTTTTATCCCTGAATCTTACCTCCTTCTTCGTCGGATGGACATTAAAATCAACCAGTTCAGGATGTATATCAATGAAAAGAAAAAAAATCGGATGCCTGTCGCGCGGAATAAGCTCTCCATAGCTTTTATAAACAGCATGGGTAATTGCCTGATCTCTCACAGAACGTTTATTTATAAAAATAAACTGATTCGACTTGTTGCCCCTGAATCTTGTGCTGCCCGATATAAAAGCCTTTATGTATATCTGTCCATATTCAGCCTCGACTTCAAGAAGCTCATCAAAAAGTTCTTTACCAAATATCTGCAATAGCCTTTCCTTTTCAGATGATGTCCGCGGAAGTTTCAGGACATCCTGCCCATCCATTGTCAAGGCAAATGCAGTCTTATACTGGGCGATAGCCTCTTTTGTAATGACATCTATAATGTGGTGATTTTCGGTATTATCGGATTTCAAAAATTTTTTTCGAGCAGGCATATTAAAAAAAATATCTCTGACCTCTATCGTGGTTCCAATTGTCGAGCATACCTTAATTTCACTTATCTCTCCCCCTACAGCCTCTACGCATGTTCCTGCCGGAGACTGTACCGATCTCTCGGTCGGTTGATTTAATGCTGTAGAGAGTCTTATCTTTGAGACTGCTGAAATGGAAGATAGTGCTTCGCCTCTAAAGCCAAGCGTTTTAATCTTGAAAAGGTCGGCTTCATTAATTATCTTGCTCGTTGCATATCTCTCAAAGGCAAGCACGGCATCGTCCCTATCCATTCCACAACCGTCGTCTGAAACCCTGATTAGTTTTCTGCCCGCGCCGAGTATATTGACTTCTATATGTGAACTTTGGGCATCTATTGAGTTTTCTATGAGTTCCTTTACTACAGATGCAGGCCTTTCGATTACCTCACCTGCAGCGATCTTATTTCTCAGGGATATGGGCAAAACGGTTATATTTGGCACGAGATTCTTTAATCCGTAAAATATGTAAAATTAGATCGGATCTGAATTAAAACTTTAAAAATATTTAAAAACACCCCTTTATTTTATCTTTAAGGTTTTTCTTCAGTGTTTCGAGGTCACCTTTTGTCCTGAAACCTGCGGCGTTTTTATGACCACCGCCGCCAAATGCCTCTGCAACCGTGGCGACATCTATTGCACTTTTTGATCTAAGACTAACCCTGTAATAATTATCATTTGTTTCTCTGATTATAGCAGAGACCTTGACTTCATTAAGAATTCTTGGGAAGGAAACAAAGCTTTCCGTATCATCTTCTGTAGAAGATGTTTCTGATAACATTTGTGTTGTGATAGCCGCCATTGCCAAGCCGTCTTCTAATTCTAATGATCCCATCACAGATAGAAGGAGCTTAAAGCGATTGAGAGTCCATTTTTCAAATAAAGATGAATAGACCTGATGAGGCTTTGCCCCTGCCTCGGTTAAATCGGCAGCCGCTCGGAACACATCAGGAGTTGTGTTTTCATATCTGAAATTACCCGTATCAAAAGCAATAGCGGTATAAAGATTTATTGCCATTTCTGGAGTTATTTTAATTCCCATATATTTTATGAGGTGGTAAATCATCAGCCCAGTTGCTGGGGATTCCGGAACTATCCAGCGAATATCGGCAAAGGACTTGTTTGTTTCATGGTGGTCTATTACAGCAGTTTTAGAGAAGCTGAATTCATGAAAGAAGGATGCTTCTATCCCTGTTCTTTTTATCTCATTACAATCAACGAGGATAAGATTTTCAGCCTTTTGCCCAGAATCAATGTAACTCCTCAAAGAGAAAAAATCCCCAGCCCGCGGCAGGAATAAGTATTGATTAGGGTAAGTATCTTTGATTAAGAGTGCCTTTTTTTTGCCAATAGCTTGAAGCATCATAAAAAGGGCGGCTGAAGATCCGATTCCGTCTCCATCAGGACTGATGTGTGTAACTATAAGAAAATCATCGGAGTTTTTCAAAAACTCCAACAAATCAGCAGGCGGGATCATTCTTTTCCTTTATTTCCCTCAACAATTCATCAATTCTGCCTCCATGTTCAATGGACTTATCAAGTCTGAATTCAATTGCGGGAATATATTTTATTTTTAATCTCTTAGATATCTCCCTGCGCATTAATCCTTTGGCAGAATTCAATATCTCCATGCTCAAATCAGCATCTTTTTCATTCATAATGCTAATGAAAACCTTTGCTATCTTCAAATCATTCGAAAGTTCTACATCAGTTACAGTAATAAACCCGAGGCGGGGGTCCTTAATCTTTTTCATTATAAGATCAGCGATTTCTTCTCTGAGTAAAATATTTAATCTCTGGGTTCTTTTGTAGGGTTGCATGGCTTGGTTTAATGGATATTGTCTAAATGGATTATAACGGACAATAAATAAATTTATAGCTTTCCAGCAATCTTTTCGATAATATAGTCTTCTAAAATATCTCCAACTTTAATATCATTGAAATTCTCTATTGTTAATCCGCACTCGTAGCCGGTTAGCACCTCTTTGATATCTTCTTTGAATCTCTTTAAAGAAGATATTTTGCCTTCATATACAACTATGTTATCCCTTATAACCCTGACACCGTCGCTTGTCCTGCTAATAAGCCCGTCTAAGACATAACAGCCTGCAATGGTCCCCAAGCGGGATGCCTGAAATATTTGTCTTATTTCTGCTCTTCCGAGAATTTTTTCCTTGAATGTAGGCTTGAGCATTCCTTCCAGAGCCTTCTTGACATCTTCTATTGCATCATAAATGATATTATAAAGCCTTATATCAACACCCTCTTTTTCGGCTACCTGCGTCGCTTTCAGCTCGGGTCTGACATTAAAGCCTATTATAATTGCATTGGATGCAGAAGCCAGTATGACATCTGATTCCTTAATGCCGCCTACTGAGGAATGAAGCACTTTGACCTTTACATCAGGGTGTGTTATGCCCTCCAAAGCCTTTTTCATTGCCTCTACAGAGCCTTGAACATCTCCCTTGATAATGATATTAAGGTCTTTTATCTGCCCTTCCTTTATTTTTGCATATAGTTGATCCAAGGTTAATTTGGCACGCTTTTGTATATCTGCACTTCTTTGTTTATGCATCCTTGCCAGAGCAATCTGACGAGCCTTCCGTTCATCTTCAACGCATACACACATATCACCTGCTGAAGGCACTTCCGAAAATCCTATTACCTCTACAGGCGTTGATGGTCCGGCAGAATCAATCCTCTTGCCAGTATCATCTATCAAAGCCCTAACCCTGCCCGATGCAGTCCCAGCAACAATAGCATCGCCAGTTTTGAGTGTCCCGGTTTGAATGAGTATAGTTGCAATAGGACCTCTACTCTTATCAAGCCTTGCCTCAATTATCGGGCCTCTCGCAGGCATTAAAGGGTTAGCTTTTAGTTCCATTATCTCAGATTGGAGCAGTATCATTTCCAAAAGATGTTCTATGCCTATTTTTTTCTTTGCGGACACCTCAACAAATATATTCTGACCGCCCCATTCCTCCGATACAATCCCATGCTCCGCAAGTTCATTTTTAACCTTTGAGACATTTGCCTCTGGTTTGTCAATTTTGTTTATTGCAACAACTATGGGAACATTCGCCGCCTTTGCATGATTTATAGCCTCAACGGTCTGCGGCATCACTCCATCATCTGCGGCTACTACAAGCACTACAATATCTGTAGCTTTTGCTCCCCTTGCCCGCATTGATGTAAAAGCCTCATGTCCGGGTGTATCAAGAAATGTAATATCCTTGCCGTGAAGGGAAACCTTATATGCGCCGATATGCTGTGTAATGCCTCCTGCTTCAGATTCGGTAACCTTCGTCTTTCTCACTGCATCTAAGAGAGATGTCTTGCCATGGTCAACATGACCCATTATGGTTACCACAGGCGGCCTATGCACAAGATCAGCGGAATCTGATTCGATATCCTGTATTACATCAATCTGTTCTGCCGTTATAATTTCAACCTTTACTCCGAACCCTTCAGCGACAATATTCGCCGCGTCTATATCTACAGGCTGGTTTATTGTCGGCATAAAACCCAGCTCCATAAACTTCTTAATAACCTCTGGTATTTTATGTCCAATAAGTTCAGCAAACTCTTTTACTGTCAAGCCCTCGGAAATCTTGATAGATTTCTTTCTAGGGGCTGTTATTTGCTGCTGAAAAACTTTTTCATGTGTTCTGAATTTGTCCTTGCCTGTCCTTTTGAATCCTTTTTGGTCAATAAACTTCTTAGGCTCTACCTTCTTTATTGTTTGAAAAGCCTTTTGCATAGTAGGCTTTACTTTGATTTTTTCTAACTTTTCAACCTCAATTTCCTTTTTAAATCTATCTGGAATCTTCGGTTCTTCTTCATCTGTCACAATAAAAGGGGTTGGAAGAGGAAAAATAAGTTCTTTTTCCTCTTCCAACCCCTTTTCTTTTATATCAATTTCTTTCTTTACAGGCTCTGGCTTAGGAGGCATGGCGAGCTTTTTCTCTAATCTCGTTCTTACTTCCTTGACAATCTTGGGCTCCAGAGGCTTAGCAGGTTCAGATATGCTTTTTTCTTTTTTTAAGAGTTCCTTTATTCTTTCTGCATCTTTTAATGTAATCTTAAGATTGGTTGTGCCTTTTTTATATTGTATGCCTGATAGCTTTTCCAAAGCTCTGACTATCTCCGTAGCCTTGATACCAAGCTCTTTGGCAAGCTCTGTGGTCTTTACTTCATGATTGGACATTGAACCTCCGCTAACACCCAGATGATCTCAAGTTCTTCTAAAAGGCATTATCTCAACAATAGACGAAACTGTTTTCCAGACTATGTAAAAATTAATATAGTTTCTGAACAGGCGAAACGCCTGCCGTGTCTCTATTTTTAGGCTTTAAACAATGCCATTGAAAGAATAACTCTAAAATGTTATCATAAAAGACTTTTTTAATGCAATGAAAGGGGATTGAAATGGCAAGTTGTTATGTCTGCAATAAGAAAAAAACCGTTGGTAATAATGTCAGCCACGCAAATAACAAGACAAAAAGGATTTTACTGCCTAATCTGCAAAGGTTAAAAATTTTTACTAATAAAGGCATCAAAAGAACATATGTATGCACAAGATGCCTTCGTTCCAACAGGGTAGTTAAGGCTGCTTAAATCAAGAAACATTTAAAGTCTAATCGCCGGTTCAGACTTTAAATGTCCTGTTTTATCTTCATTGCTAGAATATATTGAGCGAAGTGAATGTATAGTTTAGATTTCTATATGGTAAGATTTTAAGTATAATTAAGGGTGCAGTTCATTTGTTAGCAATGATAACTTTCTAAATTAACCTAATCTGTATTTAGGTGAATATGCAGTGTCTGTTTATAGACTGCTTGCAGTTCTTTTCTGTCATTTCGAGCAGAGCGAGAAATCTTTAATTTTCAAGATTCCTCCCTTAGGTCGTAATGTTAACAGCTCGGATTTATTCACTTTATAAACAGACTCTATGTAATATGGGTAGAGATAATACTATTATAGCTGTAGTCCAGTCTGCCTTCCTATTAGATGGCATAGCGGCGTCTGTCATGACAAACTTTGTTATTTGTATATTTTTGTTTGGATAAATATCTTATGAGACATATCTGTTCTATCCTTTTGCCATTATATAAGGATCTCGGGATAGAGGAAAAACTAATCCTGCAAGAGATAGAGAGTAAATGGCATGTTTTTTTTGGCGGTCCTCTCAGCCTGCATACCTGTCCTATTGATTTGAAAAAAGGCGAACTTCTTATTAATGTTGATTCACCAGCTTGGCTTCAGCAATTAAAGTTTATGCAACCTATGATAATCCAGAAACTCGGAGAATACCCAGTTAAATCTATTAAACTCAGGCTTGGAAAAGTAAAAAGAAATATACTGAAGAAAAATTCTGCTACGGCATTGAAGACCTCGAAAAAGCCTTCCGCTATACTTTTAGCTGAAGATGCTCAGTGGTTGAACAATGCATTATCTGCGATATCGGATGCTGAAATCAAAGAGTGCATCAAAAAGGCAGTTCAAAACTCATTGGCTCTTAATCTTAAAAAAGCCCCAACTCCTGAAAAATAGTCTATAGGTGCTGCAAATAAAAGAATGTTGTTATACCTAAATTGAGCGGTTTATTGTCTTAAATGTAGCCGCAACCTTTAGGCTGCGTGGTTTTACTGGAAACGATTTCTTACCCAACAGGTAAGATAAAATTGCAAGCTAAAGCTTGCGACTACATGTTCCTTTCAAAAAATCGCTCAATTTAGGTTATATTAATCTATGGATAAAAGCCTTGCAAATATCCCCCTCCGTCCTGGAGTTTATCTGTTGAAGGGTATTAGAGAAAGGGTTTTATATATAGGTAAGGCTAAAAACCTTAGAAATCGCCTTAAAACATACTTTCAAAACTCTTCTGATCTTGATGCTCGTAAAACAAAGATGGCAAAGATGATAAGGGATTTCTCTTATATTGTAACGAGCAATGAACTCGAAGCGCTTATTTTGGAGTCAACCTTAATAAAGCAGTATAAACCAAAATATAATATTATCCTTCGGGATGACAAAAATTATCCTTATATCAAACTTACAATTACTGAAAAATGGCCAAGAATTGAAGTCGTAAGACTAATTAAGAAAGACGGCAGCCTTTATTTTGGACCGTATATTCCTGCTCAGGGGATGTGGGAAGCTATTGATTTCATAAGGCGTAATTTTCTTTTGCGGACATGCAGATATTCCCTCGAGAAAAAAATGAGGCCTTGTGTTCAATACCAGATGAAGAAATGCATCGCTCCCTGTTCAGGCAAGATAAGCAGGGGCGAATATATGAAGACGGTTCAAGATGTGAGGCTTTTTCTTTCAGGCGAAAAAAAAGAATTGATACAAAAACTTGAAGGCAAGATGCTTGAATTTTCTGAACATACAAGATTTGAAGAGGCTGCAAAAATCAGGGATAGGATAGTAAACATCAAAAAAGCCTTTGAATCGCAGAAGGTGATCTCAATAGAGCTTGGAGACCTTGATGTTATTGGATATTATAAAGAAGCCGATGATATTGTTGTGCAGGTTCTTTTTGTCAGAAACGGAGCTTTGATTGGTGCAAAAGAGTTTTTTTTATGCAATCTAATTACAGATAATGAGCAGGAAATAATGCACAGCGTCATCAGTCTGTTTTATTCAAAAGAGACTGTGATACCGCCTCTAATAATGACTAATTGCATCCCTGAAGATATTGATTCGCTTAATGTATGGCTGAGAAATAAAAGTGGTAATGATGTGTCTATTGAAGTGCCATATAACGGCAAAAAGCTTGATCTTCTGAAAATGGCAAATGAAAATGCCAAGCTGCTCTACAATTCAAAAATAAAGCGCTTATCCAGAGAGATTATAGAAAGGCTGAAGGACATGTTAGGACTGGAAAAAGCCCCCTCATCCATAGGCGCCTTCGATGTTTCTACGATTCAGGGAGATCAATCAGTAGGAGCCTATGTTTTTTGGGAGGATGGGGAATTCAGGAAGGAAAGATACAGACACTTTAAGATTAAAGGGGTTACCGGGGTTGATGATTATGCAATGATAAGAGAAATTGTTGAAAGAGCCTTTAAAAATGCAGATCCATATCTACCTCCTCTGTTGATAATAGACGGCGGCAAGTCGCAGCTCTCCGCAGCAAAGGGGGTTATTGATAGCCTTAATATCAAATCCGAGATTATCGCTATAGCCAAAAAACCCGACAGGGTTTTTATGCTTAATGATCAGATTATTCCGCTTGATGATAAAAGCAGTATTTCTGCAGTCCTAAAAAGCATAAGGGATGAGGTTCACAGATTTGCAATCACATACCATAGAAAGCTGAGAGACAAGAAACTAATGGATTCCCCACTTGAAAAGATATCAGGCATAGGCAAAAAAAGAAGACTTGAACTCCTGAGGCATTTTGGCAGCATTGATATCATAAGAAAGGCTTCAATTGAGGATATTGTTAAAATAAGGGGATTCAACTGTAAAACGGCTGAAAAAATATTAGAAGGATTAAAAAACACCTAAGTTGTGAGTGGCAATTTATCGAAACAAGATGAGTTTGCCTTATTTTACGCACAATGACAACTTTCCGTCGCCGCGGTCTGGTTATAAATTATTCAATTTAGATACAAGAAAAGATAAAAACATTGCCATTATTTATTTTATAATTTATAATTTATAAAAATATTTCAGGGGAGGAACTGGTTGTGAAAAGAAGTAAGGTTAAGTGGTTTTTAATTGTCTCAATTATTGTTGCAATGTCTTTTATTATCGGATGTGCAAAGCCGCCTACGGCAGAAATCGAGAGTGCGGAAAAGGCAATAGCTGATGCAAAACTGAAAGAGGCGGATCTATACGCTCAGGAGCTTTTTTCAAAAGCAGAAGGTGCTTTAAAAAAAGCAAAGGATATGGTAGGTGCTAAAAATTATAAAGATGCAAAGACTATGGCGGAAGAGGCTTTAGTCCATGCCCAGCAGGCGGTCAATGCAGTTGAAGCCAATAAGGCAAAGATGAAGGCTGACGCTGAACAGCTGGTAATTGATATTCAAAACTCTATGAATGAAGTGAAAACATCAGTATCCGAGGCTATAAGGAAGAAGGTTCAAATTAATCAGTTGGAGATTCAAAGTGCCATTGGAAAATGGGAGATAGAGCTGGTCTCAATCAAAGAAAATCTCCAGATTGGAAAAGTCCACTCCGCATTTGATCAGCTAAAATCATTGCAAGAACAGGCAAAACTTCAAAAGGAAACTATTAGTGCTGCCTTAGAGCTTAAAGCTGCAGAAAAAAAATAATTCTACTAATTTAAGGAAAACCATGCGGTTTCTGCCGCACGGCTTTCTTTAAATTAGTAGAAGCAACTGTCGAGTTTCAACTTTATTTCCCACTGGCTCAGTGAGAATGGGGGGCAATGGCAGTTGTCGAAACCCTTGCGGCATATAGGAATAAAAGTAACCGCTAAAACGAAACTCGCCTCTCAAAGAAAAACTTAATAACTTCAATAGGTTAATGCAATAAAACCGTTCTCTATTAAAAGGAAATTCTTAGAATATCAAAGAAAACGGGCGGCGAATTCTCTGTAAAGACTCAAGAACAGAAAAATTAACATCCGCCGTTCGCTTAAGTTGTGGCAATCAGCATTAGTTAGTAAACCCATCGGTTGAAGCGGCACTCAGACTATGAATTAAGGATAAATGAGAATTGTTTTTTGGGGAAGCCAAATTATCTGCAATAGATTAGACTTAATCTGACATTCCTTGGTAAACTAACAATCAAT
>JBBIKS010000032.1:0-26011 GCA_037445375.1 Nitrospirota bacterium | reverse complement strand
AGTAAAAGTATCGGATAAAAACGCATTGATTAATGTCAGTGGAGATTTTACAGGGCAATTAGATAGGACATAAGGCAAAATCTGCCAAAAAACCTTGAAATTGCCTTAGAAATAGATTTATGGAATTTCTATATCGGGATTCGGGGGATATAATATGATTGTTTTTAAACAAAACAAGTCTTTATAATATCTATTCTTTATAATATTAAGAATTTTGGATAGAGGAGAACAGGCATGAAGTCATACAACGTTGCAGTTATTCCAGGAGACGGCACAGGGAATGAGGTTATAGCAGAAGGAATTAAAGTCCTGAGAGCCGCGCAGGAGAAATTCGAATTCAAGCTTAATCTCACATATTATGATTTTGGGGGAGACAGATACTTAAAGACAGGAGAGGTTTTGCCTGACAATGCAGTCTCGGAACTCCAAAATTACCATACCATATATCTCGGAGCGATAGGGCATCCTGATGTAAAACCGGGGATCTTGGAAAAAGGTATATTATTAAAGTTGAGATTTGAACTTGACCAGTACATTAATCTAAGGCCTGTTAAGCTCTATCCTGGGGTTGATTGCCCATTGAAGGATAAATCTTCAGAGGATATTGATTTTGTTGTTATCAGAGAAAATACCGAAGGCTTATACGCGGGGGCAGGTGGATTTCTCAAAAAAGGCACTCCTGATGAAGTTGCGACTCAGGAATCTATAAATACAAGAAAGGGGGTTGAGCGCTGCATCAGATATGCCTTTGAATTCTGTAGGAAAAGAAATAAGATGAACAAGCTCACGTTAGTGGGCAAGACTAATGTCCTTACTTATTCCTTTGATTTATGGGAAAGGACATTTTATGAAGTAGCAAAAGAATATCCGGCGATAAAGACTGATTATGCCCATGTAGATGCTATAACTATGTGGTTTGTGAAGAATCCTGAATGGTTCGATGTGATAGTTACTGACAATATGTTTGGAGATATAATTACAGACCTTGGCGCTATGATTCAAGGAGGAATGGGAATTGCTGCAGGCGGTAATATCAACCCATACGGGGTTTCAATGTTTGAGCCTATAGGGGGGTCTTCCCCAAAATATGCAGGTAAAAATGTAATTAACCCTCTGGCGGCAATCTGTGCGGGTGGTATGATGCTCGAGTATCTTGGTGAAGATATTGCCGGCGCTGCTATTGAAAAAGCTGTCATGAAAGTAACAAAAAATAATTTAAAAAGCCTTTCAGCAGGGGAAATGGGTTATTCGACTTCAGAAGTTGGTGATCTGGTTGTAAAATACCTGATTGAAGCATAAAAAATTCATTCTATCTATTTAAGGAGATTCTAAAATGTTAAAGAAAAAGGCTAAATATGTAGTTGCAGTTGTCGGTGCAACAGGTGCAGTTGGTAATGAGATGATAGCAACCTTGGAGGAGCGTAATTTCCCTGTAGAAAAGATAAGGCTATTTGCGTCTGATAAATCCGAAGGCAAGACCCTAAAATTCCATGAATTAGAAATACCAGTAGAGACCCTTAATGAGAACTCATTTCGAGGGATAGATATTGCCCTGTTTTCTGCCGGCGCAGAACGTTCAAAAATATGGGCGCCTGTTGCTGCAAAATCAGGGTGTATAGTGGTAGATAATTCAAGCCAGTGGAGAATGGACCCTGATATCCCGCTTGTTGTTCCTGAAGTAAATGCCCATGACCTCAAATGGCATAAGGGAATTATTGCCAATCCTAACTGCTCAACTATCCAGATGGTAGTAGTTTTAAAGCCGATACATGATGCCGTCAGGATTAAAAGGGTTGTTGTTACAACATTTCAGGCAGTCTCAGGGACAGGCAAAAAGGCCATGGATGAGCTGCTTCAGCAGACAGCCGACCTGCTCGGCTTCAAAGAGATAAAGTGCAATGTCTATCCGCACCAGATTGCCTTCAATGTGCTTCCTCATATAGATAAATTTCTCGAAAACGGCTACACCAAAGAAGAAATGAAGATGGTGAACGAGACCAAAAAGATTATGGGAGATGATTCTATCAGGCTTACGGCAACAACAGTTAGAGTTCCTGTATTCAGAGGTCATTCTGAGTCCTTGAATATTGAGACTGAAAAGAAGATTACCCCAGATGAGGCAAGAGAAATACTCGCAAAGTCCCATGGAATAACCGTATTTGATGCAGTCGAAAAAAATATCTATCCCCTTCCAATAGATGTTGCGGGCAGGGATGATGTATATGTCGGCAGAATAAGAACGGATGAGTCTATCGAGAATGGTCTTAATATGTGGATTGTCTCTGATAACCTCAGAAAAGGCGCTGCCCTTAATGCCGTTCAGATAGCCGAAGAATTGATTAAGATGACAAGTTAATGATGGAGGTGGGATAAAATGTCTGATAAGGATTTCTTTTTTACTTCTGAATCCGTTACGGAAGGGCATCCTGATAAGATTGCTGATCAGATATCCGATGCAATCCTTGATGCAATTATTACCAAAGACCCTTTTTCAAGAGTGGCTTGCGAGACCCTTGTAACAACAGGGCTTGCCTTCGTAGCGGGGGAAATAACAACATCCTGCTATGCTGATATACCGAGCATAGTCAGGGATACAATAAGGGATATTGGCTATACAAGAGCAAAATATGGTTTTGATTACGAAACCTGCGCTGTCGTAACATCTATACATGAGCAATCCTCTGATATAGCAATGGGGGTTGATATAGGGGGGGCTGGAGATCAGGGATTGATGTTTGGCTTTGCCTGCAATGAAACTTCTGAGCTGATGCCAATGCCCATTATGCTTGCACATAAACTTGCCATGAGACTGACAGAGGTGAGGAAAAAGGATATTCTCAGCTATATAAGACCTGACGGCAAGACACAGGTTACAGTGGAATACAAAAACAACAAGCCCGTAAGGGTATCTACAATAGTGGTATCGTCTCAGCATAGCCCTGATATTACCTTAAGGGAAATGAGAGAGGATATTATAGAGAAGGTTATTAAACCAGTCATCCCTTCAGAACTTCTCGATGAAGAGAATATTATATATCATATAAACCCTACCGGCAGATTTGTTGTTGGAGGTCCTATGGGAGATACTGGGCTTACAGGCAGAAAAATAATTGTTGATACATACGGAGGCGTTGGCAGGCACGGCGGCGGCTGCTTTTCGGGAAAAGACCCAACAAAGGTTGACAGGTCTGGCTCATATATGGCTCGCTGCATAGCTAAAAATCTCGTAGCTGCCGGCATCGCCGATAGAATTGAGGTGCAAATTGCTTATGCTATTGGCGTTGCCGAGCCGGTATCTATTTTTATTGATTCTTATGGGACAGCAAAGATACCCGATTCTAAAATAGTAGAGATTATTAAGAAAAACTATGATCTTACGCCCGGCTCTATAATCCAATATCTTAACCTGAGAAGACCAATATTCAAAAAGACGGCTGCATACGGTCATTTCGGAAGGGACGGCACAGATTTTACGTGGGAAAATACAAATATGGCTGATGCACTCAGAAAAGAAGCAGGAATATAGCAGGAGGACAGATGATTAAATATGATGTTAAGGATTTAAGTCTTGCTGAAAAAGGAAGGCTTCGCACTGAATGGGCTGAGATGCAAATGCCTGTTTTAAGGATGATACATAATGAATTTGAAAAGAAAAAACCACTCAAAGGCATAAGGATAGCTGCGTGTCTGCATGTTACGACAGAGACTGCTAATCTTGTGAAAGCCTTAAAGGCAGGAGGCGCTGATATTCACCTTTGCGCATCCAACCCTCTTAGCACACAGGATGATGTAGCTGCTTCGGTTGTTAGCGATATGGATGTGCCTACTTTTGCTATTAAGGGTGAGGACAAGGATACTTATTATTCTCATATTACCGACGCTTTGAAAATCAATCCTCATATAACACTGGATGACGGTGCAGACCTTGTCTCGACCCTTCACAAAGATATGAGAGATTTGCTCGGAAATGTAATAGGCGGCACTGAAGAGACAACCACCGGCGTTATAAGGCTGAGGGCAATGGCGGAAAGCGGCGAACTTAAATATCCCATTATCGCAGTTAATGATGCATATACCAAATATCTTTTTGACAACAGATATGGGACAGGACAAAGCACAATAGACGGGATTATAAGAGCTACCAACAGGCTTATAGCCGGCTCTGTATTTGTTGTATGCGGGTATGGATGGTGCGGCAGGGGTGTGGCTGCAAGGGCTAAGGGATTAGGCGCAAGGGTTATAATAACGGAAATATCCCCTCTAAAGGCTCTTGAAGCAACGATGGATGGTTATGAAGTCATGCCTGCTGTAGAGGCATCAAAAATAGGAGATATCTTTGTAACCGTTACAGGCAATATCAATGTTATTTCTAATGATTGTTTCTTGGAGATGAAAGATGGTGCAATCGTATGCAATACAGGGCATTTTAATGTAGAGATTGATATTGAAAGCCTTGATAGTCTCTCAATATCAAAAAGGATGATAAGGGATTATGTTGAAGAATATACCTTAAAAAGCAGAAAGAGGATTTACCTGCTTGCAGAAGGAAGGCTTGTGAACCTTGCTGCTGCAGAAGGACATCCATCTGCAGTTATGGATATGAGCTTTGCAAATCAAGCGCTTTCTGCAGAATATATTGTAAGGAATGCTAAAAAACTTGAAAACAGAGTCTATAAGGTTCCTGAAAAAATAGATACCGAAATTGCAAGACTAAAGCTCAAGGCAATGGGAATAATGATAGACTCACTCTCTCCTGAACAGGATAAATATCTCAATAGCTGGGAAATGGGAACATAAAAAATGTCTCATGATATAAAAATAAAGTCTGGACAAACATCCTGTGACTGGAAATCGCCCGCCGATAAAAAGCATCGGGACAATAAAAGCAAGGTAATAAGATATAAAGAAGGCTTTGGATGGAGTTCGGTTAAAACGGATAAATATAAAGAAGATGGGCAGGGTTGGTCATCTGTCATTCGTAAGGTCTTAATAGGCAATTGTGGAGAGTCTGCAAAATTCAGCCTAAGATATTTTGAGATATCAGCAAATGGCTATAGCAGTCTCGAAAAACATAAGCATGAGCACGTGGTTATTTGCATAAGAGGGCGAGGAAAGGTTCTTATCGGAAAGAAAACTCAAAAAGTTGGATATTTAGACACCGTCTATATCTCTCCCGATACCGTTCACCAGCTCTTAAACCCTTATGATGAGCCTTTTGGTTTTTTCTGTATTGTGAATGCAAAAAGGGATAAACCCAAAATTGTTTCCAAGTAGAGGCTTTTTATTAACTTATAAAATGTCATTCTCTGGCTTGACAGAGAATCCGGAACATTTAAAAGACTGGATTCCCCGATCAAGCATGTCCTCGAAGTCCGCAATTGAGGGTCGGGGAATTATTTGAGATGAAAATCTGAATTTATAAACGGACTCTGAGTATCTACTCATGAAGTTATAAAGCGTTTGTTAGTTGTCTATACTAAAATCTATTTTAGTAGATAAAGAATGCTTTGCTTTCCTATCCTATCACGTCGACTTGAAAATAGGCAGGATAGTTTTTTTCTATCAGGACTTTCTCGATGATTAGAGAAATTTATACTTAAGAATTATAAGCCAATAAAAATAATTCAACTCGTAATTCCCTGTATCTTGCTACAGGGAATTACGAGTTGAAAATCAAATAGTTGAAGCATTTTTGCTTAAAAACTTTTGACAATACCTCTTATAAATGAAGGAGGAGTTATGATACCAAGATATACCCGCCCTGAAATGGGCAAGCTCTGGGAAACACAAAATAGGTTTCAAAAGTGGCTTGATGTTGAAATAGCGGTATGTGAAGTATGGACTGAAATGGGGGAAATTCCTAAGGATGCCCTCAAGATTATCAAAAAAAAGGCAGGATTTGATATAGCAAGGATAGATGAGATAGAAAAGACAGTTAAGCATGATGTTATCGCCTTTTTGACCTCTGTTGGCGAGTTTGTAGGGCAAGAGGCAAGATTCATTCACAAAGGACTTACCTCTTACGATGTTGTTGATACAGCCCTCTCGCTCCTGATGAAGGAGTCAGCAGATATCCTGATCAAAAACATTATGAATCTATTAGAAGTTCTGAAATCACAAGCTCTAAAATATAAGGATATTCCTTGCATAGGCAGGAGTCACGGGGTTCATGCTGAACCAATGACATTTGGGCTTAAATTTGCTCTCTGGTATGAAGATGCAAAAAGAAGTCTTCTGAGAATGAAAACGGCAAAGGAAATTATCAGCGTCGGCAAAATATCCGGAGCTGTCGGGACATTTTCAAATATCCCGCCTGAGCTTGAAGAAAGGGTATGTAAAAAACTTGGACTCAAGCCAGAACTTGTTGCCACACAGGTTATCCAGAGAGACAGGCACGCAGAATATTTAACTACCCTTGCGCTTATAGCGGCGAACATCGAAAAAATCTCGATAGAGATCAGGCATCTCCAGAGAACAGAGGTTTTAGAAGCCGAGGAGCCTTTTACAGTTGGACAAAAGGGTTCATCGGCTATGCCGCATAAGAGAAATCCCGTCGGGACGGAAAATCTCTCAGGTCTTGCGAGGATTGTCAGAGCAAATGCAATAGCCGCCCTTGAAAACATCGCCCTCTGGCACGAGAGGGATATTTCACATTCATCGGTGGAAAGGATTATAATCCCTGATAGCATTATTGCAGTGGATTATATGCTGAACAGGCTAACAAATATGCTAAGGGATTTATTAGTATATCCTGCCCAAATGATGGCGAATATTGAAAAGAGTTATGGACTCTACAATTCACAGAGGGTTATGCTGGCGATTATTGATAAGGGGCTGTCGCGGGAAGCAGCTTATGAAGCTGTTCAAAAGAAAGCTATGGAGAGTTGGAGCAAGGGCGTAAGTTTTATGAATTTGCTTATTAAGGATAAAACAATAAGAAAATATCTCTCTGAAGATGATATACAGGATATCTTTGACTTGAAATATTATTTAAGAAACATTAATTATATTTTTGAAAGGGTATTCGGTGAGAGATAATATTAAAGTCATATTTCATAAAGATGCAAGAGTGCAAGCTGCTCTCTTTTTGATTCTCGTTTTTTTAGTATCCGGCTGCGGCTATTCCATTCAAAAAAAAGCTGACCTGCCATTCAACGAGATATTTATCGGCAAGCTAAATAATAATACATTTGAGCCTAAATTGCAGGACAAATTGCACAGGGCGCTTGCAGAGAGTTTTAGCCTGTATGGTTTTCAAATCAGCCCGTCTTCGAGATACAGACTTGAAGGGGATATAACAAAATTCGAAATAAAGACCCTTTCTGAAAAAGACCTTATAACGACAGAATATCAGATATTATTATTTTGTACTTTCAGGCTTATCGATGCTGACACTGGCACTATAACTAAGATTGATTCTATTGCAGAGCCTTTTGTGAATTATTTTGTCGCAAAAGGAAGGCTCGAAAATGTTTTGGCACAGAAAGAAGTCGCCACGGAAATCTCACTAAGGGAATTATCAAAAGAACTTGCAAGGTATATCATTTATATGAAGGCAAATATAAAATGAGCCTGAAGAGTTTTTATCAGGAATTATCAAAAGGCTTCCCTTTCCCTGTTTATCTTATATCATCGCAAGAGGATTTTTTATTATATGAAAGCCTCTCGCTTATTAAGGAAAAACTGCACTGTGCTGATTCTATTAATTTTAGCCAGTATGACCTTGATTCATCTGAGGGCAATGTCTCAATTAAAGAGATTATCGGGGCATTGAATACACCTCCTTTTTTTGGAGAGAGAAGAACCGTTGTTCTCAAAAACCTTCAAAAAACGTCTAAAAAAGAAATAAAAAGACTGGGGGGCTATTTATCAAATCCTTCAGATTTCTCGCTTCTTGTTATGCTCTGCGAAGGTGACTACAAAAAAATATTTGATGCCGAGATGCTCAAAAATACAAAGGTAATCACTATAAATATAATAGGACATGAAATATACGCATGGATAAGGGAAAAGGCAAAAAAGAAGGATATGGAATTGACAGAGAGTGCTGCTGAATACCTCATCAGCACCGTTGGGGATGATCTCTTTATGCTCAATTCAGAGATAGAAAAACTGGCGCTCATCGGCAAAAAAGCAGTTGATGCCTCTGACATAAAAGAGAGCGTTTATGAAGGAGTAGAGTTTAATGCCTTTGACCTTACAAGGGCGCTTGAGCGCGGTGATAAAAAATCGGTATTCAGGATCTACTGCAGTCTTGAAAAAAATACAGATTTGTATATGCTGCTTGGCGCCCTAAACTGGCATTACAGGAAGCTATACGACAAAGCGAGAGAGAGAGAAAAAGCAAAATATCTTAAAATCTTCAAGCTGCTTCACGAGACAGATGTTGCCATAAAAAACTCTCAAGGCAATGTTTTTGAAAATCTTCTGATTAAGATGCTTCAGATTGACCAGAAGGCTCAGAAACAGGCACGGTAGCCTTAAATGCGTTCACTTTCTTTGCAATCCTCGATATCTTCCTTGATGCCGTATTTCTATGGATAATATGCTTTGATGCGGCACAAGATATAATCTTAGTAGTCTCTTTGAAAATAGAATCCACCACTTCCTTGTCTTTACCGAGCAAGGCTACTGTCATTTTGCCAATCTGGGTTTTGACCTTTGTCTGTACTGCCTGATTACGCAATCCCTTTTTTTCTGATTGTTTGACCCTTTTTATGGGTGATGGTTTCTTTTTAGGTGCAGCCTTTTCCGCCAATTTAATCCCTCCGAATGGTTAATTTATGATTATTTAGTGTATGTTTATAAACTCGTTTTTTGTCACCTGAGCTTGTCGACAGGCAACTTAAATCCTTATTTTTGTGTCATGGTTTGACAGGCTTGTCCTGAGTTTATCGAAGGGCTCAGCATGACAATTCGGCATTTACAAACAGACACTAATTAGCACTTCTCATAACCGACTATGCAACCATGAGTAATGGATATGAAAAATAACATATTCTAAAAAATAAAATCAAATAAGGCTCTCTTTCCAAAAATTAGAGATAGAAGAATATCATTAAGAGCAAATCAAAGCAATCCTTTTGCGGGAGCTGGTTGCAAACCCGCTCCATAATTTTTGCTGAATGAA
This sequence comes from Nitrospirota bacterium, assembly GCA_037445375.1. Classification (GTDB taxonomy): domain Bacteria; phylum Nitrospirota; class Thermodesulfovibrionia; order Thermodesulfovibrionales; family Dissulfurispiraceae; genus DYHD01. The sequence continues at coordinate 16,881 of JBBIKS010000032.1, read as the reverse complement.
CATGATTCGAATAATCGCACCGTCTTTGATATTATGAAATAAGGGTTCAATTTACAAAATTGAACCCTCAACGAGGGGTAAAACAGTCATCATTTTTTAAAAAAGTTGTGCTATAATTAATTATAAATTAGTAATTTCTATTATGACAAAAAATAGCCTATATTCTAAAAAGAGGGATAGATGTTGCCAAAACCTCAAAATCTCGTTAGGACGGGCGTCTCGCCTGTCTAAAAAGGTTAAATTTAATAGACAGCCGAGACGCCCGTCCTAACGAGATTTGTGAGTTCTATGTATATTTTTACTCAAGAACGAAATACAATCCCCTATTCACTTATCGCCATATTTATTATTATTTCTGTAATAATTGTTGTCATCGGTTTTTTTTATATCAAAAAGCAGGAAGCAGCGATTAAATCGGCAGTTCACCAAGAATTAGTTGCTATATCAAATCTAAAACTTGACCAAATTACAAGATGGCAGAATGAAAGGCTTCAATTAGCAAATGCGATTAAAGACTCGAATTTTACCCATTCCATCGTAAATAATTTTCTCTCTAATCCAAGTGATCAAAAAAGTATGTCTATACTCTTAAGCTACCTTACTATCCTCAAGAATTCCCTCGACTTACATGGTGCTTTCCTGCTTGATGCTAAAGGCTCAGTCAGGTTGTTTGTCTGCGGTTCGCATAGTACAATCAGCGAAGATACCTCTAAACGTCTGAAAGAAGCAATGGATAATAGTCAGGTCATTATGACAAATATCCATAGGCATGAAAAAGTAAAAACCATCGAATTAGATATAATCATACCATTGATATCAAATAACAAACCCCTTGGTTGGCTCATACTTGGAGTTGACCCTTATATAACCCTCTATCCTGTTATCCAATCATTCCCTACAGATTCTAAGACAGGCGAGTTTCTTATAGTTACAAGGGATAATGATGATGTTCTGTTTTTAAATGAGCTTCGACATAGGAAGGATACCTCTTTACAGCTTCGCATCCCACTTGCAAATGAAAATGTGCCCGCCGTGATGGCAGTGAAGGGTAAAAAAGGAATTGTCGAAGGAGTGGATTACAGAGGTATTCCTGTTGTTGCATCTTTAAGACCAATACCCAATTCAAGATGGTTTTTGGTAACCAAGATTGACAAAGAAGAGGCTTTTGCAGAAGTAACAGAAAGGTCATATATGAACATATTTTTATCTGTTCTTCTGATTATATCAACCGCATTAGGGATTGGTTTTGTATGGCGGAATCAGCGGGTTCAGTTTTATAAGAAACAATATCAGATAGAAAAGAAGCATAGTTCATTATTGCGTAAATATGAACACCTGACTCATTATGCTAATGACATTATATTCATCATTGATGCAGAAAATAATAATATTATCGAGGCTAATGAGCGAGCCATTGAAACTTATGGATACTCAATAGATGAGCTGGTTTCAATGAATGTGAAGGATATAAGAGCCCCTGAGGCAGCAAAATTACTTAACGGGCATTATAAGGAAGTCTATAAACACGACGGCTATGTGTTTGAGACACTTCATAAGAAGAAAAATGGGGATGTTTTCAATGCTGAAGTGAGCTCAAGGCCCTTAGAGATAGACGGCACAAAATTCTTTGTAGCTATCTGCCGGGATATTACAGAAAGAAAAAAAGCCGAAGAGCGACTTAAAAATATACTTAAAGAGTTAAGAAATCTTGAAGATATTATCAACAAGAGCCCGGCAGTGGCATTTCTGTGCAGAAATACTGAAGAAGGATTGCCATTAGAATTTATATCTGCCAATATCTCGATATTTGGCTATAAGGCAACTGACCTTATAATTGAAAATAAACTATTTACCAAAATTATTTACCCAGAAGATATCCCTATGTTTCTGAAGAAAACAAAAGAGATTAGTGATAAAAAAATCTCTGATATCCTCTTACAGCACAGGATAATGAACATTAAAGGCGATATAAACTGGGTCACAAGCAGGGTCTGGCCAATTTTTGATGAACAGGGCGATATAACCCATTATCAGGGCGTCTTGATAGATATTACGGAGCAAAAAAAGCTTTATGACCAGCTTATTCATGCCCAAAAAATGGAGGCAGTTGGGCAGCTTGCAGGTGGCATTGCACATGACTTCAATAATATACTTACTGCCATTTTAGGCTATGGTTATATGCTTAGAATGAAGGTAGAAAAAGATGAAACCCTAAAAGCCTATATTGATCAGATAATGAGCTCTTCAGAAAGGGCAGCTAATTTAGCTCAAAGCCTTCTTACCTTTAGTAGAAAGCAGATAATAAATCTATTACCTGTCAACATTAATAATCTTATACAGGATATAAATAAACTCTTACTGAGACTTATAACTGCTGATATTGAGCTTGAAATAATTTTATCTAATGAAAAATTAGTCGTTATGGCTGACAAGACCCAGCTCGAACAGGTGATCATGAATCTCGTCACTAATGCCAGAGATGCAGTGCCTCATGGCGGTTCAATTATTATTGAAACCGAGACTATCAATGTAGATATAGACTATATCAAATCTCATGGATATGGTGAAGTTGGAAGTTATGCCCTTCTGTCTATTACCGATACAGGTCAAGGCATAGATGAAAAAGCAATAGCGAGAATTTTTGAGCCTTTCTTTACAACAAAAGAGGTTGGCAAAGGAACTGGACTTGGACTCTCTATTGTTTATGGAGTAGTTAAACAACATAATGGATATATTAATGTTTATAGCGAAGTTGGAAATGGAACTACTTTTAAAATATACCTGCCGCTTATAGAAGATGAAGAAATCCGAACTTTAAAAGAAGAACCGGTTTTTTCACTATCAGGAACTGAAACAATATTGATTGCTGAGGATGAAGATGCAGTAAGAAATCTGTATAAAATGGCACTCGAGGCATATGGATACGAAATAATAGATGTTGCTGACGGACAGGAGGCAATAATTCGATTCATCGAAAACAAAGACAGAATTAAATTGCTTATTCTCGATGTAGTGATGCCTAAGAAAAACGGTAAGGAGGCTTATGATGAAATAAAGGCTATAAACCCTGATATAAAAGCCCTCTTTACAAGTGGTTATACCGAGAACATTATACATAAAAAAGGCATCCTCGATTATAAATTAAACTTCCTGAGAAAACCTGCCTCCCCGAATGAGCTTCTTAAAAAGATAAGAGAAATTTTAGACGAAAGGAGCCGCTAATGATAAAATGGACTGAAGACCTCTCAGTGGGTATTGATACAATTGATAACCAACATAAAGAGCTTTTCAATAGGATTAACAGCCTCGTTGATGCTGTAAAACAACATATATGCAAATATAAAATAGGCGATATCATCAAATTCCTTGAGGATTATGTGCATATACATTTTAATGAGGAAGAAAAATACATGCTCAAATACCAATATCCTCAATATGATTATCACAAAGCCCAGCACGAACACTTTAAAAAGGAGCTTTTAGCGCTTAAACCGGAGCTTTTGAAGCTTGAAGGAGGCGCAAAGCCCGGTTCTTATGAGCTTTCGGTAACCACCAATCAGCTTGTTGTAGATTGGATATTGGCTCATGTAGCAAATGTTGACAAACAACTTGGCAAATTCCTGCAGACAAAAATTTAGGTAAATATGCCTTTTACCGCATCCTATTTAAAATTATCCCCTCAAGAATTTACAGAACGGACTAACCGTGCCAAAGATATCTTAAAGGAATGCACCTTATGTCCACATCAATGCAGGGTTGATAGAACCGCAGAGGAGAAAGGCTTTTGCAAGACCAGAAATAGGCTGCTCATTTCGAGCTGTGGACCCCATTTTGGCGAAGAAAAACCGCTTGTCGGTTATTACGGTTCTGGGACAATATTTTTTGGTTACTGCAACTTAGGCTGTATTTTCTGCCAGAATTACACAATAAGTCATCTTGGGGAAGGCAATGAAATGTCGGCTGAAAGCCTTGCTGATATCATGGTCAGCATCCAAAGAAGCGGCTGCCATAACATCAATCTCGTAACCCCTACACACCAAATGCCCATGATATTACAGTCTATCTCTACTGCAAAAGAATTGGGACTGACCGTGCCCATTGTTTATAACTGCGGTGGATATGAATCTATAGAATCACTTAAGATACTTGACGGGATAATTGACATTTATATGCCGGATTTTAAATATTCAGACCCTGAAATGGGGCTTAAATACTCAAAGGCAAGGGATTATCCGCAGGCAGCCAAAGCTGCTTTAAAAGAAATGCACAGACAGGTTGGAGACCTTATTCTTAGTGAATGGGGAATCGCTCAAAAAGGTTTGCTTATTCGCCACCTTGTTTTGCCAAATAATATCGCAGGCACTAAAGAATTTGTTAGATTTATTGCAGAAGAAATCTCTACTAATACCTATATAAATATTATGGATCAATACCGCCCGTGCTATAAAGCATTTGACTATCCAGAACTAAGTAGAAGAATAACCAACAAGGAATTCAAAGAGGCTATAAAATTAGCTTTAGAGGCAGGACTCAAAAGGTTAGATGGGGTGAGTGCTTAAAGACTAATTAGAGTCTGTTTATAGAGTCGGGGGGTCATTTTGCGGCCTCAAGTTTACAACTTGAAACCTTATTTCGTAATATTTAAAGATGTGCTATTATTAGAATCATGCTCGTTCACCAAAAATTGTGGAGCAGGTTGCAATCCTGCTCCCGCAAGAAGTCCGTTTATAAATGCCGATTTCAGCACCCTCCCCAACCTCTCCCATCAAGGGAGGGGCATATCTTGAAGTCTCATCTTGAGAGAGGTGCAGGGGTGTGTTCCTCTCTGCTTGACGATGGTAGGCAAGGTAAATGGTATTTTTTAGACTTTATAAACAGACACTAAATAGATCTCTAATTTAAAGTTGAGACGCAAAAATTTGCGTCTCAACCAGCTTGCCTTCACATTTCCTATTATTTTATGATAGGATTTATTTCATTGATTTAAAAATTATGAGATTAACACAAAATATAAACACAAATTTAGCAACCCTTCTTGAACAGAATATTGTCTTAAAAAAAAACCTTTTAGCAGTTTATCAATTCGGCTCCACGGTAAAGGGCAGATCAGGGAAAAGATCTGACATTGATCTCGCCTTAGTATTTGATTACGCCTTTTATAATTTTGATCCGTTTATCGCCCTTCAGGAAGCTGAAATCTTAGCCGCTACTCTCAGCAACAAAATACTCAGACCATTAGATATAGTGGTTTTAAACGGGGCTTCGTTGAGCTTCGCTTATCATACCCTAAAAGGGGGCAAATGTATTTATGAGAGAAATTCTGCAGATAGAATTCTTTATGAGGTCGCAATAGATAATAAATATCAAGATTTTGCTCCCTTCTTAGAAGAACTTAGAGCATTAAAACGGAGTTTTTTGGTTGGAAGAGATTAAATTTAAAATATCCGTAGTGCAGGAAAGGGTAAGAAGGTTATATGCTTATTCAGGCATATCTTTTGAGGCTTATTTGATTGATATAACTACAAAAGATGCTATCGAGAGAAATCTTGAGGTAGCTATACAGGCATGTTTGGATATAGGTAAGATTATCATCAAAAAGGAAGGACTTAGAGAGCCTGAAGACAACAAGGGCGTTTTTGTAGTTTTGGCAGAAAATGGGATAATTGGCGAGGAATCATTGAGATTTTTAATACCTATGGCTGCTACAAGAAATGTTCTTGCTCACGGCTATGACAAAGTGGACGACACAATCATCTTCGGGGTGCTGAAAAGTCATCTTGGTGATTTCGAAAAATTCTTAAAAGAAGTTCTTGAAAGATACATAAAATAGATGAACATTCTGTATATTTTGCTACTAATTTTGGTCTGCTTACTGACTGAAACATTCATGCACAACAACCGGCATGAATATTTCGGCTATCTTATATAACTCCCATAATATGTATAAACAAAATGTCCTGTTATAGTCAATCCATCCCTGCCCCACTCATCAGGCAGCGGCCAATAGGGTTCAGCATCCCTTAAAGCCCTGATTGCAGCATCATCGAGGCTTTTGTAGCCTGATGTCCTGACTAAATCAACCGCTCCGAGTTTTCCGTTTTTCTTTATCGTAAATCTTATATAAAGGTCTCCATATATGCCTCTTTCCGCCGCATCGCGGGGATACTTCCAAATTCCCTCAATCTTCTCTTTAAGCCTTTGCATATATCCCTGATACTGATACTCTTCTGTGCTGAAGGTAATAGAATTGTCAGGTTTTGTTCCCTTCTCCTTCTGAGCAAGCTTCCCTATGATTTCCTTATCAAAGAGCTTATCTTTTGTTCTATCCTTTAATTGTTTTGTTGATTCATGCATACCTGCAATGTCTTCTTTTCTGTCTGACGGTTCAGTAACTAATGGCTGTTGACCTGATTTTTCAGCAGGGTGTGAGGATGGTATTTGTTTCAGGTCTAATTTTTTAGGAATATCTTTATTAGTCTCATTTTTCTTTTGCTGAGGCATGGATCTCAAGTTTGGCTTAACAGCATTAGGCTTGATCTTTTGGGTTTGTTGCGGGGGGGCTAATTCTTTCTTGATATCCTTTTTGTCTTGAAATTCCTTTAGTTCTTCCGGGGAGATTAGTCTTGTATGAAAATAATCAGATTTAGGCTCTTTTCTTTGCTCTTTCAGAAAAAAGACAAAAGAGAATAAAATGATATGAAATATGAGAGAATAAATTAATGCCTGTTTCAAAGAGATAACTCAAAATAATTTTTAATATTGCAGCAACTTGGCTGTCATTTGATTATAACTGAAATTTCATAATTAAGCCTCTTGATGCAGAAAAGGGCTATACCCTAATGTGTGAGAATCACGAGCTTTTATTGGCACGGATATCCGCGATGCGTAACCTTTCGGCTATGATGGTATCCATAATCATTTGAGTTAGATGATATAGTATGCCCGGTATCAGAGCCATCGGATATTTAACGGCGAAATAGCCCGCCCAGACAAGATAGGATACCGTAAGAGTTTTCTGTGAAGTTTGGATTGTAAATGCTGTGGTAGAAGGTCGGTCAAGTCCTATAGATTTTGAGATACCGAAATTCATCATAAGCATTATTGAATGTAAAAATACCATAAAAAGTGCTGCAATTATTATAGAAGACCCTGCTTCAACTATCCTTCCCGCAGAACTTGCAACGGCATTGAATATTATCAATAAAACTATACACTGCTGAAAAATCGAGAACGGTTTTTTTAAAGATAAAACCAATTTTTTGACAAACTGTCTTGCCAATTGACCACATGCCGTTGGCAGCAAAACCGTAATAAGAAGACCCGTCAGCATTTTCAAAACAGGCAGATCAACGCTACCCTCAAATTTAAGCAAAAAACTCAGGGATACTGGAATGGTAAAGATAGCCAGTAAATTTCCTAAGACACAGATAAAAAGCGCAAGTGCTACATTACCTCTCCCAATAGAAGTCATCACTACACCAGAGGCTACGGTTACAGGAGCTGTAGCAATAATGCAGACACCAATCAAGAACTCTTGCGATAGAGTCATGCCAGCAAGTATTCGAGCTATGATAGGGAAAAACAATAGAGATGACAGCATGGCAGCGATTAGGGCTTTATAATTACGCAATTGACTGCCAATCCCCGATGTCTCAAGGCTTAATCCTGTTATGAAAAAAGCTAAAAAGATACCTATGTTTAGAATACTGTAATCCCTTACCAACCTTCCAAGTTCAGGCAAGGCGAAAGATAGAAATATTACTATAAGTATTCCAACAAAAAACCAGTTGTTCTTTAAAAAAATTACCATTATATTCACTTATTTCAGAAATTGTAATCTGCAGCGGGAGTAGGTTTACAATCTGCTACATAATTTTATCGAAATAAAGGTTCAATTTACAAAATTGAACCTCCCCGCAGCAAGCTGCGGTGTATCCTAAAATCTCCCTCCCTTGATGGGAGGGGACAAAGAGGAGGGTGAAAATAGTTTCTTGTCACCCCCACCCTCGCCCTCCCCCATCAAGGGGGAGGGAAGTATAAGGAAACCCTGTAGCAAGCTACAGGGAATTACGAGTTGAACCCGCAAGGGGAGATTTTAAAAAAAGCTCAAAAAATACTTGACATTAATTTTAAAATCCTTTATTGTAAGTAAGTGCTTACTTATGTTTAATTTTAATACATGAAAAAATGACTTCAGAACCCCTAACAACCAAAGAAAGGATACTCGAAAGCGCCCTCAGGCTTTTCTCCAAAAAGGGTTATCTATGTGCTACTACTCGGGAGATAGCCAAGGAAGCAGGCGTTGCAGAGATTACCCTTTTCAGGCATTTCCCTTCAAAAGAGATGCTTCTTGAAGATGTGCTAAAGAATTACTCTTTTTTGCCAGAGCTTAAACATATACTGCCGGAGATATCTCATTTAAAATATGAGGATGCCCTGTTTATAATCATAAGAAGTTTTCTTAATTCCCTCTTTCTTAGAAAGGATATTACTAAGATTATGAAATCAGAAATACTTACACACCCTGAAAAGGTTACAAAGTTTTTTCAGCCATTTCTTGACGAACTTTATGATACAATCGCATCATATTTTGAAGAAATGCAAAAAAAAGGACTCTTGAGGGAATTCGATACGAGGCTTGGCGGACGTGCTTTGTTGGGTATGATTTTTTCATATTTCGAGGTTGAGGAATTCATATTCCAAAGGCAAAGCTCCCAAGAAGATTATGAAAAAACCATAAAGGAATTTATAGATATCTTTATCAAAGGAACACTGAAATGAGAGCCGGACAAATCCACTTGAAGCCTAATATGAAACTAAAACCCTTAGTAGTTTCCTGCATATTTTTTTTACTAATATCAGTTGTGAATGCTTATGCCTATAAAGAATACACCCTTGATGAACTATATAAGATTGCACTTGAAAACTCCGAAAAAATAAGGATTTCTGAGGAAGAACTTTATATATCTGAAAGGGTAAAGGATAAGGCTATTTCCGTTCTGCTTCCAAAGCTCTCGGCATTTGGCGGATATACAAGATATAGTGAAGAAAAGTTTTCTCAGACAGGCTCTGTCATTCAGCCACAGGATGCAACTCTTTGGGGAGTAAGGTTAGATCAGTCATTTTCTTTAAGCGGCAGGGAAATAACCGCCCTTAAAATATCTTCAAAGGGCATTGAAAAGAGCAAATATGACCTTTTTGCTGCAAAAGAGGCATATCTTATGAATGTATCATTTGCATTTTATGATCTCTTAAAAACAAAAAAGATGCTCGATATAGCAAGGGCAAATGTGGAGAGGCTTACCAAACATAGAGATGCTGCCCATATAAGATTAAAAATCGGAGAGGTTACAAAAACGGCTCTTTTGAGGGCAGAGGCAGAGCTTTCCGGTGCTATTTCGGATAATATAAGGGCAGAAAATAATCTTAATCTTGCAAAATCCATCCTTGCAAGGGTTGTTGGGATAAATGAGAATTTTGATATACAAGACACCCCGCTCATCACACAATCATCAGAGCTGGATTTCTTAATGCCAAACTGCACTCTGCCAGCCTTTGAGTGTCTGAAACAAACAGCCTTCTTAGAAAGGTCTGATTTGAAGTCTATCGAAATCCAGAAAAAAATCTCCGAGGAGCAGGTTAAATATACAAAAGGTGCTTATTTCCCTATGGTTTCCGTTGAAGGCGTATGGGCAAGGAAGGACGAAGACCCTGCATCAGCATTTCTAAACAAAGAAAGTATTTATGGTGGGGTTAAGATAAACTTTCCATTCTTTGAAGGAGGCTTAAGACGTGCAGAAGTCAGGGAAGCAGAGTCAAGAAAAAGGCAGGCAGAACTTCTGTATGAAGATGCGAGAAAAACTATAGGCATCGAGGTAGAAAATGCCTATCTTGATTTCATCACCCTAAATAGCATATTAAAATCCCTTGAGAATCAACTGGCATTTGCAAAGGATAATTTCAACTCAGTTAATAAGCAGTTTGAATTTGGTCTCGCAAACAGCATTGATGTCATGGACGCAAATACCTTGTTGATTACATCGGAAAGACAGCTCTCAGATGCATTATATAATTCTCAAGCGGCAAAGACAAGGCTTAAAAAGGCGGTAGGGGTGCTTTATAGTCGAGCCTCAACAAAGAGATGAAGGGATTATTTTGTTAAGGAGTTAGTCTGTTTATAAATTCTGTTTTTTGTCATTCCGCACTTGATGCGGAATGACAAAAAACAGAATTTATAAACAGACCCTAAATAGTCTATAAAAACTCATATACAGGAAATATCAGAGGTTATTAAAAATGAATAGCAAACATATTCCATCGGCTTTATTGCTCATTGCAGCAGTCTTTTTGATCTTCTCTCTATCTGCCTGCGGCAAAAAAGAAAACAAAGTTACGGAAGAAAAGGTGATTAATGTCAAGGTTCAAAAGGCGGAGAAGAAGTCAGTCCGTCCTTATATTGAGACAATAGGCTCTCTTAATCCATTTGAGGAGGTTATTGTTAGCGCTGAGGTTGACGGAATTTTAAGAGATATTAGGGCGGAGGAAGGAACTGTTGTATCAAAAGGCATGCTATTAGCCACTATCAGCGAGATTGATTATGAGCTTGATGTCAGGAGGTCAGATGCGGCTTTAAAACAAGCCGAAGCTACATTTGCTAACACAAAACTTGAATTTCAAAGAAAAAACGCCCTCTATAAAGAACAGCTTGTTACCCAACAGCAATTTGATGATGTCTCAACAAGGCTGTCCCTCTCTGAAGCAGAAGTTGAAAGAGCTAAATCAACCCTATCGCTTGCAAAGCAGAAGCTTATTAAAACGAGGATTTATAGCCCGATTGATGGAGTTGTAAAAGAGAAAAAGGTAACGGCAGGGAACTATGCAAGAAATGGCTCTAATCTATTCGTGATAATAAAGAATAATCCCTTAAAACTTTTCTTTACTATCAGTGAAAAGGATATCGGAAAATTAAAAAAGGGACAGGATGTTACCTTTCGTATAGACGCCTTTGGTGACAGAGAATTTAAGGGCAAGGTCAATATCATCTATCCCAGCTTAGAGGAAAAAACCCGCAGCCTTCAGGTCGAAGCATTAACTCCTAATGCCGACGGTTTGCTAAAACCGGGTCTTTTTGCAAAGGTTACCCTCTTTACGGGGGAAGCGAAAGAAACAATACTTATCCCTGCAATCTCAATGCTTTATGAAGGCGAAAAGGTTTCAGCATTTGTGGCTGAGGGAGATATTGCAAAGTCAAGACGGCTGAAAATCGGGCAGCAATATAAAATAGCCGCAAAGATTGATGGGGTTGAATCAAAGGTTATTGAATACATTGAAATTATTGAAGGCATTACGGAAGGCGAGATGGCAGTGACTGTCGGACAACAGAATCTCTCAGAAAATACAAAAATAAAGATAGTCGATAGTCGATAGTCAAAAGGTACTAAAATCCCAAGATTTAAAGATATCGTAGCATTAAAAAAAGCAAGGGAATTGGCTAAAGAAGTATATCAATTAACAGATAGTAATATAAAATTTATTTTGCATTAAAAGATCAGATGAGGAGGTCTGCAATCTCGGTAGTGAGTAATATTGCTGAAGGCTATGCAAGGCAGACAGGCAAAGAATTTGTAAAATATTTATACATTTCTATTAGCCCAAATGCAGAATTCCAAAGCCAGCTTTATTTAGCTTTTGACCTAATTTATATAAACAAAGATGAATTAGAAAAGCTTACTCTAAAAGCGTAGAAATATCAAAACTCATTAGAGATTTTATCAAATATCTGACAAATGACTCTCAACTAAGGACTAATATATGTGGCTTGCTGATACATCAATAAAAAGACCTGTCTTTGCTACAATGCTGATTCTTGCTCTCGTAGTATTAGGGATTGTAAGTTATCCAAGCATAGGGGTTGACCTTTTCCCAAGGGTTGAATTCCCCATAGTCAACATCAAAACAGTTCTGAAGGGCGCAAACCCTGAAATAATGGACATTGATGTTACGGATAAGATTGAAGAGGCAATAAATACAATCAATGGAGTTAAGACAATTAACTCCTCCAGCACAGAGGGTGTATCCATTGTTACAGTTGAGTTCGTCCTTGAAAGAAAAATTGACCTCGCAGTTCAAGATGTCAGGGAGAAAATTGCTGCTATCAGAAGCAAACTTCCAACAGATATTGAAGAACCTGTAATCGAAAAAGTTGACCCTGATGCCACGCCTGTTTTATGGCTTGCCTTAAGCGGTGAACAATCTCCAAGAGAGCTATCTACTTATGCTAATGAGGTTCTTAAAGAACAGATCCAGAAGGTAAACGGCGTTGGTGCTATTAGATTGGCAGGGCAGAGATTGAGGCAGGTTAGAATATGGCTCGACCTTGAAAAACTCAATTCATACAAAATAACCGCTCAGGATGTGATAAAGGCGCTGCAAAGGGAGAATGTAGAGATCCCCGGCGGCAGAATTGAGAGCGATTCGAGGGAATATATAATAAAGATCAAGGGAGAAATGGCTTCAATAAATGATTTCAATGAGCTTATTGTCGGCTATCAACGAGGTTCTGCGATAAAAATTAAGAATATAGGCCGTGCAGAAGACGGGGTAGAGGAAAAGCGGACATTAGCGAGATTCAACGGTATTCCAGCAGTAGGTCTGGGCATACAAAAACAGTCTGGAACAAACACCGTCGAAGTTATTGACCGTGTGAAAAAAGAGATGGAAAAAATCAAAAATACCCTTCCATCCGGTATGCGTCTCGATGTCAGCTTCGACCAATCCCATTTTATCAAACGTTCAATCCATGAGGTTCAAACCCATCTCATATTTGGCGGTTTCTTTGCTGTGCTTGTGGTTTTGCTATTCCTCAAAAGCTTAAAAATCACATTTATAAGCGCCCTTGCCATCCCAACATCCATAATAGCTACATTCAGCATAATGCATGCATTCGGCTTTACTTTCAATAATATGACGATGCTTGGGCTGTCCCTGTGCATAGGCATTCTTATAGATGACGCAATTATCGTAATAGAGAATATTGACAGGAACATCAATAAAGGAATGAAGCCGATGGAAGCAGCCTCATTCGCTTCTTCCGAGATAGGGCTTGCGGTTATGGCTACGACCCTTGCAATTGTGGCAATATTCCTTCCTGTAGCTTTCATGAAAGGAATTGTCGGCATGTTCTTTTTGCAGTTTGCCCTTACGGTTGTTTTTGCCGTCTCGGTCTCATTGCTTGTAGCATTTACACTGATTCCCATGCTCTCATCAAGGTTTTTGAAAAGAACCGAAGAAGAACATAAAAAATCAAAGTTCAGGATAATAGCCTTAATCTCCGAGAAGTTAGATAATATTTATGCCAAAACCGAGGATGCATATAGGAAATTGCTTTTATTTGCTTTGAATCACAAGGCAAAAATCATTGTCATGGCATTGGGCGTTTTTATGATCAGTTTATTGATTACCAGCTTTATAGGAAAGGAGTTCGTGCCCCCTGAAGATCAGGGCAGATTCATTGTAAGGCTGCAAGCTCCGATCAACTATTCTATAGATGAAGCAGACAAGATGTTCCGTCAGGCAGAAGATATTGTTAAAGGATTACCAGAGGTGAAAACAGTTTTTTATGCACAAGGATCAGGGCTGACAGGCGAGATCAACAAAGCAACAATGTTTGTCGGGTTAAAGCCCAAAGCAGAAAGAAAACGGAAACAGCAGGAGATTATGAGAGAGGCGAGAAAGAAATTTGGTGCAATCAGCGGATTGAAAGGAACTGCTGAAGATGTCTCATTGATTGGCGGAGGCGTCAGGCAAGTGCCGATTCAATTCAGCATTCAGGGCAGAGACCTTTCATCGCTTGAAGAGTATTCAAAGCAAATAATATCAGAATTCGCAAAACTACCGGGAATTGTTGATATCGACTCTACATTAGAGGCAGGGAAGCCGGAGGTCAGGGTATTTATTAATAGAGATAAGGCTGCAGAGCTTGGAGTTGATATCGCAACCGTTGCTGAGGCAATCAGTTTTCTCATAAGCGGCGAATTGGATGTGGCAAAATTTAAAGACGATACAAAGGGCAGACGATACGATGTAAGGGCAAGACTGTATCCCGAAAGCAGGGCAATTCCTCAGGATATAGGCAGAATATATGTGAGGTCTAAGGATGGAAGGCAGATAGAGCTCTCCAATATTATCAGCCTGCAAGAAGCCGGGGGATCAAGTATAATCAACAGGGTTGACAGGCAGCGGGCTGTAATACTTTTTGCGAATCTCGAAGGCAAACCCCTTGGGCAGGCAAAGGAAGAACTTAGCTCAATCGCCGGAAAGATACTTCCAGCAGGATTTTCTACATCGTTTAAAGGGATGGCTGATATTATGGATGAATCATTTTTCTATCTCGTCTTTGCCCTCGGTTTGGGAATTGTTATGGCATATATGATTCTTGCATCACAGTTTGAGAGCTTCGTACATCCTATTACTATTCTAATATCAATGCCCCTCTCATTTATTGGTGCATTTGGCGCTCTTTTAATAACTGGCAATACGATTAATATCTTTAGCCTAATAGGACTAATTCTTTTGATGGGTCTGGTCAAGAAAAATGCAATTCTGCTTGTTGACTATACGAATACATTGAGGGCAAGGGGAATGAACAGAAAAGATGCCCTGCTTGAAGCAGGACCTGTAAGGCTAAAACCTATACTTATGACCACATTTGCGATGATTTTCGGGATGATGCCCATCGCCATAGGTATAGGAGAAGGTTCCGAGACAAGGGCGCCAATGGCTATTGCTACTATTGGCGGGCTGCTTTCATCATTATTCCTAACATTGATAGTCGTGCCAGTAATTTATGATGTCTTTGATAGGTTTCAGGAGAGAATAACTAAAAAACATTAAACGGAAAGCGCAATTAGATTTTTATATAGCAGGCACGATTTAGTCTCAGTGCCAGTGCAAAAATAATCTCTAATACTCGTCACTGACACCGACACTGAGACTAAGTTCGTGTTTCAGAACAACGGTTTTTCGGATACCCATACCTGCTATTTTAAAATTAAACGCATTTTTTCAGTTTGATAAAGACCTCTTCGCCTTTTCACATAATCATAATATATTTGTATGGATTCTCTGTTATACATCTCAAAATCATTTCTTTATCATAGCCCTGCTTAATCAAACGATCAGCCGATTCGGTTATCGTCATACTACCGCCTAAAAGTCTGCCTGACGGATCTGTTAATGGCGCTTCTGAATTGCTCAATCCAGTTTTCTTGACCGAATCAGAGATGATGATTATTTTTTCTGGATTTTTTAATCCAAATATCATCTGAAGTGCTGCAGGATGAAGGTGAAAGGGGTCACTGATTACTTCTATGTATATATTGCGATTTGTTAGTGCAAAACCTGCAATGCCCGGTTGACGGTGATGGAATCCTCTCATGGCATTGAAAATATGTGTTATACCTCTTGCTCCACAATTAAAACCTTGCTCTGCCTCATTATATGTTGCTTCAGAATGTCCCATGCTGACAATCATCCCCATATCGGATATCTTTTTTATAAGCGCAGGGGATCCGTTCAGTTCTGGTGCAACGGTTATTACCCTGACTATATCTTCAAAACCATGTATGAGCTTTTTAAATGTATATTCATGCGGCTCGAGAAAAACTTCCCGATCAAGTGAACCGCACCTGTTTTTATTTAAAAAAGGTCCTTCAAGATGAATCCCTAATATTTTTGCTGGTCTTGAATCTTCATAATCTGACATGCCCGATTGCAAATCTAATTCCTTCTTCTGTATTTCAATAGCATCTTTGACTATTTCCATCTCGTGTCTCATCATGTTTAGTTCTGAAGGATATATTGAGAGGATTAGCTCCGAGACGCCTGAATTGCCGTGTATTTCGGCTATCTTAAGAATACTACTTGTTGAATCGTTATGAGTATCATAGCCGCCGATGCCATGTGTATGAATATCTATTGTCTTCATAACAAAAATTAAACCATCCCGTCTTCAATTTTCGTGTTTCATGGCATCTTGATAACAATTTCATATGTCCCCACGCTGACCTTATCAGCAATGCCTTTGTTCCATAATAAATTCATTATCTTTGCCTTCTCATCTTTAGGTACCATAATTATCAGCTTTGAGCCATCCTGTGCGAGCTGCTTCCAAATTTCTGACCGTTCAGGGGTTATGCTACTTTCGGTCTCAACCTGAACAGAGGCTACAGTAAAACCGTGATTTGCAAGAATCAAATCAGGACTTTCGGAAGAATTAGTCTTTATTTCTTTGTATTCCCTTGAAAGCCGCTTTTTCAATAATTCAATAATCAATTCACGCAATAGTCTCTCGCTCATCTTTTTTCCTTTTTTTTGTAAAATCTACTTTTATTACTTTTTCTTGCTCTTTCTCAAAACAAGATGCCATTTCTGTTCTCTCTGCTTTATCTACATCCGTTTTCTTTATATCGATAGATAGTCGAGTTGCAAACTGTGCATCCAATTCAGGTGAGTATATCAACATAATATCTTCGGCGGGGATGAAGCATTTTAAGGGGGAATTGCCAAAGATCAAAGTAGCTTTTATGCCGCTTTCATCCCATATAAAATTCATATTAGAATTGAAGACA
Source organism: Nitrospirota bacterium (assembly GCA_037445375.1). GTDB lineage: Bacteria > Nitrospirota > Thermodesulfovibrionia > Thermodesulfovibrionales > Dissulfurispiraceae > DYHD01. The sequence continues at coordinate 253 of JBBIKS010000032.1, read as the reverse complement.
AGCATTAGCCCATTAGCCTTTTCCTTATCTGTAAAACCCCTCTTGCCTAAAATAACCCGCTTGGAATACCTGACAATTATGTATGCCCTGCCTGCAAGGTTTAGAAACTCAAAGAAAACATGTCTCTTTAGTTGATTTAATGCCGTCATCAATAAATCACCTCTCAATTTAATCAATAAATTATAAGCCATTTATAGGGTGTAACGCCAAAATGATAATGTCCTATACTGCCAAAATAGAAATGTCCTATAGA